>NZ_JAHEBP010000022.1:20980-25666 GCF_024642165.1 Demequina sp.
CGGCGCCGTCGGACCCTTGGCCACTCCCGACGACGTGATCCACACGCCCTACGAGGCCTGCTCGCGACGGGCCAGCGAGTCGCGCACCTCACCCACCAACTCCTCGAGGATGTCCTCCAAGAACACCACGCCTAGCGTCGCATCGTCCGTCCGCACGGCCGCCACGTGAGCGCCGGAGCGCCGCATCAGCGCGAGCGCGGTCTCGACCTCGGAATCCGGGGTGATCGAGGGCAGGTCGCGCACGCGCCAGGACTGAATGGGCTCCTCCCGCTCGCCGGGACGGGCGTACAGCGCGTCCTTGATGTGGAGGTAGCCCACGAGGGCGCCGGCCTCCGCGACGGGGAAGCGCGAGTAGCCGGTCTCCGTGGCGATCCGCTCGAGATCGTCGACGGTCACGCCCAGGTCGAGCGCCCGCACCTTGTCCAGGGGCACCATCACCTCCTCGACGGAGCGCTCCGAGAACTCGATGGCCATGGTGAGCAGTCCGTGCGGATCCGACAGCGTGCCCTCGGCGGACGAACGCTCCACGATGCTGTGCACCTCGTCCGCCGTGAACGCGCTGGTCACCTCGTCTTTGGGCTCGACACCCAGCAGCTTCACCAAGACGTTGGCGAACCAGTTGAGCACCCAGATGATGGGCTTCGCGACGCGGGCGACCGCCACCAGCGGCGGGCCGAACACGAGCGCCGCGCGGTCGGGGCTCGACACCGCCGCGTTCTTGGGCACCATCTCGCCCACGATCACGTGAAGGCTCACGATGATGAGCAGCGCGATCGCGACGGCGACTCCGTGCGCTGCGCCCGTGGGCAGGCCCAGGCCGTACAGCACGGGCTCGACGGCGTGGGCGATCGCGGGCTCCGCGACCACTCCGAGCGCCACGGAGCACACCGTGATGCCCAGCTGCGCCGTCGCGAGCATCAGCGACACGTTCTCCATGGCCCACAGCACCGTCTTGGCCGGCCGGGAGCCTTGCGCTGCGAGGGGCTCGATCGAGCTGCGGCGCGCGGAGATGATGGCGAACTCGGCCCCGACGAAGAAGGCGTTCGCGAGCAGCAGGCCTACGACGGCGATGACCATGCCGAGGCTCATGGCTGCTCCTCTTCCGGCTCGAGGGGCGTGAGGCGCACCCGGTCGATGCGGCGGCCGTCCATGCGCTCGACGCGCACGCGCAGGCGCTCCGCGGTGACCTCGTCGCCCGGCTCGGCGATCCGACCCAGCCGTGCCATCACGAACCCGCCCACGGTCTCGTAGGCGGGCGATTCCGGGACCACCAGCGTGGTGCGCTCCTGCACCTCGTCGGGGCGCAGCTCGCCGGGCACGATCCACGCGCCGCCGGGGGCGCGGTGCACCGAGGCGCGTCTGCGATCGTGCTCGTCCGCGACCTCGCCCACCAGCTCCTCGACCACGTCCTCGAGCGTCACGAGCCCCGCGGTGCCTCCGTACTCGTCGACCACCACCGCGCACTGGTGGCCCAGGCCGCGCAGCTCCACCAGCAGCGGCCGCATCCGCATGGTCTCGGGGATGCGCGGCGCGTCATCCATGAGCGAGCGCACCGAACGGTCGGCCCGCTGATGAGCCGGCACGGCGATCGCGGCACGGAGGTGGACGATGCCGAGGATGTCGTCCGAGCCCGAGCCCACCACCGGGAAGCGCGAGTGGCCGCTGGCCCGGGACGCCGCGATCACGTCCGCCGCCGTCGCGTCCCGCGGCAACGTGTGAAGCCGCGTGCGATCGGTCATCACGTCGATCGCCGCCAGGTCGTCCAGCTCGATGGAGTTCTTGAGCAGCAGCGCCGTCGAGGGGGCCAACGTGCCCGCCTCGGCACTGCGGCGCACCAGCGCCGCGAGTTCGTGCCGAGAGCGGCCGCCCGCGAGCTCCTCCTTCGGCTCGATGCCCATCAGCCGCAGGATCCCGTTGGCGGCGGAGTTGAGCGTCGCGATCACCGGGCTCAGCGCGGTGGTGAACGCCATGTTGAGCGGTGCAGCCACTCGCGCGGTGCGCATGGGCTCCGCGAGCGCCAGGTTCTTGGGGACCAGTTCGCCGATGATCATCGAGAAGGAGTTGACGATGATGAGGGACAGCGTTCCGGCCAGGCCGGCGACGGCGGCTCGGGACAGGGCGCTCGAGGACAGCGGCACCTCCAGCAGCTCGACCAGGGCCGGCTGCGCCGTGTAGCCGAGCAGGATGGTGGTGAGCGTGATCCCCACCTGAGCGCCGGAGAGCTGGGTGGAGAGCCGACGCAACGCCCGGCGCACGCGGCGCCCGCCCGGGCCGTCCTCGACGTGCGCGGGGTCGAGGGAGACGAGCGCGAATTCTGCCGCCACGAAGATCGCGGTGCCGAGCGTGAGCATCACGCCCACGCCCACAAGGATCCACGGGGTCATCGGGGACTGGAACTGTCAGGGTCCATGGTTCCGCAAGAATACAGGTGAGTTCCCCTGCGAAGCGAAGGGCGAGGAGCGCATGGACGGACCACGCATCGAAGTCTCCGGGCTGGGCAAGACGTTCGGCGCGGTGACGGCGGTCGACGACGCGTCGTTCGTCGCCGAGCCGGGCCGCGTCACGGGATTCCTGGGACCCAACGGGGCGGGAAAGTCGACCACGCTGCGCGCGCTGCTGGGCCTGGTCTCCCCCACGTCCGGCTCGACCAGCATCGGCGGCCGGCCGTATCGCGAGATCGACCGGCCCGGCACGGTGGTGGGCGCTCAGCTCGAGCCCGCCTTCCACCCCGGGCGCACGGCGATCGACCACCTGAGGGTGGTGGCGCCCATGGTGGGCGCGGACGATGCGCGGTGTGAGCGAGCGCTCGCCGACGTGGGTCTCAGCGACGCGGCCACGAGGCGCGTGGGCGGCTTCTCGATGGGCATGCGTCAGCGGCTGGGGCTCGCCACCGCGCTGCTGGGCGACCCCGTCGCGCTGGTCCTGGACGAGCCCGCGAACGGCCTGGACCCCGCGGGGATCACCTGGATGCGCGGCTTCCTGCGCGCGTTCGCGAGACGCGGCGGCACCGTGCTGCTGTCCTCACACCTGCTGGGCGAGGTCGAGCAGACGGTGGACGACGTGGTGGTGATCGCCCGCGGCCGGATCCGGCACGCCTCCTCGCTGGTCGATCTTCACCGGCTTGCACGGCCCTCCGCCACCCTGCGGTCGCCGGATACGGCCCGCCTCGCGCTGCTCGCGGATGACTGGCCCGACGCTCGCCTCGCGTCTCCCACGGAGCTCGTGGTCCCCGGCACACCCGCCGCGGAGCTGGGCGCGCGGGCCTTCGTGGCCGGCATCGAGGTCCACTCGCTGGCCGAGTCCGGCGACACCCTCGAATCGGTGTTCCTGCGCCTCACCCAGGACGCCTCATGAGAGCCGCGATCCGCTCCGAGCTGCGCAAGATCCTCACGACGCGGCTGTGGTGGGTGCTGCTGCTCATCATGATCGGCACCATCGCGCTGTTCGCGGGCTCGCTCGCGCTCGCGATGGCCTTGGCCGGCGACGGCGCGTCCGGCGGTCAGGAGCTCACCGTCCCGCCCGACCAGCTCGCGCTCACGGTGTACACCGCGGGCGTGACGCTCGGGTACGTCTTCCCGCTGACGTTCGGCGCGATCGTGGTGACCCAGGAGTTCCGCCATCGGACCATCGAGACGGCGGTGCTCGCGGAGCCGAGCCGCGCCCGCATCGTGCTGGCGAAGCTCGTGGCTACCGTGCCCTTCGCCGTGCTGTACGGCGTGGCCAGCTCGGCGGCGACCCTCGCCGTGGGCGCGCCGGCGCTCGCCCTCGCCGGTGACGGCGCGGGTCTCGACGGCACCGACGCGTGGCGCGCGCTCGCGCTGTCCGCGGTCGCCATGGCCGCGTGGATGATCGTCGGGGTGGGATTCGGCACGCTGGTCACCAACCAGGTGGTGGTGATCGTGGGGCTGCTCGCCTGGACCCAGCTGGTCGAGCCGATCCTGCGGATCGCGCTGGGCCTGTGGGACGCCGCCGCTCCCGTCGCCAGGTTCCTGCCCGGCGCCGCCGGAGAGGCGATCGCGGGATCCAGCTTCTACTCGGCGTCGGGACTGTCCGACCTGCTACCGGCGTGGGCCGGGCTGCTGGTGCTGCTGGGCTACGGAGCGGTGGCGGCCGCGGTGGGTTGGCTTACCACAATGCGCCGCGATCTCACGTAACAATTTCTCCAAATGCCGGGCACGTGGTTATGCGGCCGTACGTTGGAGGACGATGATAGGACCACTAGTCACAACAGACGCTGATGCGCCAAGAAAGCGAGCGCCCTCAACGTGTCCCCAGACACCTCCGTGCCCGACACCGATCGCGTCTCCGTGACCCGCGCAGCAGGTGCGCCGTCCGTCGCGTCGCTCATCCTGGGCGGCAGCCGCCGGGATGACGCGCCGGCGACCACGCCCGCCATACCCGAGACAGCCCCGCGGCCCGCGCGAGCGCAGGTTCCCCAGCCCGCCACGCAGCCCATCGCGACGGTGAGCACGCAGCAGGCCCCGCCTCCCCCGCCGCCCCCTCCGGCAGGCCGCGCCGATGCGCCGGCACCCGCCGCATCGTCCCCGGCACCCGCCGCATCGTCCGCTGAGGCGACCCCGGCGACCGCGCCGGTGCCCGCAGTCGCCCCGGCTCCTCCGGTCTCGGACGCGGACCTGGGTACCGCGACGCAGCCCATCGCCACGGCGCAGGCGCCCACGGCCGCGT
>NZ_JAHEBP010000114.1 GCF_024642165.1 Demequina sp.
CAACCGTCGTCGCCGCTCGGGCGGCTCCGGCGATGGCGCGGCGCCCCAGGCGCAGCCCGCGTCCGAGTGACCCGACCGTGATCGCCCGCGCCCATCAGCGGTGCGGCGCCCATCAACGGTGCGGCTGAGTGTCGCTTTTCGAGCAGAATCCACTTAACGGTGCGGCTGAGTGTCGCCAGGCTCCGGCCTACGCCCGCTGAGCGACCAACGCTTCGTACGCGGCCACCGACGTAAGGTTCTCCCCGAGCCGGTTGGGCTTGCCCGTGCCGTGGTAGTCGGAGGACCCGGTGCGGATCAGCCCGTGCCGCCCGGCGAGCGCCGCGAGCCGCTCCACCTGCGACGCGTCGTGATCGCGATGGTCCACCTCGAGCCCCGCCAGCCCGGCCTTCGCGAGCGACGCGATCACCGAGTCCGGCACCACGCGACCTCGGGCATGGGCTCCCGGGTGGGCGAACACCGGCACGCCGCCCGCCGCCCGGATGGCGCGCACCGCCTCGTGCACGTCAGGCGCGTAATGGTGCACGTAGTAGCGCGACCGGTTCGCCAGCACCTCGACGAACACCTCGTCGCGCGACGCGAAGTGCCCCCTCGCCACCATGGCATCCGCGATGTGCGGCCGTCCCACCGTGGCCGCGTCGCCGGATCGCGCGACCACGTCCTCCCACTCCAGCGCGTAGTCGACGGCGATGCGCTCGACCATGGTCCGCGCCCGGCCCACCCGCGCCTCGCGGGTGCGCGCCAGGATCTCCGCGAGCGCCGCATCGTCCCCTCGCGGCCAGTACGCGAGCATGTGGATCGACACCCAGCGGTCCTTCGCCGAGACCTCGATCCCGGGCACGAACCCCAGCCCCAGGCGGTCCGCCTCCGCCGCGGCCTCCTCCCAGCCGTCCGTCGAGTCGTGGTCCGTCAGGGCCACGATGTCGAGCCCGGCCTCGGCGGCCTCCCGCATCACCTGGGCGGGCGCGCCCCTGCCGTCGGAGACCGTCGAGTGGGTATGGAGGTCGATGCGCACGTCGCCAGTATGTCGCGGCGACCCTCACCCGCACGGACGATGCCGTGCCCGCGCCACCGCGCATCGTCCCCCCACCCCCGTGCGACCATGGACCGGTGAACGACAAGGAAGAGACCAACAGGTCCCGCGCCACCCGCCCCACCTCCGCCGAATTCAAGGACTTCATGGGGTCCCGCTGGGCCCCGCACGAGGACATCGAGGTCACGCGGATCGCGGCGGCACCCTACGCCGCGCGGCGCCGCGAGCGTCTCAGCGCCCTGTTCCCCGGCGAGCTCATCGTGGTCCCCGCGGGCAACCTCAAGGTGCGCTCCAACGACACCGACTACCGGTTCCGCCCCACCACGGACTTCACGTACCTGACCGGCCTGGGCATCGACCACGAGCCGGGCGCCATCCTGGTCATGCAGCCGCGCGAGGGGGAGGGCCACGAGGCCACGCTGTACCTGATCCCTCCGGTCGGGCCCGGCCACGAGGGTTTCTACTCGGACGCCCGGTCCGGCGAGTTCTGGATCGGTCGCCGCCCGAGCCTCGCCGACTTCACGGCCATGACAGGCATCGCCACCAAGCCGCTCTCCGACCTCCCGCCCATCCGCCTCGCCGCGCACCCGCGCAAGAAGGTGCGCGTGGCGCTGGCCGAGATGCGCTTCGTGAAGGACGAGTACGAGGTCCAACAGCTGCGTGACGCGGTGGACGCGACCATCGCGGGCTTCGAGCGCGTGGTGGGCGTGCTGCCCCGCGCGATCGCCCACAAGCGCGGCGAGCGCGTGGTCGAGGCGACGTTCGACGGCCACGCGCGCGAAGAGGGCAATGCGGTGGGGTACGAGACCATCGCCGCCTCGGGCCCCCACGCGACCACGCTGCACTGGATCTCCAACACGGGTCAGGTGCGCGAGGGCGACCTCCTGCTGCTCGACGCCGGCGTGGAGGTCGAGAGCCTCTACACCGCGGACATCACCCGCACCTTCCCCGTCGACGGGACCTTCTCCCCCGCACAGCGCCGGGTCTACGAGGTGGTCCTCGAGGCGGCGGACGCGGCCTTCGCCGCCGCCAAGCCAGGGGTCCGGTTCCTCGACGTGCACTTCGCCGCCATGGCCGTCATCGAGAGGCGCCTCACCGAGTGGGGCATCGTGCCGGAGGCGGACGATCCGGAGTCCAAGCTGTACCGCCGCTGGATGGTCCACGGCACCTCGCACCACCTTGGACTCGACGTCCACGACTGCTCCGAGGCCAAGGCCGAGCTCTACCGCGAGGGCATCCTCGAGCCCGGCATGGTCTTCACCATCGAGCCCGGCCTGTACTTCCAGGAGGGCGACCTGGTGGCGCCCGAGGAGCTGCGAGGCATCGGCATCCGCATCGAGGACGATGTGCTGGTCACCGAGGACGGCGTGGAGAACCTGTCCGCGGCGCTCCCGCGGGACCCGGACGCCATCGAGGAGTGGATGCGTCGCTTGAGGCGATGACCCGCCCCGCGATCACCGCACGGGAGGGTACTTCCCGGGATCCGGGTAGACGATGATGCCGCCGCCCTGCGCCTTGGTGGTGTTCCAGTGTGCCGCGAAGCACGGCTCGATCTTGTCCCACAGGAAGTGGCGCGAGGCGGGCGCGGCGCGGATCTTGTACCACTCGTAGCTCGCGTACGCGACCAGGTCCGCCAGCTGGATCAGCTCGCGATCCCACGTGCTGAGCCCCGCGTCGATCCACACCGGCTTGTCGATCAGCAGCCTGAAGTTGGGCCGGTTCTTGCCCTTCGAGGTCAGGGTCCGCAGGTCCTCGCGCATCGCACCGCTCTTGAAGTACGCCTCGTGCTCGTCCTGCTGGTCCGCGACGAAGACGGCTCCTTCGCCGCGATTGACATGCTCCAGCGTGAGCGCGACCCGCGCGTACAGCTGCGCGTAGGCGGCTCCCAGGGGGTTGGCGCGTGAACCGGACTCGAGGATCGCCCGCTTGTCCACCACCACGGAGAACACCAGCGGCCGGAACTTTGCGAACACCTGCCCCAAGTCCCGCAGCAGCAGGTGGAGCCGGTGCAGATCGTCCACCGCCGCGTAGCCCGCCGGGACGTCGTCGTGGGCGCCGTCGCGGATGTTGTGGTCGAGGTGGGCCAGGTGCTTGCCCTTGAGCTCCGTGTCGCCCCACTCGAGCCGCGCGGCCGCGTCGCCGAACGCACGCTCCTTCACCGCCTGCAGCTCGAGCGCGAGCGGCTCCCGGGAGGAGTCGTGGACGCCCACCGCGCTCAGCACGAACAGCTCGCTGGCGCCCGGCGCCCGCGTCCGCCCATGCGTGGGAGCGGCGAACCTCATCGAGGTCCCGCCCGACTCGTCCACGTAGAACAGCAGCATCGTCCCCCCTTGGGCGTCGCCTCACTCGACGGTACCGGCTGCGCCCGGCTCGCCGCGCGGTCAGGCGCGCAGCCCCAGGCCGCCCCGCCGCTAGGCCGCCCTGTCGGCCAGCGTCTTGATCCCCAGCCGCATCTGCTCGGGCGGGAGGTAGAACGGCAGCCGGAAGCGGTCCGCGCCCTGACCGGGCACCACGCAGAACGCCGCGCCCGCGACGATCGGCACGCCCGCACGCTCGGCCCGCTCGGCGAATCGCTCGGCGGAGGCACCCGGCATGCGCACCCACAGCGACGGGCCGCCCACGGGCTCGACCACCTCCCAGTCCAGCCCCGCGTCCGCGATCGCCTCCAGGGTTGCGTCGAGCGACTCGCGCAGCGACTCGAGCCGCCACGCGAGCGTGTCCTCGAAGTGGTCGCGCAGCAGGCGCGCGCCCACGCGCTGGAACAGCGCCGGGCTGCCCAGGTCCATCGCGGCTCGGCGGTGGCGCAGCTGGGCGGCGAGCGTCGCGTTGGTGTGGAGCCAGCCGATGCGCAGCCCGCCCCAGAACACCTTGGAGAGCCCGCCCACGGTCACCACCGAGGCCGCCGTCCCCAGGGCCGCGAAGGGGCGACGACGGTCGCCGGCGAGGGCCAGCTCGCCGATGGTGCGATCGTCGATCACCGTGGTCTCGGTGGACGCGGCGGCGTCGAGAAGGCGCACCGCGTCCGCGTCGGACAGCGCCGTGCCGGTGGGGTTGTTGAACGTGGTGACGTAGGCGAGGTCGGGGCGCGCGGCCCTCAGCATCTTGATCGAGCCGTCGACGTCGAGGCCCGCCTCGGTCATCGGCAGCGCCACGGGCCTGGACCCGGCCGCGGCGATCGCGTCGAACACCCCGGGGTACGTGATGGACTCCAGCGCCACCGGGGTCGAGGAGGTCGCGAGCGCGGTCACCGCGAGCCACAACGCCTGCTGGGCACCGGCGGTGAGCACCACCTCATCGGGGCGTGCGGCGAGCCCGGACGCGCGCAGGTGGTCCGTCACCGCCAACGTCAGGTCCCGGTCCCCAAGCGCCGCGTAGCCGTTGCCCACCGCCGCGACGCCGCCGAGGAACCGCTCCGGCGCCGCGAGCGCCTCGGACACCACCGGCGCCGGCGGCGGCGACGCCGTATTGAGCGCCACGAGCGGCTCCTGCTGGCCTACCAAGATGCGTGAGAACCGGTCCTGCGCCGTCAGCGCCGTGACCCCGCGCGAGCGGGTGCCCAGCCGCGGCGCCGAGCCCGGCGACGCCTCGAGCCAGCCCTGGTCCCGCAGCCGCTGGTATGCCGCGGTCACCGTGTTGCGGGACAGGTGGAGCCGCGCGGCGAGCGCGCGCTCCGACGGCAGTCGCGAGCCGTGCTCGAGGGAGCCCGCCTCCGCGAGCGACACGATCGCGTCGGAGAGCTGGTGGTAGAGCGGTCCGGTGCCCGACTTCCAGTGGTCGAGCACGCCGGAGAGCTGATCGGCGGTGGTGCGCATGGGTCCATCTCAGCGCCTACTGGCCCCCTTGGGCAAGTGCCAGACGTGTCCGCCGTGGCCCTTTCGCTCCGGTGCCAGTCGACGCACCATGGTGGTCATGAGCACCGTCGACCTCACCCCGGCCCTCACCAGCCCGCGTTCACTCGCCCTCACCCGCGAGCGCATCGCGCTCGTCACGGAAGCCGCCCGCCGGGCGGGCGTGTACCTGGCCGGCGCCGCGCATCGTCCCGTCGCACCCACCCCGGCCGCAGTCGCCGCGCTCGACGTCTTCCGCCGGCCGCTCCAGGACGGCCGGATCGACGCGCGCGAGGTGCTCGCGGAGCTCGACGCGTTCGGCTCGCCCGCGACGGTCGCGCAGTCGATGGGGCGCTACTTCGGCTTCGTCAACGGAGGGGTCGACAACGCCGCCGCGGCCGCCGCGGTGCTGGCGGGGCAGTGGGATCAGAACGCCGCGCTGCCAGTGATGTCGCCCACCGCTGCCGCGCTCGACGAGGTCGCCGCCGGGTGGGTGGTGGACCTCCTGGGCCTGCCCGCCACGGCCACCGCCACCTTCACCGCCGGAGCCACCCTCGCCAACCTCACCGGCATCATCGCCGGCCGCGACGCCCTGCTGGCGCGTGCGGGCTGGGACGTGCACCAGCGTGGCCTGTTCGGCGCCCCTCCGCTGCGCATCGTCACCGGCGAGGAGTGCCACGCCTCCGCCCTCAAGGCGCTACGCCTCGCCGGCCTGGGCGTGGACCGCGTGGAACGTGTGGCCACGGATGCTTACGGCGCGATCGACCCCGCCGCCTTCCCCGCCGACACGGACGCGCTCACGCTCGTGGTCCTCCAGGCGGGCAACGTCAACACGGGCGCATCCGACCCGTTCGAGGCGATCATCCCCGGCGTGCGCGAGCGCGGCGGCTGGGTGCACATCGACGGCGCGTTCGGGATGTGGGCCCAGGCCTCGCCGGCGCTGCGCCACCAGGTCGCGGGCGTGCAGCTCGCCGATTCCTGGGGGACGGACGCCCACAAGTGGCTCAACGTGCCCTATGACTCGGGCATCGCGATCGTCCGCGAGCGCGCGGACCTGGAGCGTGCGATGTCGATGCAGGCGGCCTACCTGGCCGCGGCGGATGAGCGGCCCGCCATCCACCTGGGACTGCAGATGTCCCAGCGGGCCCGCGGCGTCGAGACCTGGGCGATGTTGGCATCGAACGGGCGATCCGGCGTCGCCGACCTGGTCGAGCGCACGTGCGCCCACGCCCGCGCCTTCGCGGACGCGCTCTCCGCCGCGGGCGCGGACGTGCTCGCGCCCGTGGCCCTCAACCAGGTGCTCGTGGCGTTCGGCGAGGCCCCCGGAGGGCGGGGGGACGATGCGGTGACGGCTGCCGTCATCGACGCCTCCCAGGCGGAGGGGACGATGTGGGCCGGCGGCACCGTCTGGAAGGGCAGGAGGGCGATGCGCATCTCCGTGTCCGACCAGGCCACCACCGCCGACGACGTGCGCGTGAGCGTCGAGGCCCTGCTCGCGTGCTGGGAGCGGGCCCGCGGCTGAGGTCGCGGGCGGCCTGCCTGGCATCCCGGGAGTTCCGGCACCCCGGGACTAGGCTGTGCGCATGAGCACCGGAGTCGACCGCGTCTACGTCGCGCGCCTCGCGGGCACCCCCGTCTTCGACCCCATCGGCGACGCGGTGGG
>NZ_JAHEBP010000115.1 GCF_024642165.1 Demequina sp.
CGCCGTGGGCCGGGCCCTCGCCCAGGTGCACGTCCCCGCGCCCGCCGAGGCCTGGTTCAACCCGGAGCAGTCCATCGACCTCGCGGACCGCGCCACCAACCTGGAATGGGCGCTGGACCTGCTGGGGGACGCGAAGGGTCCGTCCGGGGAGCGGCTGGACATAGGCGGCGCGCGACTGCTGTGGGCCGATGCGGTGGCGGCGCCGGCGCCCACCGAGCGCGTGTGGTCGCACGCGGATCCGCACGGCTCCAATCTGCTCGCGGAGCAGGGCGAATTCGCCGGAATCATCGACTGGGGCAAGATGGCCGGCTGCGAGCGGGCCGTGGACCTCTCCTTCCTCTACACCGCGCTGCCGGTCGAGGGCGTGGAGTCAGCGGTGGCGGCGTACCGGGAGGAGACGGGCTGCGAGGACCCCGGGCTCGAGGCGAGGCTGCGAGGCATCGCGGTCACCAAGTGCGCGTCGTGGGCGGTGCTTGAGCGGCCGCTCAACGTAGCGATGGCCTGGCGCGGCTTCCGGGAGCTGGGGCTCGCGGCCTGAGCACGCCCCGGCCTGCACGGGCGGCCCCTCGGGGCTAGCGTGGAGAACATGGAAACCCGGTACGCCGGAACCTGGCGATTGATGCCCGAGCTCTCGTTCTACGAGCAGGGGGACAGTCCCGCGTCCGGCCTGTACGTGATCGAGGTCGACGCCGACCGCGTCAACTTCGCGGTGTCCTGGACCGATGCCGCGGGCACCGAGCACGAGGCCGGATACGGCGGGCTGGTGGGCACCGGCACACACGAGGTGTCGGGCGCGGCGGGCGTCACCGCATCGTTCGAGCACGTGGCTCCCGGGGTGCTCGACAGCTCCACGTTCGCAGGCGGACACCGCATCGCGTACTCGCGGCGACGCGTGAGCGACGACGGCTCTCTGCTCGCGGTGCTGCAGGTCACCTGGCATCCGGACGGCCGCGAGACTCGTGCGACCCAGGTGTACCGCCGCGACGCGTGACCGTCGCGCCTGGCACGCTCGGGCATCGTCGCGCGTTGAAGGTGGGACACCCCCGGAGGTTCCATGTTCGCGCTCTCGACGGCCGGCGCCGCGGGAGCGCTTCCCATCGCTCTCGTCGGCGCGGTCCTCGTGCTGCTCGCGTGGGCGGTGGGGCTGGCGACGCGGCGGGGCTCGCGCGCCGCGCTGTGGGTGGCGTTGGTGACGTGCCTCGCGGTGATCGGGTGGGTCACCATCGGCCTCACGATCGCGGGCACGCCCACCGGAGCCGGGGGCGTGAACCTGACGCCGTTCCAGGAGATCCTGCGGGCGCTCGACACGGGCGCGTCCACGCCGTGGCGCAACCTGGTGGGCAACATCGTTCTGTTCGTGCCCTTCGGCGCGGTGGTAGCGGCGCTGGTGCGACGCGGGTTCTTCCTGCGGGTGCTCACCGCGACGATGCTGGGCGCGGGCCTGTCCGCAGGCATCGAGGCCGCGCAGTTCCTGTTGGGGAGGGTGGCCGACGTGGATGACATCATCCTCAACTCGGCGGGTGCGCTGCTGGGCGCGGTGATCGCCGCCACGGTCGTCGGGATTCGTTCCGGATCGAGCCGCGCGCGCCACTACCCTGGACCCGGGGCCTCTAGCTCAGTTGGTAGAGCAGCGGACTTTTAATCCGCGGGTCGTGGGTTCGAGCCCCACGGGGCCCACCTGGTAGATCGGTGTTTTGGGGTAGTGGCGTGCGTGTGGTTTGACGGAAATCCCGCCCAAAAACCGGCGGAGCGCGATCGCACCAAACCAAACCGCGCGATTGCACTTGACGCCGTGGCGCGACCGGGTGTCCACTTGACTCGCACGCGATGCGACGGGGCGGAGCGGCAAGGGAACCGGGGGTTTCCAATGCGCTTGATAGGTATCGCAAGTTTGTCCATATCGGCTCTGGTCGGCGTCTCGTTGGCACCGCCCCCCACCGACCAACAGGTATGCGAAGCGCCAGTGGTCAAAACGTCGCAACTGGACGCATGGAACCTGGCCGGTTGTGAGGGCGAAGGGCGACTGGTCAAGTTTCCAGATGGTCGAACGGGTGCTATCCCCGAGCCTGGTTGGACGGTAACCGCGGCGTCCGTCACAGCGGTCGGATATGACCCTATCCCTGACGTAACTGTTCGGCGCGGCGTCAATGGCGATGTAGCGGTCGTCGTTGAGGACATCGCGACCGGCCAGTACACCGCTTACGGAGACGACACTTTGGCAGCAGATATTGTTGCGGGCGGAGCCGACCAAGGCGAGTCGGCAGTCGTACCGCTCTCCACGAATCCAAAGTGTGATAACTACTCCTATACATTTGGCAACGGTGGCGCTAATGGGGCGAAGTGGATCGCGGCCTTTCCGTACTACCGCAAGTCGGGAATCCTCATACCTTTGACAGCGATCCAGGGCGGCATCAACGCCATGGCAAATGGCACTGGTGCGTGCACGAACTTGTCCAACAGCGCGAGCGCGTCGTACAAGGGAACGACCAGCGTCTCCTCAACGATCTCCAGTTCGGGCACGTGCAATGCGACTGACTTCGTCAATGTCGTAGATGTCGGCGCGCTTTCTGCTTCGGCGGTGGCGTCGACGTGCACTTACAAGAACTCGTCCGAAATCAGTTACGCCGACGTCCGCTTCAACAGCGCCTACACGTTCTATACGAGCACCTCAGTTACAGGGTGCACGGGTTCAAAATACGACGCGCAAGGGATCATGACGCATGAAGCTGGTCACGTCTTCGGACTCGGTCACGTCAGTTCAAGCACTTACCAGGTAATGAAAACGCCAGGAGAGTACTGCGACACTGATCAGCGCAAGTTGGGCGCGGGTGACCTCGCGGGCATGAAGTCGCTGTACCCATGAACGCGCGGGTCGCAGCAACCGCCGGGGCTGTACTGTTCGCAGTAGTCGGGTTGGGTGGATGCAGTTCTGACGCACCGCTTGATTGTGGCGCGGTCTCCGCCGAGATTCCTGCAGAGGCCGAGAGGGGCAATGCGATCGAGGTCACTCTCACTGGGGTAATCCCCGGTTGCAATGCGCAAGGTAGCGAGACGAGCCCCGGCCCGAACACCATTGAGTTGAGCCTTGTCGCCGTGGACACAACCGAAACGGTGCTCGCAACGGGGACTGCGGACGTGGACGCCGACGGAACCGCGGTAGTGACGCTTGCCGTCCCGGTCGACGCATCGGGCCGGGCATCGGTCGAACTTGACGATGTGTCGCTCGGTACGCTCACCATCACTGAGTGACAGGTATTTTGAGAGTCGCTGCCCTAGCGCTGGGCCGCGAGGAGCCGCCCGACTTCTTCCCGCTCCAGGTCGTTGTCCGTGACGTAGAGGTGCGAGTAGATCGTGTCCGTGGTGACGAGGGACGCGTGGCCCATCCACCGGCTCACGCGCTGAGGCGGGCGGTTGAGGCTCAACATCAGCGATGCGTACGTGTGGCGCAGGTCGTGGAAGTGACGGCGCTCACTGAAATTCTCCAGTTCTGCTCGCTGAAATTCCCCACCCTGGGTCGCTCCGCCGCATGAGGCGGGCCTCCCTCGATGCTGGTGGTCTCTGACCACACACCAGCTTCCGAGGGAGGCCCTGTTCTTATGCTTTCAGAGAGGAGCAGCGTGGACATCCACGCTCTGAAACGGCAGGGGATGACGATCAGTGAGATCGCCCGCCGAACCCACCATGACCGCAAAACGATCCGCGCATACCTGAACGGAGACCGCGCACCCGGGGGCCGTCAGCCCGCTGGCCCCGATGGGTTCGACGCGTTCGTTGATTACGTGACCGCGAGGTTGACCGAGGACCCGCATCTTTGGATCATGACGTTGCTCGACGAGTTGCGTCCGTTGGGATTCGAGGGGTCGTACCCGACGTTGACGCGACAGATCCGTGCCCGAGCCTGTCAAGTTGTTTGTGTAAGGGGCGGGGTTCATAGGTAGGGTTCGATGCGCTCGGGGTAGGCCAGCGCGAGTTGTTCGAGGGCTTGCTTCCAGTTCGTGGTGATCTGTCCCTCGACGAGGCGTCCGGATGCTTTGCGTTGTGACGCTGGGGCTCCGCGTTCTCGGGCGCGGTCTCGTGCACGCTTGTCCTCGATATCGCAGATCGCTAGCCACAGCAGCTTGATCGCGGCGTGGTCGTTGGGGAAGTGCCCGCGGTTCTTCGTGACCTTGCGTAGTTGGTAGTTCAGTGACTCGATCGCGTTGGTCGTGTAGATCACCCTCCGCAGTGCCGGCGGGAACGCCAGGAACGGAATGAACCGTTCCCATGCGTCGCGGAACGCTTTCACCGTCGAGGGATACTTCGCACCCAGGTCCGATGCGGCGAACTCCTTGAGTGCCTCGACCGCCGCGTCCACGGATGGTGCCTGGTAGATCGGCTTGAGTGCGGCGGCGACGGCTTTGCGGTCCTTGTAGTTGACGAACCGCGTCGCGGCACGGATGAGGTGCACGACGCACGTCTGCACGGTCGCTTCAGGCCACGTGGCTGCGATGGCCTCAGGGAAACCGGTGAGCCCGTCGCAGCACACGATCAGGACGTCACGCACGCCGCGGTTGGCGAGCTCGGCGCACACCGACGCCCAGAACTTCGCACCCTCGGTGGTCTGGATCCAGATCCCGAGGACGTGCTTGATGCCATCCATGTCCACACCGACAGCGATATGGGCCGCCTTGTTGCGGACATGCCCGCCGTCACGGATCTTCACGATGATCGCGTCCAGGTAGATCACCGGATACAGCGGCTCGAGCGGGCGCGACTGCCACGCCAGGACCTCGTCAGCGATGGCATCGACGATCTTCGAGATCGTCTCGTGCGACAACTCCGTGCCGATCGTGGACGCCAGATGATGGCCGATGTCGCGGATCGTCATCCCGCCCGCATACAGCGAGATGATCATCGCGTCGAGGCCGTCCAGACGGCGCTGACCCTTCGGCACCAGCATCGGTGTGAACGTCCCACCGCGATCGCGCGGGATCGCGAGATCGACGTCGCCGATCTCGGACGCGACGGTCTTCGCGTAGTAGCCATTGCGTGAATCGGGCAGGTACTGACCGGTCGGGTCGCCACGCTCATAGCCCACATGCTCGGTCAACTCGGCCTCGAGCCCGCGTTCAAGGGTCGCCTTGAGCATGCCCTTGATCAGGCCCTCATGACCGGTCAAGGGTTCGCCAGCATCAATGAGCGCGAAGATCTCATCCAACGCGCCCGACGACTTCAACGCGTCAGCCACCCGCTCCTGCTGACGACGACGCTGCTCACGCTCCGGATCAGTCGTTGCCATGGACATCAGTGTTCTCCGATCAAATCGGAACCACGAGCCTTACACAAACCATCTGACACGCCCTGCCACCGCTCGTTGGGCAGGTCAGCTTCGAAGCGCCGCCAGGACGAGCGGGGGCAGACCCGGGGCAGTTTGGCCGCGAGGGTCACTGCTTGGGCAGTCCCGATACCTGTTCACTGCACCCGGCTCCCGCGCACCATCTCCCGCTGAATGCGCCGGTCGAGATCGTCGAGCTCGGCAAGCACCTCGGAGGCGGCCCACACTCGGTCGCGCTTACGCCCGGTGAGCTCGGTGATGAGTCCGTTAGCGACGAGCTTGTCGATCGCCCTGTATGCCCTGCTCTCGACACCGCCCGTGCAGGCCAGCACATCATCGGCGTTCATCACCGGGTGATCGAAGAACGCCGGGATGAGCGCGGCGGCCGCAGAGCCTGCACGTGGCTGGATGGCTTCTGTCCACTCACCGGGGATTGCCTTGAGGCGCGCGATCGACACCCGCGCGCACACCGCGGCCGCGCGCGCGGAGCGGGCAAAGATGTCGACAATGGGCGCGGGGTCGCCCTCGCGGTAGATGGTTAGCGCGTCGAAGTAGTCGTCACGTCGTGCGAGCAAGCCGCTGGCGAGCGGTACGACGGCGTTGCGGGTCGCTCCGCGGCGTCGCAGCGACGCGGACACCAGCGCGCGCCCAATGCGACCATTGCCGTCGGTGAAGGCGTGGATCGACTCAAACTGCGCGTGTGCGATGGCTGCCTGCACCATGATCGGGATGTCATCGCGGTTGAGGTAGTCGAGGAGGTCGGCCATCAGGTCGGCGACACGCTCAGGCGCCGGCGGCACGTACAAGGCTTCGCGTGGGGAGTAGTCGCTGCCCCCGATCCAGTTCTGCACGTCGCGCACCTTGCCCGCGTACGGTGCCTCGTCGGGGTCGTCGATCATGAGCGCGTGATGGGCTGAGGTGATGTCCTCGAGGGTAAAGCTGCGGCGCTGGCCGACGCTCTCGATGAGTGAGTAGAGCGCCGTCGAGGCGGCCACCATGCTCAGTGCAGATGAGTTCGCCTTGCTGCCAGCGAGCGCGCGCGCGTAGTCCTCCGCACTCGCCGAGACGCGCTCTATCTTCGAGGAGGCGACCGACTCGGACCGGACCATGAAGCGGCTCAGCGCTGCGGAGTGTCCCTCGGCGTCGGTGTCCGCTTGCGC
>NZ_JAHEBP010000023.1 GCF_024642165.1 Demequina sp.
GATCCTCCGCCGCGGACATTCGAGCGCTGGGCGTCAACGTCGATCTCGCGCCCGTCGCCGACGTCACCATCGGGCTCGACGATCCGACCATCCGGACCCGCAGCGCGGGCTCGGCGCCGTCGAATGTCGCGTCCACCGTGGTGGCGGCCGTGCACGGCTTCGTCGACGGCGGCGTGGTGCCGGTCATCAAGCACTTTCCTGGGCACGGCTCCGTGGGGGTCGATTCCCACGATGGTCTTCCGGTCCAGCGGCGCACCGTCGCGCAGATGGAGACGCGGGACCTGCTCCCGTTCGCGGCTGCCGTCAACGCCGGTGCGCCCGCCGTCATGCTGGGGCATATCGAGGTCGCGGAGTGGGGCGGCGGTCCCGCCACTTTCGCGCCCGCGGCCTACGACTACCTGCGTGCGAAGCTGGGCTTCACCGGGGTGGCGGTGACCGACGCCCTCAACATGGGGGCCATCGTGGACACGCACACGGCGGGCGAGGCCGCGGTCGCCGCGCTCTCCGCGGGCGCCGATGTGCTGCTCATGCCCGCCTCGTTGGGAGGCGCGATCGACGGCATCGTCGCGGCGGTCAAGGACGGCGATCTGCCACGATCACGGCTGGACGAGGCCGCGGCGCGGTCGATCCTGCTGCTGCGCTGGAACGCCGGCCTGAGTGGCGACGATGCCACGCCGGGCTACGCGCGGACGCTGGCCGCCGCCGGGGCGACGGTGGCCGCCGGTGACTGCGCCGCCCCGATCGTCGGGGCCGCGGCCACGGTGACTGGGGGCACGGATCGGACCCGACGTGTGCTGGGCGAGGCGCTCCAGGCCCATGGGGTCGCGCTCGGCGGCGGACCTGAGATCCGGCTGGTGCCCTCCGGTCGAACGCGCGTCACGGCAGACGTGGTGGTGGCCCTGGACGGGCCGTGGGGGCTCTTCGACTCCAGCGCCCAGTCCTACATCGCGGTCTACGGCGACTCGTCCGCGACGCTCGCGGGGCTCGCCGACGTGCTGGTCGGTGCGGCTGCCGCGGGGGGCAGTTGGCCCGTGGACATGGGGCGTGGGGCGATCCCCTCCTGCGCGGCATGACGGGTAAGCGTGCCCGCAGCGGCCCGCTCGACCTCGCGCGCCAACTGGTCCAGGTGCGTCGAGTGCAGACGCCACTGCTGCCAGTGGAGTGGCACGGAGAGCTCCGGTCCGCCGAGGTCGGTCAGGTCGCGCCCCGCGCGTTGGTGCGCCGGGAGCATCCCCCATCCCAGCCCGAGGGCGATGGCCCGCGCGAACTCCGAGGACGACGGAACGCGGTGCCGCGGCGGCGCGGTCGGGTCCACGCCCCGGCTGCTGAGCCACTGCGACTGGAGGCTGTCGGTTCCGTCGAAGTCCACGACCGGGGCCCTCTCGAGCGCTGAGGCGGTGGCGCCCGCGGGCAGGTAGGTGCGTGCGAAGTCAGGAGCGGCGACCGCGCGGTAGGTCATCACGCCCAGGAAGCCGACGGTGCAGCCGGGCACCGGAACGTCTCGGGTGGTCACGGCGGCGACCACCGTTCCCCGGGCGAGCAGCTCCGCCGTCCGGCTCTCATCCTCCCGGTGGAGGTCGAGCGTCACCCCGAGCGCCACGGATGCCCGCACCAGCGGCTCGAGCAGCCACGTCGCGAGCGAGTCCGCGTTCACCGCGATCGGGAGGGTGGCGCGCGCGCCGTCCGCGAGCCCCAGGTGTGCCGCGGCGTCCGCGTCCAGATGGGCCACCTGCCGCGCGTAACGGATCACGGTTTCGCCGGCCGCGGTGGCACGCACCGGGCGCGACCTCACCAGCAGGACCTGGCCCGTGAGCCGCTCGAGCGTCGCGAGGCGCTGACTCACGGCGGACTGCGTGACGTGCAGGACGCGCGCGGCCGCATCGAGGGAGCCCTGCTCGACCGTGACGGCGAGCGAATGTGCGAGCTCCGGCGGGATTCTCATATCAGCGAGTCTAATAGTAAAGAAGAAATTCTAAGTGGTGCTGGTTGAGCCCGGAGGCCTACGGTGGCGCCATGAACTTTCTCGCCGGCCTGGGCCTGGGCCTGTCGCTCATCGTCGCCATCGGCGCGCAGAACGTGTTCGTGCTGCGTCAGGGCCTGCGCCGTGAGCACGTGGGGATCGTGGTGCTGGTGTGCGCCGTGTCCGACGCGGTGCTCATCGCCGCCGGCGTCGCGGGCGTGGGCGCGGCGATCGAGAGCGTCCCGTGGCTGGTGACGGGCGCACGCTGGGCCGGCGCCGCGTTCCTGCTGGTCTACGGGATACTCGCGGCCCGCCGGGCCCTGAGTGCGGCTGGCGAGCATCTGGACACGGCGGACGCGCAGGCGCCCGCCGCATCGTCCCGACGGGCGGTCCTGCTCACCGCGCTCGCGCTCACCTGGCTCAACCCGCACGTCTACCTCGACACCGTGGTGCTGCTGGGCACGGTGGCCTCGACGCACGGCGACGCACGGTGGCTGTTCGCCGCCGGGGCCATGACCGGGAGCGTGGTGTGGTTCAGCGCTCTCGGCTACGGGGCGAGGCTGCTGTCCGGGGTCCTGGCGCGGCCGCGAGCCTGGCGCATTCTGGACGGCGCCATCGCGGTCGTGATGGTCGCGATCGCCGTCTCGCTCGTGGTCGGCTCCTGACCCGGTGCGCCTACGCTGGCCTCATGGCGAACCGGCTGAGCGATGCTGAGGTGGTCGAGGTGCGCGCGCGGTACGCGGCAGGAGCGCGGCAGGTCGACCTCGCGGCCGCATTCGGGATCGCGCAGAACACCGTGTCCGCGATCGTCACCGGCCGCACGCGCGCTGCCGCGGGCGGCCCGATCGCCGCGCCGGCCGCGCGCGCGGAGCGCCCCGCGGCTGCCGCACCCTCCTCGCCGAGCACACCTCGGCGCCCGCCGCTCACCACCGCCCAGTGCGCGCGGATCATCGACCGTGTCCGAGGTGGCGAGCCCCGGGTCGACGTCGCGGCGGCGTTCGGAGTCTCGCGCTTCACGATCGACTCGGTCATGGTGGGGCGCATCGTCGGGCGCGATCCCGACGAGGCGGCGTTCGATGACGCCACGCTCGAGCGCATGCGGGACCTGCATCGCGACGGAGTCACCCAAACCGAGATCGCGCGGCGGATGGGCACCAGTCAACAGATGGTGTCGAAGGCGCTGCGCTCTCCGGACGGACGCTAGTCCCGGGGCCCTACGCGGGCTCGACCAGCAGCGCCGTGTGATGCCCGGCGATCCGGGTCAACACCAGCGTGGCGCGGCGCGACCCCTTGAGCTTCAGCCGCGGCCGGAGCTGCTCCGGGGTGATATCCACGCCGCGCTTCTTGATGTCGACGGTGCCCACGTCGCGGGCGCGCAGCTCCCGCGCGAGCACCTTGACGTCGAGCGGCAGACGGTCCGTGACCCGGTATGCCCGCGCGAGCGGGGACGCCACCGGGGCATCCGCGGTGAGATACGCGATGGTGGGATCGATCAGGCGTGCGTCGATGCGGTCCGCGAGCACTCCGACAAGCCCCGCGCGGATCACCGCGCCGTCGGGCTCCAGGAGCCATCCGCCCAGCGGCCCGACGTCCGCGCGGTCCGTGGGTCCGGAGATCTCGTGGCGCTCGCCGCCGCGGATCACCATCGCGGAGTGGCCTTCGCCCCGCGCGGCGGCGCCCGCCCACAGCCCCACCTCCACCACGGCGCCGTCGACGCTCACCCACTGCGCCTCCATGCCGTCGGGTATCGCCTCGTGAGGCAGGCCCGGTCCCGCCTTGACCCCAAGCGAGCGCACCGTGTGCCGCAGGTCGAGCACCCGGTCGAGCGGCGGCGAGTAGTCGGCCGGATCGTGCCGCCGGCCGCGCGAGGTGCGGCGGGCGGGATCAGCGAACACGCCGTCGGCGTCCAACCCGGCGAGCCCCGACAGGCCGTCGCCGTGCACCACCCTCGCGCGTGGCCACTGTCGCAGGTTATGTGCGGCGAGCACCGCGGTCGCCTCGTCCAGCTCGAACGCGACTACATCGATGCCGCGGTCCGCGATCGCCATCGCGTCGGCGCCCAGGCCGCACGTGAGGTCCGCGACCAGGGCGCAGCCGGCATCGGCGAATCGCTGAGCGTGGAGCGCGGATACGACCGCGCGCGACGCCTGCTCGAGCCCGGCGCGATGCAGCGCCATGCCGGCGGCGGCGGGCCCCAGGCGCGGGCGGGCCTCGCTCCGGAGCTCGGCGAGGGTCATCGCGGCGGCCACCAGGTCGCCCGGCCGGCCCTCGCGCCGCAAGCGATCGCTCAACCGCAGCGCGGTCGCCGGCTCGAAGTCGCCGATGCGTGCGGCGAGCGCCAGGCATTCCTCGCCGACGGTGAGGCGGGCGACCGCGGGGTCCATGGGGCGATCCTTTCACGCGCGGCGAACAGCGCCTCGTGGGTTAGCACTCTCCGTGGGTGAGTGCTAAATTGGTTCTGCTCTCACGAGCGCGGAACCGACTGCGACCTGACCCCCGCGACGGCAGGTGGCCGGCGGCCCGCATCATCACATACTTCGACGACGGAAGGTGAGGTCCGCAGTGTCGGTCTCAATCAAGCCTCTGGAGGACAAGGTTGTGGTCAAGGCCGCTCAGGCCGAGACCACGACGGCGTCCGGCCTCGTGATCCCTGACACGGCCAAGGAGAAGCCCCAGGAGGGCGAGGTCGTGGCCGTGGGCCCCGGCCGCATCGACGACAACGGTAACCGTGTCCCGCTCGACGTGAACGTGGGCGACAAGGTCATCTACAGCAAGTACGGCGGCACCGAGGTCAAGTACGCGGGCGAGGAGTACCTCATCCTCTCCGCGCGCGACCTGCTCGCGGTAGTCGGCTAGTCCGACGAGCGCGACGACGGGCCTCGGGGCATCACGCCCCGGGGCCCGTCGTCATACCCGGGCGCGGCACCTGGGTGCCGCGCCCTCCTCCCCTAACTTGCCTTCTTGAGGCGACCGGCGAGGATCGCGTGACGCTCGTCCTCGCTCAGCCCGCCCCACACCCCGAACGGCTCCCGAGCCGTGAGCGAACGCTCCCGGCACAGGTCGAGCACGGGGCAGTGAGCGCAGAAGGTCTTCGCCGTCTCGGCGCGTCGCCGACGCGCGGCTCCTCGCTCACCCTCGGGGTGGAAGAAGAGATCTGGGTCCGCGCCGCGGCACGCTCCCTCGTACTGCCATTCCCACTGATCCTGCGTCGGTGCGGGTAGCTTTGCCACCGCTTCCATAGCGCCCCCTTAAGGGTCGTCGAGGGTACCGACGAAGGCGCCGTTGCCTCCGTCACCCTTCAGTAAGGTCGTCTCTGGACTTCGGACGCCTCGAAGCCTCTTCGCTCCGGGCCGTCCGCCCCTCACTCCCATTCATAACACCGTCGAGTGGCCTTGTGAAGTCCCGATTTGCCTGGTTCTTGGCCGTCGCCGGGCCGCCCTAGAATGGGCCAATGGCGGCGCTCGACAACGATCCCTTCAGCTTCACCGGACTCACCTACGACGATGTCCTGCTGCTGCCCGGCGAGTCTGACGTGATCCCCTCCGAGGTTGACACCACCACCCGTCTCACCAAGGGCATCTCCGTCGCCGTCCCGCTGCTGTCCGCGGCGATGGACACCGTCACCGAGGCCCGCATGGCGATCGCGCTGGCGCGTCTCGGCGGCCTCGGCGTGCTGCACCGCAACCTCTCGATCGAGGACCAGGCGCACCAGGTCGAGATCGTCAAGCGGTCCGAGTCGGGGATGATCACCGATCCCGTCACGGTAGGCCCCGACGCCACGCTCGCGGAGCTCGATGCGCTGTGCGCCAAGTACCGGGTCTCCGGGCTGCCGGTGGTCGATCAGGACAACCTGCTGGTGGGCATCATCACCAATCGGGACCTGCGCTTCGTGAGCACGTCGGAGTTCGCCTCGCGGCTGGTGCGCCAGCAGATGACTCCCATGCCGCTCATCACCGCGCGCGAGGGCGTGTCGAATGCCGACGCCGCTGAGCTGCTGGCAAGGCACCGGGTGGAGAAGCTGCCGCTCGTGGACGCCGATGGCCGGCTCACCGGGCTCATCACCGTCAAGGACTTCGTCAAGACCGAGAAGTACCCGCTCGCCTCGAAGGACCACGAGGGTCGCCTGCGCACGGCCGCCGCGGTGGGCTTCTACGGCGATGCGTGGGAGCGTGCCACCGCACTCGTCGAGGCGGAGGTCGACGCGCTGGTGGTGGACACCGCGCACGGCCATGCCCGCGCCATGATCGACATGATTCACCGTCTCAAGTCCGACCCCGCCACCGCGCATGTCCAGGTGATCGGCGGCAACGTCGCCACCCGCGCGGGAGCCCAGGCGCTGGTGGACGCCGGCGTGGACGCGGTGAAGGTGGGCGTGGGCCCCGGCTCGATCTGCACCACCCGCGTGGTCGCGGGCGTGGGCGTGCCGCAGGTCACCGCGGTGTACGAGGCGTGGAAGGCCGCTCATCCGGCGGGCGTACCGGTGATCGCGGATGGCGGCCTGCAGTACTCGGGCGACATCGCGAAGGCCCTGGTGGCGGGCGCATCGTCCGTCATGCTCGGCTCGCTCTTCGCCGGCTGCGCGGAGACGCCGGGGGACCTGGTGCTGGTCAACGGCAAGCAGTTCAAGAGCTATCGCGGCATGGGCTCCATGGGCGCCATGGCGTCGCGCGGGCGCACGTCGTACTCGAAGGACCGCTACTTCCAGGCCGATGCCCCCAGCGACGATGACCTGATCCCGGAGGGCATCGAGGGTCGCGTCCCCTACAAAGGCCCGCTCTCCTCCGTGGTCCGCCAACTGGTGGGCGGCCTGGGTCAGTCGATGTTCTATGTGGGCGCGCGGTCGATCCCCGAGCTGCAGGCTCGCGGGAAGTTCGTGCGCATCACCCCCGCGGGGCTCAAGGAGTCCCATCCGCATGACGTCCAGATCACCGTCGAGGCCCCGAACTACGCCGGTCGCTCGTAGGTGGAGCTCGCCTGGCAGACGCTCGCGATTCTCGCGGTGGTCGCGCTGGTCGCCGGGTTCGTCGACACGCTGGCGGGCGGCGGCGGACTGCTGACGCTACCCGCACTGCTGCTCGCGGGGGTCCCGCCGCTGCAGGCCCTGGGCACCAACAAGCTGCAGGGATCGTTCGGCACCGGGATGGCGACGTGGCAGGTGATCCGGCGCAGGCGGGTCCGGTGGGCGGACGTGCGGTGGCCGATGCTGTGGGCGTTCCTGGGCTCGGCCGCAGGCTCCTTTGCGATCCAGTTCGCTGACTCGGAGCCGCTCGAGGTGGTCATCCCCGTGGTGCTCGCGGCGATCGCCGCGTACTTCGCCTTCGTCCCGCGGGCGCACCACCCCCCGGATCGCGCGCGGATGTCCGCCGCGCCCTACGAAGCGACCGTGGTGCCGGTGATCGGCGCCTACGACGGCGCCTTCGGGCCCGGGACGGGCTCGCTCTTCGCGATGACCGGCGTCACGCTGCGCGCCTATGACCTGGTGCGGTCGACGGCTGTGGCGAAGACCCTCAACTTCGCGACCAACATCGCGTCCCTGCTGGTGTTCGCGCTCGCCGGTCAGATGCTGTGGACGGTGGGGGCGGTGATGATCGGCGGGCAGCTGGTCGGGTCGTACGTCGCCTCCCACGTGCTGTTCAAGGTCAGCCCGGTGGTGCTGCGGGTGCTGATCGTGGTGATGTCGGTCGGGATGCTGATCCGCTTCCTCGTGGGCTGACCGTCAGGGATACAGGCCCCGGAGCTTGTGGGCCTCGGTGACGCGCTGCACGGCGAGCACGGTGGCGGCCTCGCGGTACGACAGGTCATGGGCGCCCGCGTAGTCCACCACGTCGTGCCACGCGCGCGTCATGCGCTCCTCGAGCCTGTCGTTCACGTCCCGCTCGGACCACTGATAGGCCTGGTTGGCCTGCACCCACTCGAAGTACGAGACCACCACGCCGCCCGCGTTCGCAAGGATGTCCGGCACCACCAGCACGTCCCGGTCCCTGAGGATCGCGTCCGCCTCCTTGGTGGTGGGGCCGTTGGCGCCCTCGACCACGATCCTGGCCTGCACCTTGCCGGCGTTCTGGGCGGTGAGCACGCCTTCGATCGCCGCCGGCACCACCACATCGACGTCGAGGGTGAGGATCGACGCCGCGTCGATCGCTTCGGTGCCCTCGAAGCCCACCACCGAGCCGGTCAGGTCGACGTGCGCGGACAGCCGCGCGATGTCGAGGCCTCGGTGGTCGTAGACCGCTCCGTCGATGTCGCTGACCGCGCGGACGGTCACTCCCGCGGCGCTGAGGAAGCGCGCGGCGTCGCGACCCACCTTGCCGAATCCCTGCACCGCGGCCGTGGTGCGCTCGGGACTCATGCCGCGCGAGGACATCGCCATCAGCGCGATGTTCGCGACGCCCCGGGAGGTGGCCGAGGCGCGGCCCAGCGACCCTCCCAGGCTCACGGGCTTGCCGGTCACCACGCCGGGCACGGTGTGTCCCACGGCCGCCGAGTAGGTGTCCATGATCCAGGCCATCGTGCGCTCATCGGTGCCGATGTCCGGGGCCGGGATGTCCACCTCCGGACCGATGATGGGCAGGATCTCGGAGATGTAACGGCGCGTCACACGCTCGAGCTCGGGCGTCGAATGCTCGCGTACGTCGATGGCGACGCCACCCTTGGCGCCGCCGTACGGCACGTCGACGAGCGCGCACTTCCATGTCATCCACATCGCCAGCGCGCGCACCTCGTCGAGGTCGACGGAGGGTGCGTAGCGCAGGCCCCCCTTTGCGGGGCCTCGCGAGAAGTTGTGCTGGACGCGATAGCCCGAGTAGACCGCGATGGAGCCGTCGTCGCGACGCAACGGGACGCTCACCATGAGTTCGCGACGCGGGGTGGCGAGCATCTGGCGGATGCCGCCGTCGTACCCGAGATGGCCGATCGCGCCGTCCAACTGGGCGTGGGCGTCGGCAAGGGGGCCGGTCGCCGCGGGGGCGTCGGCGGTGGTGGACCACGACATTGTGACCTCCGGTAGGTGTCTCCTCGACACTAACCCTCCGCGGCCTCACCCCGGTTCGACGCGGCGGCGAAGATCACGCCTCCGAGTGGCCGCGCGGTACATCCGGCGGGTCGGGTCAGAAGAGGGTGCCCGGCCCCTTCTTGGCCGTCGCCTGAGGCGTCGATGCGGCAGCCTCGCGCGGGGCGACGGGCCATCGAGGATCTGGGAGATCCTCTGTGACGCCCCGAGACTTCAGGTAGGCCGCGAAGTTGACGGCCCAGTCGCGGTAGGCCGAGATCTGTTGATCGTGCAGCGAGTCCAGTGAGACCTCTCGCAGCGCCGGGTAGGAGCTCGCGAGGGCCTGCACCAGGTCGAGCGTCGCGAGCACGTCCGCGTCCGCCGCGTGGAGGTGATCCGCCTCCACCGTCACGGCGTAGATCCGGCAGAGGTCGATGAGCTTGCGCGGGCCCTTGCGGTACCGATCGAGGTGCCGGTCGATCACGTAGGGATCGACGATGGGCCGCGCGGTCCCTGCGTCGAGTCGGGACGCGAGCGAGGAGAGGCCGTGCCTCGCCAGCTCGGCCTCGAGGATGGTCAGGTCGAACTGCGCGTTGTAGGCCACCACGGGGAACCCGGCGTTGAGCGCCTGGGCGAGGATGGCCGCGATCTGCTCCAGCGCCTCGGGCGGCTGCACCCCCGAGGCGCGCGCCTGCTCGGTCGAGATGCCGTGGACGGCGCTCGCCGCATCGGGGATCTCGATCCCGGGGTCGATCAGCCACGTGCGGGCCGTGACGGCGGCTCCGGTTCGGGTGATGACGGCGGCGGTCACGATCCGATCGTTCGCGGTGGACACGCCGGTCGTCTCGGTGTCGAACCCCACCATGGTCTCGTCTAGCCAGCTCATGGTCTCAGCCTTGCACGGCCCTCCGACGTTCGGCGACGCGGCGTCCCCAGCCGCCCGTGCATCGTCCCGGCCTCCGGGGTGACCCCGCGGTGACGCACGTGCCGGGCGATAGGGTGGTTCCCGTGAGCAACGAGATCGAGATCGGCCGCGGCAAGCGCGGGCGCCGGGCCTACTCCTTCGACGACATCGCGGTGGTTCCCTCCCGACGCACGCGCGACCCGCAGGTGGTCAGCCTGGGCTGGCAGATCGACGCCTTCCACTTCGAGATCCCCGTGATCTCCGCCCCGATGGACTCGGTCATGAGCCCGGCGACCGCGATCGCGCTGGGGCGCGCGGGGGGACTGGGCGTGCTCGATCTCGAGGGAGTGTGGACCCGCTACGAGGACCCCACGGCGCAGCTCGCGGAGATCGCCGAGCTGGACCCCGCGGCGGCCACCCGCCGCATGCAGGAGATCTACCGTGAGCCCATCAAGGACGAGCTCATCACCGCCCGCCTCCAGGAGATCCGCGCGGCCGGCGTCGTGGTGGCCGGCGCGCTCAGCCCGCAGCGCACGCAGGAGCACTACCAGACCGTGCTCCGCGCGGGCGTCGACCTGTTCGTGATCCGCGGCACCACCGTGAGCGCCGAACACGTCTCCGCGGACGCCGAGCCTCTCAACCTCAAGAAGTTCATCTACGACCTCGACGTCCCCGTGATCGTCGGGGGCGCATCGACGTATCAGGCGGCGCTGCACCTGATGCGCACGGGCGCGGCCGGTGTGCTCGTCGGCTTCGGCGGTGGGGCGGCTCAGACCACGCGCACCACGCTCGGCATCCACGCGCCCATGGCGACGGCGGTGTCCGATGTCGCCGCGGCGCGGCGCGACTACCTCGACGAGTCGGGCGGCCGCTACGTGCACGTGATCGCGGACGGCGGCCTGGGCCGGTCCGGCGACATCGTCAAGGCGTTCGCGTGCGGCGCGGACGCGATCATGCTGGGCGCGGCGCTCGCGCGCGCGGTCGAGGCGCCCGGAGGCGGCTACCACTGGGGCCCGGAGGCGCATCACCCCGAGCTGCCGCGCGGTGAGCGGGTCCACGTGGGCACCACCGGCCCGCTCGACGAGATCCTCTTCGGCCCCGGCGGCCACGCCGACGGCACGGCCAACCTCATGGGCGCCCTGCGTCGCTCGCTCGCGACCACCGGCTACTCCGACCTCAAGGAGTTCCAGCGCGTCGATATCGTGGTGAGCCCGTACCAGCCACATTAGGGACGATGGCGCGGGTCAGCCCAGCTGCTCGCCGAGTTCCAGCCACCGCTCCTCGAGCTCCCCGGTCTCGTCCTCGAGCGAGCGCAGGTCCTTGATCAACTTCGACAGGCCCGCGAAGTCGCTCTGATCGTGCATCACCATCTCGTGATGCGTGCCCTCGGTGAGTTCCTTCACCTTCGCCATCCTGCGTTCGACGGCCTTGAGCTCCTTCTCGACGTCGCGGCGCTCGGCTCCGGCGACCGTCGCCGGGCCTGCGGCGGCCCTCGCGGCGCCGAAGGTGCCGATGCCGGAGCCTCCCGCGCGACGCTCGCGGGACAGCGTGACGTACTCGTCGACCCCGCCCGGGAGATGCCGAAGGCCGCCGTCGATGACGGCGTACTGCGTATCCGTGATGCGTTCCATGAGGTAACGGTCGTGGCTGACGACGATCAGCGTGCCGGGCCATGCGTCGAGCAGGTCCTCAAAGGCGGCGAGCATGTCGGTGTCCAGGTCATTGGTCGGCTCGTCGAGTACCAAGACATTGGGCTGACTGAGAAGCACCACGAGCAACTGGAGGCGGCGGCGCTGGCCGCCGCTGAGCCGGCTCACCTGAGTCTTCAGCTGCGCCGAGGTGAAGCCCATCCGCTCGAGCAGCTGCCCGGGGGTCATCTCCAGGCCGTCGGACAAGGTGAGGGAGCTGAATTGCTTGACGACGGCAGAGACCCGCTCATCGGCGTGCTCCTCGAGTTCCGCGAGCTGCTGGCTGAGCTGGGCCACGCGCACCGTGATGCCGGTCTTGACGCGACCGCTGGTGGGCTGCTGCTCGCCGGTGATGAGCCGCAGCAGCGTTGACTTCCCCGCGCCGTTCTCTCCCAGGAGGCCGATGCGGTCGCCGGGGCCGATGTTCCAGTCCAGTTCCGTGAGGACGCGCTTGTCGCCATAGGAGACGGAACAGCGCACCAGCTCGACCACATCCTTGCCCAGCCTCGCCGCGGCCATGCGGTGGAGCTTGACGGTGTCGCGGATGGGCGGCACATCCTCGATGAGCGCGTTGGCGGCGTCGATGCGGAACTTGGGCTTCGACGTGCGCGCCGGGGCGCCGCGGCGCAGCCAGGCCAGCTCCTTACGCATGAGGTTCTGCCGGCGCTGCTCGGTGACCGAGGCGATGCGGTCCCGCTCGACGCGCTGCAGCACGTACGCGGCGTAACCGCCCTCGTAGACGTCGATCGCACCGTCGTGGACCTCCCACGTGCGGGTGGTGACCTCGTCGAGGAACCAGCGGTCGTGGGTGACCACCAGCAGGGCGCCCTGCCTCCCGGCCCAGCGGCGCTTGAGGTGCTCGGCGAGCCAGGTGACTCCCTCGACGTCCAGGTGGTTGGTGGGCTCGTCCAGGAACACTGCATCGTGATCCTCGACGAGCACATGCGCGAGGGCGACGCGGCGCTGCTGGCCACCCGAGAGGTCGCCCACGATCGCATCGGCCGGAAGGTCGGGTACCAGGCCCGACATGATGTCGCGGATCTTGGGATCCGCAGCCCACTCGTGGTCGTCGCGATCTCCCACGATCGCCTGCGCGACGGTGAGCGACGTGTCAACGTGATCGGACTGGTCGAGCACGCCGACGCGGGTGCCGCGCGCGATGGTGACGCGGCCATCGTGCGGCTCGAGGCGGCCGGCGAGAATCTTCATGAGGCTCGACTTGCCCGCGCCGTTGGCACCGACGATGCCGATCCGGTCGCCGTCGTCGAGTCCTACGGAGATGGAACCGAGGACGGTGCCGGTGCCGAAGTCGAGGTGAAGCGCCTCGGCGCCAAGAAGGTGAGCCACCAGGCAAGGGTAGTCGGCGCCCGCTCCCTGACAGTGCGCACGGACTTGCGCTCGACACCCCGTGCTGCGGACCGGTTCAGGGGTGGATCCGCGGGGTGTCGGATCTCGGACCGTGCGCACTGTCAGGGGCGAAGCGGGCCGTAGGCTCGCGCCATGACCGCCGCCCGCACCTGCGTCGCCCTGCGCCATGTCGCGTTCGAGGATCTGGGCGTGTGGGAGGCGGAGATCGCGGCCCACGGCTACGAGGTCCGCTACGTCGACGCCGGGGTGGATGACCTCGAGCCGGCGCTGATGGCGGACCTGTTGATCGTGCTCGGCGGCCCCATCGGCGTCGCGGACGCGACCGAGTACCCCGTGCTCACGGAGGAGATCGCGCTGCTGAGCGCGCGGGCGGCCGCGAACGGGCCCACCCTGGGCGTCTGCCTCGGGGCGCAGCTCCTGGCCGTCGCGCTCGGCGGCTCGGTCACTCCGGGCGAGCCCGAGATCGGGTGGGGCGGCGTGGACCTGGCGCCCGGTGCATCGTCCACCCCGCTCCGCCACCTCGCGGGCGCGCCGGTGCTCCACTGGCACGGCGACCGCATCGTCCCGCCGGCCGGCGCCGCGGTGTTCGCTTCGACGGAGTCGACGCCGTGCCAGGCCTTCGCGATCGGCGCGCAGTGGGGCGTACAGTTCCACCCCGAGGTGGATGGCGAGCGCATCGAGCAGTGGCTGATCGGCCATTCCGACGAGCTGCGCGCGCATCGCCTGTCCGTGCCGGAGCTGCGGTCGCGGTCCCGCGAGGTGGGGGACGATGCGGCGGTCGCCGGGGTGCGGATGATCCGGGAGTATCTGCGGGGCCTTGAGCCTCCCGCGATCAGCCGACGGTGAGGACCACCTTGCCGAAGTGCTCGCCGGAGGCCATGCGAGCGAAGGCGTCACGGGCGCTCGCGAGCGCGAAGGTCCCGTCGATCGCCGGGCGCACGCCGGTGCGTGCCAGGAAGGCGAGCAGCGCGGCGAGGTCCTCGCGGGTGCCCATGGTCACGCCCTGGATCCGCACCTCGTGGAAGAACACCCGGGTGAGGTGCGCCGGCTCCGGGTCACCGGAGGTCAGGCCGGCGATCGCGATGGTGCCGCCCGCCTTGACCGACGCGACGGAATGCGCCCACGTCGCCTTGCCCACCGTCTCGATGACGGCGTCCACCCGGATCGGGAGGCGCGCACCGGGCTCCACGGCGGCGGCGGCGCCCAGGGCGACGGCACGGTCGCGCTTCGCGGCCGAGCGCGACGAGGCGTAGACCTCGATGCCCGCCGCCGCGCCGAGCGCGATGGCGGCCGAGGCGACGCCGCCCCCTGCGCCCTGCACCAGCACCGATTGGCCCGGCTTGAGGCCAGCGGCCACAAACAGCATCCGGTAGGCGGTGAGCCACGCGGTCGGGAGGCATGCGGCCTCCTCGAACGACAGCGCCGTGGGCTTGGGCACCAGGTTCGCCGTGGGGACCGCGACCCGCTCCGCGAGCGTCCCCGGGTAGCGCTCGGACAGGATCGAGCGGGGCTCGCGCGGCCCCACACCGTGCCCGTCCGCCCCGATGACGGCGTGCACCACCACCTCGGCGCCGTCGGGCGTCACGCCGGTGGCGTCGGTGCCGAGGATCATGGGCAGCTGGGCCTGCGTGAGGCCCACGCCGCGCAGCGACCAGAGGTCGTGATGGTTGAGGCTCGCGGCGCGCACGTCCACCGTGGTCCAGTGCTCCCGGGCCTCGGGCTCGGGCCGGTCGCCCACCTCGAGGGCGGCGACCGGGGCGGTGGGATCGAATCGGGCGGCATAGGCGGCGAGCATGACTCTCAAACTACGCCGCCGCCGCGGGCCCGGGCCGGACCCTGGTCCCGACGCCCGACGTCCGACGTCTTGCCTACACTCGCACCATGGCCGCACCTGACCCCCGGGAGCCGCTCTGCGTCGCCGATCCGGGCGAGTGGCGCTCGTGGCTCGACCAGCACGAGTCCACGTCCGACGGCGTGTGGCTGGTCCTCGCGAAGAAGGGCACCACCGAACCCACGTCTCTCCACTATGACGACGCGCTCGATGAGGCGCTGTGCAGCGGCTGGATCGATGGACAGAAGCGCAGCAACGACGAGCTCACGTTTCTGCAGCGCTTCACGCCGCGCCGCGCGCGGTCGCTGTGGTCGGCACGCAACGTGGACCACATCGCTCGGCTCGAGTCCGAGGGGCGCATGCGACCCGCGGGCGTCGCTCAGGTCGCTGCCGCTCAGGCCGACGGGCGGTGGGGGAGGGCGTATCCGGGCTCGGCCGATGCGGTGGTTCCACAAGAGCTCACGGCGGCGCTCGCGGACGATCCTGCTGCCGCCGCGCGCTTCGAGACGCTGACCCGCGCCGAGCGCTTCTCCGTCATCATCCCGGTCATCACGGCGGCCACGCCCGAGCTGAGGGCGCGGCGCCTCGCCAGGGCGCTTGAGGGGCTGCGCGAGGGATAGCGCGTGGCCGCGATCGCGGGGCCGCTACTCGTTGTCACCGCCGGTCGCGGCCACGGCGTCGACCTCGGCGTCCGCTCCTAGGGCCCGCGCATCGGGCCACACCCAGTCGCGAACCTCGGGCAGGTCCTCGCCGAACTCGCGGGCGTAGCGCCGCGCCTCGAGCCGCTTGTCGTAGAGCTTCTGGCGCAGCGACGCGGCACGGGTGCCCAGCTGCGGCACCTGATCGATGACGTCCATCACCAGGTGGTACCGGTCGATGTCGTTGAGCATCGCCATGTCGAAGGGCGTGGTGGTGGTGCCCTCCTCCTTGAAGCCGCGCACGTGCAGGTTCGCGTGGCCGTTGCGGCGGTAGGTGAGGCGGTGGATGAGCCACGGGTAGCCGTGGTAGTTCATGATGATCGGCTTGTCCGTGGTGAACAGCTGGTCGAAGTCGCGGTCCGACATGCCGTGCGGGTGCTCCTTCTCCGGCTGCAGCTTCATGAGGTCCACCACGTTGACCATGCGCACCTTGAGCTCCGGCAGCTCCTCGCGGATGATGTCGATCGCGGCGAGCACCTCGAGCGTGGGCACGTCGCCCACGCCCGCCATCACCACGTCCGGCTCCTCGCCGTGCGGCACGTTGGACGCGAACTCCCAGATCCCGGCGCCGCGAGTGCAGTGGTCGATCGCCTGCTCCATGGTGAGCCACGAGGCCTGCGGCTGCTTGCCCGCGATGACCACGTTGACGTAGTTGCGGGAGCGCAGGCAGTGGTCGTATGTCGACAGCAGGGTGTTGGAGTCCGCGGGCAGGTAGACGCGCACCACCTCCGCCTTCTTGTTCACCACGTGGTCGATGAAGCCGGGGTCCTGGTGGGAGAAGCCGTTGTGATCCTGGCGCCACACGTGGCTCGACAGCAGGTAGTTGAGCGAGGCAACGGGGCGACGCCACGGCAGCTCGTTGGCCACCTTGAGCCACTTCGCGTGCTGGTTGAACATGGAGTCCACGAGGTGGATGAAGGCCTCATACGAGGTGAACAGGCCGTGCCGGCCGGTGAGGAGGTAGCCCTCGAGCCAGCCCTGGCACTGGTGCTCGGACAGCATCTCGACCACCTGGCCGTCGTGGGCCATGTTGCCGTCGTCCGGGTCGATCTGGGCATTCCACACCTTGTCGGTGACGTCGAGCACGGCCTGGATGCGGTTCGACGCCAGCTCGTCGGGCGCGAAGATCCGGAAGTTGTCGCGATTCTCCGCCATGACGGCCTTGAGCCACGAGCCCAGCACCCTGGTGGCCTCCGCCTGGCCGAAGCCCGGCGCGGGCACGTCGACCCCGAACTTGCGGAAGTCCGGCAGCCGTAGGTCCTTGAGCAGCACGCCGCCGTTGGCCTCGGGGCGCGCCGACATCCGCAGGTCGCCCTCCGGCGCCATCGCAGTGGTCTCCGCGGTGGGTGCGCCGTTCGCGTCGAACAGCTCCTCGGGGCGGTAGCTCTGCAGCCACCCCTCGAGGGTCGCGAGGTGTGCGTCGGTGTCGCGTGCGCTCGCGAGCGGGACCTGGTGCGAGCGCCACGAGCCCTCGGTGCGCTTGCCGTCGATCTCGGGTGGGCAGGTCCAGCCCTTAGGCGTGCGCATGACGATCATGGGCCACATGGGGCGGTCCATGTCCGGATCCTGGGCCGCCTGCGCCTTGATCGCTGCGATCTCGTCGAGCACGTCGTCGACCACGGCGGCGAAGCGCCGGTGGATCGAGGCCGCGTCCTCGCCGTCGAAGCCGGCGGTGAACAGGTGCGGCGTGTGGCCGTATCCCACCATCAGCGCGGTGAGCTCCTCCTCGCTGATGCGCGCCAGCACGGTCGGGTTCGCGATCTTGTAGCCGTTGAGGTGGAGGATCGGCAGCACCACCCCGTCGGTGGCGGGGTCGATGAACTTGTTCGAGTGCCAGGACGTCGCCAGCGGGCCGGTCTCCGCCTCGCCGTCGCCCACCACAGCCGCCACCAGCAGGTGCGGGTTGTCGAATGCGGCTCCGTAGGCGTGGCTCAGCGCATAGCCCAGCTCGCCGCCCTCGTGGATCGAGCCGGGCGTCTCGGGCGCGACGTGCGACGGGATTCCACCCGGGAACGAGAACTGCTTGAACAGGCGCTTGAGGCCGGCCTCGTCGAGCGAGATGTCGGGGTAGGTCTCCGTGTAGGTGCCGTCGAGCAGGCTCGACGCGACCAGGCCCGGGCCGCCGTGCCCCGGGCCGATGATGTACATCGTGGGCTGCTGCCGCGCCCTGATCATGCGGTTGAGGTGCGCGTAGAGGAAGTTGAGGCCGGGGGTGGTGCCCCAGTGACCCACCAGTCGCGGCTTCACGTGATCGCGATGCAGCGGCTCGCGCAGCAGCGGGTTGTCGAGCAGGTAGATCTGCCCCACCGACATGTAGTTCGTGGCACGCCACCAGCGGTCGATGCCCTCGATCTCGCTGTCGGTCGCGGCTGCAGTGGTGCGGAACTGCCAAGGCGTCTGAGTCATGGTTGACCTCCAGGTGGACTTGCTCCTCAGCATGGCACCGTTAACGTTCACATTGCCGGGCGAAGGTCCCGGTTCGAGGGTGGAGGACGCACCGCAGCCGGACGATGCGGCGGCGCGGGGCCTGTTGCTCCCGACGGTCCGCACGGACCTGGCGCCGACACGCCGTCCCGAGCCGCGCATCGTCCCGTGCCACGCGGGGTGTCGCACGCAACTCCGTGCGCAGTGTCAGGGCGTGAAGTGGGGGGCGTAGCGGGGCAGCGCGTACCGGGTCAGGAGACCGCCGCGATCGACTGCGCCGCGATCTCCCGCTCCTCGTTGGTGGGGATCACCCAGACCTGGACCCGCGAGTCGTCGGTCGAGATGAGCGTCGCCTCCTTCTTGCGGCCCGCGTTGCGCTCGTCGTCGATCACGATGCCCAGCTCGGCGAGCCCGCTCAGCGATTCGCGACGCACCACCTCGTCGTTCTCGCCCACGCCGGCGGTGAACACGATCGCGTCGAGGCCGCCCAACTGCGCCATGTACTGGCCCACGTAGCCCTTGATGCGACGGCAGTAGATCTCGAGCGCCACCTGCGCCTCGTGGCTGCCCTCGGAGATCGCCTTGTGCACGTCCCGCATGTCCGAGTAGCCGGTGAGGCCCAGCATGCCGGAGCGCTTGTTGAACAGGTTGTCGATCTCGTCGATGTCCATGCCGGCGGCGCGGTGCAGGTGGAACACCACCGCGGGATCGATCGCGCCCGTGCGGGAGCCCATCACCAGGCCGTCGAGCGGCGTGAGGCCCATCGACGTGTCGATCGCGAAGCCGCCCTTGATGGCGTCCGCGGACGCGCCGTTTCCCAGGTGCAGCGTGATGATGCGCAGCTCCTTGGGGTCGCGCTCCATGACCTCCGCGCACTCCCGCGACACGAACCCGTGAGAGGTGCCGTGGAACCCGTAGCGGCGGATGCCGTGCTCGTGGGCCAGGCGCGGATCGATCGCGTACGAGTAGGCGGCCTCGGACAGCGTGGCGTGGAACGCGGTGTCGAAGACGGCGACGTGGGGGATGTCGGGGAACGCGGCGCGTGCGGCGGAGATGCCGGCGACGTGGCCGGGGTTGTGCAGAGGCGCGAGCACCGAGAGCTTGGCGATGCTGGTCTCGACCGAATCGTCGATGACGGTGGGGGCGGAGAACTCCGACCCGCCCTGGACCACCCGGTGACCCACCACGGTGAGCGTGCTGACGTCCACGCCAGAGTCGGGCGCGGACAGCGACGCGATGATCTGGCGGACGCCCTCGTTGTGGTCCGTCACGCGCTCGACGAGCCCGGAGGCGAGCGGCTCATCGAGCGTGGTGTCGACCACCTGGTACTTGATCGAGCTGGAGCCGCAGTTGAGGACGAGGGCGATGCCGATGTAGTTGACGCTCACGCGTTGCCTTCCGAAGTCTTGAGATTCTGGGCCTGGATCGCGGTGATCGCCACCGTGTTGACGATGTCCTGCACGAGCGCGCCGCGCGAGAGATCGTTGACCGGCTTGCGCAGGCCCTGCAGGACGGGGCCCACCGCGACGGCTCCGGCCGAGCGCTGCACGGCCTTGTAGGTGTTGTTGCCGGTGTTGAGATCGGGGAACACAAGCACCGTGGCGCGGCCGGCGACGGGGGAGTCGGGCGCCTTCGAGCGGGCGACGGACGGCTCGACGGCGGCGTCGTACTGCATCGGGCCGTCGACCAGCAGGTCGGGCCTCCGCTCGCGCACCAGGCGGGTCGCCTCGCGCACCTTGTCGACGTCGGAGCCGGTGCCCGACTCGCCGGTCGAGTAGGACAGCATCGCGACGCGGGGCTCGATGTTGAACTGCAGGGCGGTCTCCGCGGAGGAGATGGCGATGTCCGCGAGCTGCTCCGCGGTGGGGTCGGGGTTGACCGCGCAGTCGCCGTAGACCAGCACGCGGTCGGCCAGGCACATGAAGAACACCGAGGAGACGATCGAGACGCCCGGGACGGTCTTGATGATCTGGAACGACGGCATGATCGTGTGGGCGGTGGTGTGGGCGGCTCCCGAGACCATGCCGTCCGCGAGGCCCAGTTGGACCATCATCGTGCCGAAGTAGCTGACGTCCTGAACCCGGTCGCGGGCCGCCTCGAGCGTCGCGCCCTTGTGCTTGCGCATCTCGTAGTACTGCGCGGCGAAGCGCTCGACGTGCTCGGGATCGGTGGGGTCGATGATCCGCGCAGCCTCGAGCTCGAGGCCCAGCTCGGCGCCGCGAGCTCGGATCGCCTGCTCGTTGCCCAGCAGGGTCAGGTCCACCACGGCACGGGTGAGGAGGGACGATGCGGCGCGCAGGATGCGATCGTCGCCGCCCTCCGGAAGCACGATGTGCTGCTTGCGGGAGCGGGCACGGTCCAGCAGGCCGTACTCGAACATCAGCGGGGTGATGACCTCGGTGTGGGCGACGTCGAGCACGCGACGCAGCTTGTCGGCGTCGACGCGCTGGTCGAACATCGCCAGCGCCGTGTCGACCTTGCGCTGGCTCTCGCGCGAGAGCCGGCCCCGCGTGGCCGAGCAGCGCCGCGCGGTCTCGAACGTGTCGAGGTCCGACCGAACCACGGGTAGGGAGGATCCGAGGCCCTCGACGAGCCGGCGGACGGCCGTGCGGGGCTCGAACCCCCCGGACAGGATGATGCCGGTGAGCGCCGGGAAGCCCTCGGCGCCGTGCGCGGCCAGCAGCGCGAGCAGGGTGTCGGCGCGGTCGCCCGGCGTGATGATCACGGAGCCGTCGTCGAGCCGGTCGAGCAGGTTCGACGTGGTCATCGCGCCCACGATGATCCCGCGGGACTCGCGGGCCAGCAGCGCCGGGTCGCCGGAGACGAGCGTGCCTTCGACCGCCTCGGCGAGCTGGCTCATCGAGGGCGCGACGAGGATCGGGTCCTCGGGCAGCACGCCCACGCGTAGATCGTCCGGAAGCAGCGCAGCGATCGCGTCGACGTCGTCCGGCTTGCAGCGGTTGACGAACATGGCGGCGACGTGAGCGTGGCTCGCGGCGAGTTCGGAGCGGGCCTGCTCCACCACCTGCGCGACCTCCTGAGGCGTCCTGTCGCTGCCGTGGACCACCAGCGCGACGGGCGCTCCGAGGTTGGCGGCGATGCGCCCGTTGAACTCCAGCTCGGCGGCCGCCGAGACGTCCGTGTAGTCGGTGCCCACGATGACCACGGCGTCGCACTTGCGCTCGACCTCGTGGTAGCGCGAGACGATCGTCGCGAGCGCTCGCTCCGGGTCCGCGTGGACGTCGTCGTAGGTGACGCCCATCGCCTCCTCGTACGACAGGTCGATGCTGTCGTGTCCCAGGAGGAGCTGCAGGACGTAGTCCGAACCGTCGGCGACGCGCGCCACCGGACGGAAGATCCCGACTCGTCCCACCTGCTTCGCGAGCATATTGGTGATGCCGAGCGCGATGGTGGACTTGCCGGTGTCCCCCTCGGCGGATGCGATGTAGATGCTGCGTGCCACGAGGTCATAGTTTCACGAAGTCGCCCCGACCACCTGGTCGAAGGTCCCGCAGCCTGTCGACCGCCCGGCGGAGCGAGGCTCGCCATCGTCGGTTGTCCCGCGCACGGGTGGTCGCGGAGGACGCGCCGCCGGGCCGATGCGGGGCAGGGCTTGGGTAGGCTGAGCGTGCGGTCGTATCGAGGGGACGGGCCGGCCCCACCTGCGCGCGCCGCGATCGGGACGCGAATGACGAGGAGTTCGATGGCGACACGGGCGGGAGTCGAGGGCCTGTCGCGCATCCCCCTGATGGTCGCGGCGGTGTTCGAGCGTCGAGTGGCAGGGCTCGGGGCCGAGGCGGGCCGCGCCGCCGGCACCGTCCAGATGTTCGCTCTGATCTCGATCCTGCCCACCGTCGCCTTCACGCTGTTCTATGGCGCGGGCACCGGATCCGCCAGCGTGCTGCCCTGGCTCAACGGCGCAGCGGTCCTCGGCTTCTGCCTCTGCGTGCTCGTGGTCCGTCGCGGTCACCAACTCGCTGGCGCGGTCCTGTACCTCTCGGTCGCCACCGCCGCGATGGTCTACATGGTCCAGCTGTTCGGGTGGCGTACCGGTCACCATCTCTACCTCATCACCGCTGCCCAACTGGTGTTCCTGGTGTTCATCGATCGCCAGCGGCTATGGCGGTGGGTGTTCGTCGCCGTGTCCGCCAGCGCGTTCCTGTACTCGCAGTTGCTGGCGCCGGCAGTGGGACCCTCCTGGACCCGGGGGGAGCTCGAGCTGGGGCGCATGTTCGCGGTCAATGCCGTCGGCACCGCGACGCTGATGTTCGTGCTGTCGGTGGTTGCGCATCATCGCGCGGCGGCATCGCAGCTCGAGGCCGCGCAGCACGCGGCGCGCGCGGAGTACCTCGCGAACACGGACATGCTCACCGGCCTGGAGAACCGCCGGCCCATCACGGCACGTCTCGAGCAGGTCGCGAGCGACGAGGGCAGCTCGTACTGCGTCGCCGTCGCGGATCTCGACCGCTTCAAGCAGCTCAACGACACCCACGGCCACGCGTGCGGTGATCGAGTGCTGGCCACCCTGGGCGATCGTCTCCGCGGCGAGCTGCGGGCCACCGATTCCGTGGGGCGGTGGGGCGGCGAGGAGTTCATCTTCGTGCTCGCCGACACCTCGCTGGACGAGGCCACCATGATGATGGAGCGGATGAGAAGCATCGTGGGCGGGTCGCCCGTCGAGTGCGGCACCCACGTACACGGGGTCACGATGTCCGTGGGCGTCGCCGACGGCGTGGCCGATCGCATGAGCCACCGCGTGGTCAAGCGGGCGGACGATGCGCTGTACGACGCGAAACTCGCCGGACGCGACTGCGTGCGGGTCCGACCGCTGGGCGACGAGGGCATCCGGGCCTCGTCGAACCGGCGTGCGCGGTGACGGCGACCGCTCGCGGCTCCGTCCTGTGGGGACGCGTCCTCGCCGCCGTCCTGATCGTCGCGATCTCCGTCGCCGCCTGCACGGCGCTGGGGTGGTGGCAGTGGGCCCGGGCATCCAGCACGGGTCGGGTGGTGCAGCCGGACCCGCCCGCACCGATCGCTGACCTGCTGCGTCCGGCCGAGCCCGCCGGCATCGCCCTGGGGCGCCAGGTGACGGTGACGGGCACGTGGGCCGGCGTCGACGCCGCGGTGGTGACCGGCAGGGAGGTCGACGGCACGCCGGCCGAGCTACTGGTGCGCGCGCTCACCGTGCCGGCGGACGCGACCGGCACCGGTGAGGCGGCGACGCTCGCCGTCGTCGTCGGATGGCGTCCCGAGGGCGAGCCCGCGGGCCCCGACCCGGGGCCCGACAAGGTCTCCCTCGACGGTTACCTTCGCGCGCCGGAGGCCGCCGCCGCATCGTCGCCTCCCGAGACGGCCCCGGCGCCCGGGACGTTCTGGGCGTCCGCGCTCGCCACCTCGGAGCTCGCCCAGGTGTGGCCCGCGCCGCTCTACGGCGCCGTGCTGGTCTCCTACGACGGCAGCGAGACCTGGACGGCGCTCGAGCCGCTGGAACCGACCACGGAGATCAACTTCAGATCCGCGGCGTACGCGGTCGAATGGTGGCTCTTCGGGGCGTTCGCACTGTTCGTCGGGGTGCGTTGGATACGCGACAATGGACGCGTGCGCCCGGAGGCGACCGACCCCGAGGCCGACGCACGGGAGGACCACGCGTGAGCGAGACCACCAGCCGGATCCCCGGGGCTCTGACGCGGTACCGCGTGATGGCATTCGTGACCGGATCCTTCCTGCTCGCCGTCACGCTCGGCGTCATCCTCAAGTACGTGGTGGGGATCGACCAGCCCACGTTCGTCGCCATCACCTCGGGCATCGCGATCGTGCACGGCTGGATCTACGTGGCGTACCTCGTCACCACGGTGCACCTATGGACGCTGATGCGGTGGGGCCTCGGGCGGCTCGTGTACATGGGCCTTGGGGGCGTGATCCCCTTCCTGTCCTTCTTCGCCGAGCGCCGCGTGAGCGCGGACGTCGCCGCGACCCTGGAGACACGATGACCGAGAACCAGACCCAGCATCGTCCCGTCCTTGTGGTCGACTGCGGTGCCCAGTACGCGCAGCTCATCGCGCGGCGCGTGCGCGAGGCGCACGTCTACTCCGAGATCGTCCCTCACTCGATGAGCGCCGCGGACATGCTCGCGAAGGACCCCTCGGCCATCATCCTGTCCGGCGGCCCGTCCTCCGTGTACGAACCCGGCGCCCCGCAGATCGACCCGGCTCTGTTCGATGGCGGCGTGCCCGTGATGGGCATCTGCTACGGCTTCCAGGCGATGGCGCAGGCGATGGGCGGAACCGTCGCGCGGACCGGACTGCGCGAGTACGGGCGCACCGTCGCACGCGTGACGGCCTCGGGCACTGCGCTCGAGGGGAGTCCCGCGGAGCAGCAGGTGTGGATGAGCCACGGCGACTCCGTGCATGAGGCGCCCGAGGGCTTCACGGTGCTCGCGACCACCGATGGCGCACCGGTCGCCGCGTTCGAGAACCTCGAACTGCGGATGTGCGGCATGCAATGGCACCCCGAGGTCAAGCATTCGCCGCTGGGCCAGGCCGCGCTCGAGAACTTTCTCTACCGGGTCGCGGGCCTCACCCCGGACTGGACCAGCGAGTCCGTCATCGACGAGCAGGTGGAGCGCATCCGCGCCCAGGTGGGCGAGGGCAGGGTGATCTGCGGGCTTTCCGGCGGCGTCGACTCGGCCGTCGCGGCCGCGCTGGTGCAGAAGGCCGTGGGCGACCAGCTCACCTGCGTCTTCGTGGATCACGGGCTGCTGCGCGCGGGTGAGGCGGAGCAGGTCGAGCAGGACTTCGTCGCGTCCACCGGCGTGCGCCTGGTGGTGGCCGATGCGCGTCGGCGGTTCCTCGATGCGCTCGCGGGCGTGACGGATCCGGAGGACAAGCGCAAGATCATCGGCCGTGAGTTCATCCGCGTGTTCGAGGCCGAGGCGCGGGCGCTGGTCGAGTCCGGCGACGACGCACACCCCGTGAAGTTCCTGGTCCAGGGCACGCTGTATCCCGACGTCGTGGAGTCCGGCGGCGGCGAGGGCGCGGCGAACATCAAGAGCCACCACAACGTGGGCGGCCTTCCCGACGACCTGCAGTTCGGCCTGGTCGAGCCCCTCCGGGCGCTGTTCAAGGACGAGGTGCGCGCGGTGGGCCTCGAGCTCGGGCTGCCCGAGGAGATCGTGTGGCGCCAGCCCTTCCCAGGCCCCGGGCTGGGCATCCGGATCATCGGCGCCGTCTCGCAGGACCGTCTCGACGTGCTGCGCGCCGCGGACGCGATCGCCCGGGAGGAGCTGACCCGGGCGGGCCTCGACCGCGACATCTGGCAGTGCCCCGTGGTGCTCCT
>NZ_JAHEBP010000116.1 GCF_024642165.1 Demequina sp.
GCGGTTCTGAGCATTTCGACTGACGATCAGTGGGGCAGAGGCCCTATTTCTGGCCTGGCCTGCTCCAACGCAAGGAGCACTTCCCCTATGGAGGGTCCTGAGATCCAGTTCGCCGAGGCCGTTATCGACAACGGCTCGTTCGGCACCCGCACCGTTCGTTTCGAGACGGGCCGCCTGGCCCAGCAGGCCGCCGGCACCGTCGCGGCGTACCTCGACAACGACACGATGCTGCTGTCCGCCACCACGGCGGGCAAGCACCCCCGCGACGGCTTCGACTTCTTCCCGCTCACGGTGGACGTCGAGGAGCGCTCGTACGCGGCCGGCAAGATTCCCGGCTCGTTCTTCCGCCGTGAGGGACGTCCCTCCACGGACGCGATCCTCACCTGCCGCCTGATCGACCGCCCGCTGCGCCCGACCTTCGTGTCCGGCCTGCGCAACGAGGTCCAGGTGGTCATCACCGTCCTCTCGATCAACCCCGACGACTCGTACGACACGCTCGCGATCAACGCCGCCTCGGCGTCCACGCAGCTGTCGGGCCTGCCGTTCTCCGGCCCCATCGCCGGCGTGCGCATCGCGCTGGTCGACGGCCAGTGGGTCGCCTTCCCGCGCTACTCCGAGAAGGAGCGCGCGGTGTTCGACATGGTCGTGGCCGGCCGCATCGCCGGTGACGACGTCGCCATCATGATGGTCGAGGCCGAGGCCACCAACGACGCCTTCAACCTCATCTCCGAGGGTGCGCAGGCACCCACCGAGTCCGTGGTCGCCGAGGGCCTCGAGGCCGCCAAGCCGTTCCTGCGCGCGCTGTGCGACGCGCAGATCGAGCTCGCCGGCAAGGCCGCCAAGGAGGTTCGGGAGTTCCCGCGCTTCCTCGACTACCAGGACGACGCCTTCGAGGCGACGTCCGCCGCCGTCGGGGCCCACCTGGTCGAGGCGCTCACCATCGCCGACAAGCAGGAGCGCGAGTCGCGCCTCGACGCCATCAAGGCGTCCGCGCACGAGCAGCTCGACGCACAGTTCGAGGGCCGCACCGGCGAGATCAGCGCCGCGGTCCGCTCGCTCACCAAGCAGGCGGTGCGTCAGCGCATCCTCAAGGACGGCGTCCGCATCGACGGCCGTGGCCTCAAGGACATCCGTCCCCTCTCGGCCGAGGTCGCCGTGATTCCGCGCGTGCACGGTTCGGCCCTGTTCGAGCGTGGCGAGACCCAGATCATGGGTGTCACCACGCTGAACATGCTGAAGATGGAGCAGCAGATCGACTCGTTCAACCCCGAGACGAAGAAGCGCTACATGCACCACTACAACTTCCCGCCGTTCAGCACGGGCGAGACGGGTCGTGTGGGCTCCCCCAAGCGCCGCGAGATCGGTCACGGCGCGCTCGCCGAGCGTGCCTTGGTGCCCGTCCTGCCGTCGCGTGAGGACTTCCCGTACGCGATCCGTCAGGTGTCCGAGGCGCTCGGCTCCAACGGGTCGACGTCGATGGGCTCGGTCTGCGCCGCGACGCTGTCGCTGCTCAACGCCGGCGTGCCGCTGCGCGCGCCCGTCGCGGGCATCGCGATGGGCCTCGTGTCCGACACGGTTGACGGCGAGACCCGCTACGCGGCGCTCACCGACATCCTGGGCGCCGAGGACGCGTTCGGCGACATGGACTTCAAGGTCGCCGGCACCTCCGAGTTCGTCACCGCGATCCAGCTCGACACCAAGCTCGACGGCATCCCCGCCTCGGTGCTGGCCGGCGCGCTGTCGCAGGCGTACGACGCCCGTATCCACATCCTGGGCGTCATGGAGCAGGCGATCTCCGAGCCCGACGAGATGAGCCCGTTCGCGCCGCGCATCATCACGGTGCGCGTGCCCGTCGACAAGATCGGCGAGGTCATCGGCCCCAAGGGCAAGATGATCAACCAGATCCAGGACGACACGGGTGCGGACATCTCGATCGAGGACGACGGCACCGTGTTCATCGGCGCCGTCGACGGCCCGTCCGCCGAGGCGGCGCGTGCCGCGATCAACGCGATCGCGAACCCGCACGTGCCCGAGATCGGCGAGCGCTTCGTCGGCACCGTGGTGAAGACCGTCGCTTTCGGCGCCTTCATCTCGCTCTCCCCGGGCAAGGACGGACTGCTGCACATCTCGCAGATCCGCAAGCTGGTGGGCGGCAAGCGCGTCGAGAACGTCGAGGACGTGCTGGGCGTGGGCCAGAAGATCCAGGTGGAGATCACCGAGGTCGACCCGCGCGGCAAGCTCTCGCTGGGCGTGGTCGAGGAGGCGGGCGCCGAGTCCGCCGAGGAGACCGTCGAGGCCTGATCCTCGCGCACTCCGCGTCCCGAAGGGGCGGTCCCGGTATTCCGGGGCCGCCCCTTCGGCGTCTGCGAGCCCACAGGGCCGCCGCGAAGCCGCCCCCGCATCGTCCCGCCGCCATCGATTCCCACTGGTCGATGTGACGGTTGTGCTTGCGCGTGACGGATGGGACCGTCACATTCGTCACTCGAGATGACACCAGACACATCGACCAGTGGGAGTCGAGGCGTGGAGCCCCGGATAGGCTCGCGTTCATGCCTCACATCCTTCCGCTGGTCCACGCAGGCGCGATCGGCGCCGACCTCACCATCGAGCAGGACCACGGGGCCGTGGTGCGCCGGTCGATCCTGCCCGGGGGTGTGCGCGTGTTCACCGAGGAGATCCCCGGCATGCGATCCGCGACGCTGGGCGCCTGGATCGGGGTGGGCTCGCGCGACGAGGCGCCGGAGCACGGCGGGTCCACGCACTTCCTCGAGCACCTGCTGTTCAAGGGGACCGCGCGTCGTTCCGCCCTCGACATCGCGGAGGAGTTCGACCGGGTGGGCGGCGAGTCGAACGCCCTCACCGGCAAGGAGTACACCTGCTACTACGCCCGGGTGATCGACACGGATCTGCCCATGGCGATCGACGTGGTGCTCGACATGGTGACCTCGGCCAGGCTGGACCAGGCGGACTTCGACATGGAGCGCGGGGTGATCCTCGAGGAGCTCGCCATGAACGAGGATGATCCAGGCGACGTGATCCACGAGCGCTTCACGGAGGCGGTCCTGGGCGGCCATGTGCTGGGCCGACCCATCGGCGGCACGCCGGAGATCATCAAGGCCGTGTCGCGCGACGCCGTGGGCGAGCACTATCGCCGGCACTACGTGCCCGAGGGGCTGATCGTCACCGCCGCCGGCGGCGTCGATCACGACGCCGTCTGCGCGCTCGTGACCGATGCGCTGGAGCGGGGCGGCTGGGGCGTCGAGGGCGCCGCGGTCCCGGTGGGCCGGCGTGATCCCTTCGCGCCCGTCGACGTGACCACCAACCCGGCGGTGACCATCACCCGGGGCGAGCTGGAGCAGGCGCACGTGCTGCTGGGCACCCGCGGCCTGCGCGCCACCGACGAGCGGCGCTCGGTGCTCTCCGTCTACAACGCGATCCTGGGCGGAGGCATGTCGTCACGCCTGTTCCAGGAGATCCGCGAGAAGCGGGGCCTCACGTACTCGGTGTACTCGTTCGGCTCGCCCAGCACGGAGACCGGCGTGTTCGGCATCTACGGGGCGTGCGCGCCGGGCAAGGCCGACGAGGTGATGCGCCTGATGACCGCGGAGTTCGAGCGGATGGCGGATGGGGTGACCGAGTCCGAGCTCGAGCGCGCGAAGGGCCAGATCGCCGGCTCGATGGTGCTGCGCCTCGAGGACTCGTACTCGCGGATGTCGCGCCTCGCCAAGGCGGAGCTGGTGTTCGGGGACCTGTGGAGCATCGGCGAGATGCTCGACGACGTCCACGCGGTCACGGCCGACCAGGTGCGTGCGCTCGCCGCGGAGCTGGCGTCCCGGGACCGCGTGGCCGTGCGCGTGGGCCCTTCCTGACCGGTCGCGGACCGTCCGGTCGCCGCACGCACGCCGCATAAGGTAGTCGCATGATCAACGTCGCAGTGCTGGGCGCCGCGGGGCGCATGGGAACCCACGTGGTCGAGGCGGTGGACGCCGCGGCCGACCTGGAGCTGGTGGCCGCGCTCGACCACGACGACGAGGTGTCCGCGGCCGCCCGCGCGGGCGCGCACGTCGCTGTGGACTTCACTCTCCCCAGCGTCACCGAGGCCAACGTCCACGCGCTGATCGACGCCGGCATCAACGCCGTGGTCGGCACCACCGGGTGGACGTCCGACGCCCTCATGAGGGTCGAGGAGCACCTCAAGGAGCGCCCCGAGCTGGGCGTGCTCATCGCGCCCAACTTCGCATTGAGCGCGGTGCTGTCCATGCGCTTCGCGGCGGCCGCGGCCCGCTTCTTCGAGTCCGTCGAGGTGATCGAGCTGCACCACCCCGACAAGGTCGACGCGCCCTCGGGCACTGCGCGGCACACCGCCGCCGGGATCGCCGCGGCCCGCGCGGCCGCGGGACTCGGGCCCTCGCCCGACGCGACCACCGACGACCCGGCCGGCGCGCGCGGTGCGGTGATCGACGGGGTCCACGTCCACGCGGTCCGCCTGCGCGGGCTGGTCGCGCACGAGGAGGTGCTGCTGGGGAACCCGGGCGAGCAGTTGACCATCCGCACCGACAGCTTCGACCGCATCAGCTTCATGCCCGGCGTGCTGCTGGGCGTGCGCCAGGTGGGCTCTCACCCGGGCCTCACGGTGGGGCTCGACGGGTACATGGCGCTGTGACGCTGATGCGCCGGCCCGCCTTCCTCGCGGCCACTGCCGTCACGGCGCTGCTGGGGCTGTACATCGCCCTGGTGGCCGGCCGGGCCGTGGTGCTGATCCGCGACGATGCGTGGATCGCCAAGGCGCTGGGGCTGCTGTTCTTCGTGCTGCCGGTGATCGCGGTCTGGTACCTGGTCAACGAATGGCGCCTCAGCATGACGGTGCAGCGGATGGCATCGCGCCTCGAGGCCGAGGGGCGGCTGCCGCTTCACGATGGGGAGCAGTCGCCCAGCGGGCGTCTCACCGAGCAGGCAGCCGCGGACGTGTACGAGGTGGCGCGACGCGGCGTGGAGCTCGCACCCGAGGACTGGGCCGCCTGGTTCCACCTCGCGTTCGCCTACGACGCGGCGAAGGAGCGCGGCGAGGCGCGGCGGGCGCTCCGCTACGCGGCACAGCTGTTCCGGCAGGAATCCTCCGCCGTCTAGAGCGACGCGCGATACATCAGCTCGGCGAGGTCGCCGGCGGGGCCCTCGAGCGTGCGCCGCACGCCACCCTCGGCGAGGCCCGCGGATTCGAGGAACGCACGGCGGGCGCTGTCACCCTCGAGCGCCCACGCCCGGACCTCGGTGCGCCCCTGCAGCCGCAGGGTGTCGATGCACGCCGAGAGCAGGCGCGAGGCATGGCCCGCCCCCCGATGCTCGGGGGCGACCTCGAGCGCCATGATCTCGCCGGGCATGAGCGCGGCGAAGCCCACCACGTGCGGGCCGTCGCATGCCGCGAATACGCGGTGATCGCGGCTCGGCGGGGTGCCGATCGCGGCCGCCCACTGCGCGCGCACGTCCTCGGAAGGCAGGCCGTCCACGGCGTCGCCGAGCACCCCGCGCCACGCCGCGAGCTGGATCGCCGCGATCGCGTCCTCGTCCCCCGGAACGGCGGGGCGGGCGGAGACATCGGCGGTAGGCATGGTCGCCAGCCTACGGCGCCCGACGGCCGCTCCGGCGCGTCCGCGTCCGCGCGGCCGAGTCCCGCTAGCGTGAGCCCATGGAAGTCCTCACCACAGCGCTCGCAGCGGGCATCGGCATCGGCACCCTGCTCATCGGTGCCGCGATGGCGCTGATCTGGGACGTCCCGCGCAGGATCGTCGCCGGCATCATGGCCTTCGGCGCCGGGGTGATGCTCGCGACGCTGGCGCTCGAGCTCGTGGTCGAGGCCAACGAGGCCGGGGGAGTTTGGCCCGTGGTGATCGGGTTCGCCGGGGGAGCGGTGATGTACGTCGCCGGCGACCGCCTGGTGCAGCGGCTGGTCGCACGGCGTGCCGCGCGTGCGAGCGTCCAGAACCGCAACATCACGGCGCGGCGCGGCGCGGATGCTCCCGGACGGGGCGGGGCGTTCGCGGTGGGCGCGCTGCTCGACGGCATCCCGGAGGCCATCGTGATCGGCCTGTCGGTGGCGCTCACCGGCAGCTTCCCCGTGGCGATCGTGGTCGCGATCGGGCTGAGCAACATCCCGGAGGGGTTGGCGGGTTCGGTCGCGATGCGCCGCGCGGGGAGGTCGCCGCGGGTGATCCTGGGCCTCTGGGCGATCATCACCGGAATCGCGGTGGTGGCGGCGGTGATCGGCACCGCGGCCCTGGCGGACGCCTCGCCGGAACTGCTCGCCATCGTGGTCTCGGTGGCGGCCGGAGCGCTGCTCGCGATGGTGACCAACGCGATGATCCCCGAGGCCTTCGAGGAGGACCACTGGGCGACGGGCC
>NZ_JAHEBP010000024.1:0-21484 GCF_024642165.1 Demequina sp.
TCCCGCGACCGGTCGAGGCGGCGAGCGAGGCCCGCGAGGGTCGACGCCGCGAGATCGTCCTGCGTGTCGGCGAATCGCGGCGCACCGAGCGGCGCGCCGCCGTCGCCTGCGATGAGGTCCGAGACATCCACGCTGGCGACGAACGGAGCCGCGGAGAGTGCCAGGAGCGTGGCGGAGGCGTTGGTCCCGGCCGGAGCCCACGCGACTCCGGGCGAGACGAGCACCGTGCCGGAGCCCGCTCCCGCCAGGGCGGCCGCCTGCGCGACGGCGAGCGCCGGGGCGGCGGCTCCCGTGCCGCGGGCGGTCTCCGACAGCGTCGGCTCGGGCACCAGCACGCGCACGGATCCGGCGGCTACGGCGATGCTCCGCAGGGCGGAATCGTCGGCGCCGGCCGCCGTGTCCGCGGCCCGGCCGTCCAGCAGCACCGCCGAGGCGCCGTTGGCGAGCGCGTACGCCGCGGTGGATCGGTCGAGCGCGGTCGCCACCGCGATCCACGGCATGTCTCGCGTCGCCTCAAGCTCGGAGCGACGCGAGCGGTCGAGGGCGTAGGCCATCATCTCCTGGTCCTCGGCGTGGGCGAGCGAGACCATGTCGGGGTTCGCCGTGGGCAGCCGGAACACCTCGCGCTCTGCGAGATTCAGTCCGGCGCCCCCGACGCGACCGAGCGAGTCCTCGTCGAGCAGCAGCGATACTCCGGGCACGTCCGAGGCGCCGGCCACGGCACGCGCCCGCACCGTCTCGCCCGAGGCGACGGCGATGGCCGCGACGCCCAGCTCAGGGATGGGCACCCCGGCCCACGTCAGAGTGCCGCGGTCGATCGTGGTCCAGCCTTCGGAGGTCTCGAGCCGCACCACCACGCCGTACACGCCCCACGCGTCCTGGGGCAGCGCCAAGGTATCGCTCGTCGCCTCCGCGGTGACGGAGGTGACGTCGCCCGCGAGCAGGCGCGTGGACGGCTCGCCGCCCGTGGCCGCGGACGGCGAGCCGATGCTGGTCCGCGCGACGGTTCGCACGGCCGTGTCCGCGCCGGCCACGAAGCCCTGGATCGCCTCGACGCCCGCGAGCGGCTCGCGCGTCAGCGCGAAGGAGACCGCCGCATCGTCCACCGACACGGAGCCCAGGTTTTCCACGCCCACCTCGACGGCGAAGCCCTGCCCAGGGGTCACCACGGCGGCCGGGAGGCCGGTGAGCCGCGCGACGACCCCTCCGGCCTGCGCGTCCGTGGGTGCGGCGGCGGCGGGCAGTCCGGCCGCCAGCGCCACGAGTGCGCCGAGCCCGGCCAGCACCCGGCGTGCACGCCGGCCCGGAAGGTATCGAGGCATCTCGGAACCGGCGCTCACGGCGCGATGGCGAGGAGGCGTGCCGCCGCCTGCGCCATCTTCCGCTCGTTGGGGTACGCGAGCTCCCTCGTGAGCTCGGCGACCGCGATCCACCGGGCGACCTCGGCCTCGTGGTCGGGATCGTTGTCCGTGGTGATGATCCCCCCCTTGGCCTCCAGCAGGTAGTGGTGCACCACCTTGTGGACGCGGCGATCGTCGCCGGTGAACCAGTAGTCGATGATTCCGATCGGCTGGATGATGTCCGCGTCGATGCCGGTCTCCTCGGCCACCTCGCGCACCGCCGCGATCTCGGGCGTCTCGCCCTCCTCGATGTGGCCCTTGGGCAGGCACCACTCGAGCCGGCCGGCGCGGTTGCGGCGGCCGATGCAGGCGGCGTACGCCACGCCGTCCTCGACGCGCACGGCGATGCCGCCGGCGGAGGTCTCGTTGCTCACCGGGAGGTGGGGGGTGCGATGCGCGGCGCTCTCCCGACGCTGCCGCAGCGCCGCGCTCGACGGCGGCGTCGGCACAGGACGCGGGACCGGCGGCGTGGGCATGGCCACAACTCTAACGACCCCGCGGGGGCCCCGAGGGAGGCGGGCCGCTCCCGTCTGGGACACTTGTCGCGTGACCAGCCGCACTCCCGCACCGCCGACGATCGACGTGCTGCGCCGCCGCGCCGCCGGCCTGTGGACCGCACTCCCACCGCAGATCGCAGAGCTCGCCGGTCTGTTCGCCGACGCCGGCCACGAGTTCGCCTTGGTGGGAGGTCCGGTGCGCGACGCCTTCCTGGGACGCTCGAGCGCTGACCTTGACTTCGCGACGTCCGCGCGCCCGGACGACGTGGAGCTGCTGCTGAAGCGTTGGACGCGCACCACGTGGGACATGGGGCGCGAATTCGGGACCATCGGCGGCCGCCACGGCGACCTGGTGGTGGAGATCACCACGTATCGGGCCGACGAATACGACGGCTCCACCCGCAAGCCCGTGGTGGCGTTCGGAGACTCGCTCGCGGGGGACCTGGCCCGCCGGGACTTCACCATCAACTCGATGGCGGTGCGGCTGCCCGCGATGGAGTTCACGGATCCGCACGGCGGCCTCGAGGACCTCGCGGGCGGGCTGCTGCGCACGCCCATCGACCCGCACGTGTCCTTCGCGGACGATCCGCTGCGGATGATGCGTGCAGCGCGGTTCGCCTCGCAACTGGGGTTCGACATCGAACCCGGGACGTACGCGGCGATGGCGCAGATGGCGGAGCGCCTCGAGATCGTCTCGGCGGAGCGTGTCCGGGACGAGCTGACCAAGCTGCTGCTGGGCGACGACGTTCGCGCGGGGCTCGCCGCCCTGGTCGACTCGGGGCTTGCCGACCACGTGCTGCCCGAGCTCCCCGCGCTGCGCCTCGAGGTCGACGAGCACCACCACCATAAGGACGTCTACGACCACACGCTCACGGTGGTCGAGCAGGCCATCGATCTCGAGACCGGCCCGGGCGGCGCCGTGCCCGGCCCCGACCTGGTGCTCCGCCTGGCTGCGCTGCTGCACGACATCGGGAAGCCGCCCACGCGGCGCCTCGAGCCCGGCGGCGGCGTGAGCTTCCACCACCACGAGGTGGTGGGCGCCAAGATGGCGGCCCGGCGCCTCAAGGCGCTCCGGTTCGACAAGGACACCGTCAAGGCGGTCGACCACCTGGTGGCGCTGCACCTGCGCTTCCACGGCTACGCGGACGCCCGCTGGTCAGACTCCGCGGTGCGCCGCTACGTGGTCGACGCCGGCGACCAGCTCGAGCGGCTGCATCGGCTCACGCGCGCCGACGTCACCACCCGCAACCGTCGCAAGGCCGAGCGGCTGGCCTTCGCCTACGACGACCTCGAGCAGCGGATCGCGCTGCTGCGCGAGCAGGAGGAGGTCGACTCGATCCGTCCGGACCTCGACGGCACGCAGATCATGGAGATCTTGGCCATCGCCCCGGGCCGCGCGGTGGGCCAGGCGTATCGCCACCTGCTTGAACTGCGGATGGAGCACGGACCGTTGGGCGAGGACCGCGCTCGCTCCGAGCTGCTCGCATGGTGGGAGTCGCGTCAGGCGTGACTCCGCTCCCCACCTCTGACACTGCGCACGGAGTTCGGCGCGACACGCGGGCAACGGGCCCCGCATCGGGCCGTTCCACCCGCGTGTCGCCGCCCACTCCGTGCGCAGTGTCAGGGGGTTGCGGCCGGCTTCAGGCCGGGATCGGGACCCCGAGCGCCGCCGGGAGGTGGGGGAATGCCTCTGCGGTGCCCGCGTGGACGATGCGGCCACCCGTGACGGCGAGCCCGCCGGCGAGCGCGGGGTCGGCGGCCGTGGCGGCCTCCCAGCCCAGCCCGGCGAGGCGGAGCGCGTACGGCAACGTCGCGTTCGTGAGCGCGAGCGTCGAGGTGCGGCCCACCGCGCCCGGCATGTTCGCCACGCAGTAGAAGGTGCTGCCCTCGACGGCGTAGGTGGGGGCGGCGTGCGTGGTGGGGCGCGAGTCCTCGAAGCAGCCGCCCTGGTCGATCGCGATGTCGACCAGCACGGAGCCGGGCTTCATCTTGGCGACCAGCTCGCGCGTCACGAGTCGCGGCGCGCGGGCGCCGGGGACGAGCACCGCGCCGATGACCAGGTCCGCCTCGGTGACGGCGGCCTCGATCTCGTAGGCGCTCGACGCGACGGTACGGATGCGGCCGCGGTAGAGGTCGTCGAGCTGGCGCAGGCGCGGGATCGAGAGGTCGAGCACGGTGACGTCGGCGCCCATGCCCACCGCCTGCGACAGGGCGCTCGCGCCGGCGACACCGGCGCCGATCACGGTGACCTTCGCGGGGCGCACGCCGGGCACGCCGGGCAGCAGCACGCCGCGCCCGCCCTGCGGGCTCATGAGGTGGTACGCGCCCACCATCGTGGCCATGCGGCCGGCGACCTCGCTCATCGGGGCGAGCAGGGGCAGCGACCGATCCGGGAGCGCCACCGTCTCGTACGCGATCGCCGTGGTGCCGGACTCCACCAGGGCGCGGGTGAGCGCCTCGTCGGCGGCGAGGTGGAGGTAGGTGAACAGCAGGAGGCCCGCGCGAAGGCGCGGGTACTCGGACGCGACGGGCTCCTTGACCTTGATGACCATCTGCGCGGCCCAGGCGTCGTCGGCGGTGCCGATCCGTGCGCCGGCGAGCGAGTAGTCCTCGTCCGCGAACGATGCGCCGGTCCCGGCCCCGGCCTGCACGGTCACGTGATGACCGGCCGCGACCAGCTCGCGCACGCCGGCGGGGGTGGCGCCCACGCGCCGTTCGTTGTCCTTGATCTCTGCAGGGATGCCGATGCGCATCGTCCGCTCCTCCTCCGGCGCCGCGCGCCTCCCATTAGCGGTGCGTCCGCACCATGTTCGATCAACATGTGTCATTCTGGGAGAAACTGCGGGTGGTGCAAGCAATCACGAACGCTTGGCTTGTTTCGCGGCGAAACGGAGAAGAATCGATGGCGGCACCGCTGCGTGAGGCCCTGCAGGCGAAGGGTGTTCGGCTCGACGATCTCGACGAGCGCATCCTCTGGGAGCTCATGCGTGAGGCGCGCGTGCCCAACGCGACGCTCGCGGAGCGTCTCCACGTGGCGCCGTCCACCACCCACGCTCGCGTCAAGGCGCTCCGCGACGCCGGCGTGATCCGCTCCTCCCACGTGGAGGTCGACTACGGGGCGCTCGGCCTCGACATGCAGGGGATCGTCTCGGTGCGGCTGCGCGCCCAGGCCCGGCCGCAGATCAAGACCTACGCGTCCAAGGTGATCCGGCTGCCCAACGTGCTGTCCGTGTTCTTCGTGGGCGGCAACGTCGACTTCCTGATCCACGTGGCCTGCACGTCGACGGCTCAGCTGCGGGACTTCGTCGCCAGCGAGCTCAGCATGGACCCCGCGGTGGCATCGACGGAGACCACGATCGTGTTCGACCACCTGATCGGCCAGGAGCACCTGGGGGCCGGCGGGCTGGCGGCGATGCGCGGCCCGATCGGCTGACCCCCGCCCTCCCCGCCTGACACTGCGCACGGAGTTGCGCGCGACACGCCGCGAGAAGCAGCTCCATGGGCGCATCCGTTCCGCGTGTCGCGCCGCACTCCGTGCGCAGTGTCAGAGGTGGGCGGGTCAGGCGATCGGCGACGGCACCCGCGGCGCCTGGGCATAGAGCGCGGCGATCGCCAGGTATGCGGCCGCGACCCCAGCCATGACGAGCGGCGAGTAGCCGTCCGGCGGCAGCACCAGCGCCGCAAGGGCCGCGCTCGCGATGAAGGCCACGTTGAAGGCCATGTCGTACAGCGCGAAGGCGCGGCCGCGCACCTCGTCCGCGGTGTCGTGCTGGACGATCGTGTCGACCGCGATCTTGGCGCCCTGGACCGCGAGGCTCACGATCACCGCCGCAGCGAAGAGCGCCCACCGCGCGCTGCTGAACACGAGCAGCGCCTGACCCGCGGCGCCCAGCACCAGGCAGCCGACAATCCACGTCTGCCGCTCGACCCGGGGGCCCAGCCAGGGGGTGAGGACCGCCGCCAGCCCGAACCCGACCGCGGCGAATGCCAGCACCACGGTGAAGGCGCCCAGCGACTCCTCGGGGTGGTCGGGGTCGCCCAGCAGGTTCCGCGAGATGAGGATCGCCGCGATGAACATGATTCCGTACAGCAGGCGCTGGAAGGCCATCACGCCCAGCGCGTGGAACGGCGTGACGCGGCGGCGCAGGTAGACCACGCCGTCGGACAGCTCGGCGCCCAGGGCCCGGATCTGCTCGGCCAGGTGGAGCGCCTCGAGCGGGTGGTCGGGACCCAGCTCGCGGCGGCGGAGCCACGTCGCCACCCACGAGGCGAGCGCGAAGGCCGCCGCGGAGGCGATGAGTGCCGCCAGCGCGAGCGAGGTGTCGGACGCGCCGGGGGCGAGGAAGGTCGCCAGCCCCCCGATGCCCGCCCCGATGGCGGCGGCGATGGTCCCGAGCGTGGGCATGATCGCGTTCGCGGCGAGCAGCTCGTCCTCGGGGACCACCTTCGCGATGCCGGCGGACATGGCGGCGAGCAGGAACCGGTTCACGGAGAGCGTCAGCAGGGCGAGCACGTACAGCGACCATGTGGGTCCGCCAGCGGCGATCACCACGATGATGCCTGCGGTGAGCGCCACCCTCACCAGGTTGCCCACCAGCACGATGCGCTGCCGCTGCCACCGGTCGATGAGCGGCCCCACGAACGGCCCCACCAGCGTGAACGGCGCGAGCAGGATCGCGAAGCCGATCGCGATGTCCGCGGGCGCCGCCGCCTGCGTGGGGTCGAAGAAGAACGCGGTGGCGATCCCCACCTGGAACATCCCGTCCCCGGCCTGCGACAGCACGCGCGAGTAGGTGAGGCGCCGGAATCCGCGCGCCTCCCATAGCCGGGCGAGGTCGCGGGTCAGGGTCACGCGCTCAGACTAGGGGCAGCGTGCCGGGCACGGCCCCGCACCCGCCTCGCACCGCCGCGCCCCGCCCCGCCCCGGCCCCACGCGTGGCTAGCATCGAGCCATGGGCGACCTCACGGTGTCCGCGGCGGTGGCCGCCACCCCCGACACGCGCGACCGCTACGTGGACCTGGTGCGCGTCGCGTCGCTGCTGGGCGTGATCCTTGGCCACTTCTCCATGGCTGCCGTGGTGATGAGCCACGCGGACGGCACGGTCGAGATCGCCAACGTCCTCGAGTCCGCCGCCTGGACGCGGCCCATCACCCTCCTCTTTCAGGTGATGCCCCTCTTCTTCGTGGTCGGCGGCTTCGCACACGCCGTCGCGTGGCGGTCGCTGCGCCGTCGCGGCGGCGGGTACGCCGACTTCGTGCACGCCCGCATCGGCCGGCTGATCCGCCCGACCCTGGTGTTCGTGGGCGTCTGGGTGGGCATCGGCGCTGTGGTCGAGCTGCTGTGGCGCGACTCCCCGGCGACGGCGCCGATGCTGCAGATCTCCGGCCAGCTGCTGTGGTTCATCGGCATCTACCTCATCGCGGCCGCGCTCGCGCCGCTCCTGCACGCGGCGCACGAGCGGTGGGGGGTGGTTGCCCTCGTCGCCCTCGTCCTCGCCGCCGTCGGCGTCGACGCGCTGCGGCTCGCGGCGGGCATCGACGGCGTCAAGTGGCTCAATTTCGCCTTCGTGTGGCTCGCGATCCACCAGCTGGGCTTCCACTATGCGGACGGCGTCGCGGACCGCGCGCCGCGCAGGCTCGGGTGGACGATGCTCGGGCTCGGTGGCGCGGTCCTGGTCGCCCTGGTGGTGTGGGGCCCGTACGGCGTGTCCATGGTCTCGTACAACGGCGAGGCGCTGTCGAACCTCGCTCCGCCCACGGTGGCGCTGCTGGCCTTCGCCGTGGCGCAGGCCGGGGCCGCCCTGCTGCTGCGCGGGCCCGCCCGCCGGGCTCTCGCGCGCCGCCGCGTGTGGACCGCCGTGGTGGGCGGCGGGGCCGTGGCGATGACGGCGTTCCTGTGGCACTTCACCGCGCTCGTGGCCATCTATGCGGCCCTATGGATCGCCGGCGTCGACCTGCCGGGAGACCCCGCCCTCGCATCGTTCTGGTGGGCCAAGCTCGCGATGCTCCCGCCCTTCCTGCTGCTGGTGGCGGCCCTGGTGGTGGCGTGGCGGCGGTTCGATCGGCCGCCCCCGCGGCAGGCGCTGGTGGGCCCCCACGCGGCGCGGACCGCCGTGGCGGCGCTCGCGGTGGCGTGCGCGATCGCCGGGATGCTCGCCTTCGCGGTGGTGGGATTCCGCGGGGTGCTGACAGGGTACGTGGGCTCTCTCGCCGGCGTGCCCGTGACGGTCTGGGAGGCCGCCGGGCTCACCGCCGCCGCGGCGCTGCTCGCCTGGGCGGCGGTCTCCGCGCGATCGCCTCGACCCGCGGCGTCAGTAGAGTGACCGAGTCAGAGGGGAGGCCCCGATGAGCCTCGGCCGTGCGGTGGTCGCCTGCTACCGGCGCTACGCGACGTTCGGCGGTCGCGCGCGCCGCAGCGAGTTCTGGTGGTTCCACCTCTACGCGCTGCTCGTGTGGGTTCCGACGGCGGTCGCCGCGACGGTGCTGTGGGGGAACGCCTTCGAGGGCTCGATCAGCGGGCCCGCCGAGGACCCGACCATCAACCCCGACGCGGTCGCCTGGGCGCCGCTCACCGTGGCGCTGGGGGTGATCCTGCTCTACCTGCTCGCGGTCGGCATGCCGCTGCTCGCCGTGACCGCGCGGCGCCTCCACGACATCGACAGGTCCGCGTGGTGGCTACTGCTGCAGGCCGCGGGCCTGGGTGTGGTCCTGCTCGTGATGGGCGTGTTCCAGGGCCGCACCGGGTCGAACCGGTACGGGCCGGACCCCCGGCTCGTCGCCGCGCCCGTCCTGCCGTGATCGCGCCGCACACCCTGCTGGCGTTCGCCGCGCTGGCCTTCGTCGTGATCGTGATCCCCGGACCCAGCGTGCTGTTCATCGTGGGCCGCGCCCTGCAGCACGGCCGCTGGCCCGCGCTGGTCTCCGTGGTGGGCAACACCGGCGGCGTCCTGGTCCACGCGGTGCTGGTCGCGTTCGGCGTGGGCGCCGTGATCGCCGCCTCGGAGGCCGCCTTCGTGGTGCTGAAGATCGTGGGCGGGCTGTACCTGGTGTGGCTGGGCGTCCAGGCGATTCGCCATCGCGGCGACGGTCTCGCGGTGCGGCAGGACGATGCGGTGGTGCCGTCCACGGGGCGCCTGCTCGCCGAGTCGTTCACGGTGGGCGTGACCAACCCGAAGACGTTGGTGTTCGTCGCCGCCGTGCTGCCGCAGTTCGTGGACACCGCGAGCGGGCCGGCGTGGGCGCAGATCCTGATGCTCGGGTTGGTGTTCGCGGCGATCGCGCTGGTCTCGGACGGCGCCTACGCGCTGCTGGCCTCGGGTGCGCGGGCGTGGCTCGCGCGATCCCCGCGCCGCGTCGCCGGGATCCGCGCCACCGGCGGCGCGCTGATGACCGCGCTCGGGGTGGTGCTGCTGCTGTCGCGTCGCGCCGCGTGAGTCGCGGGTGTACAACATGTGAACGGCCGACAAAAACACCGCATCGTCCCGGCCCGCCTGTCCGGATACCTCCCTCAGCCTGGCTACTCTTTTCCTGACCGGCGTGCGCCGGAAGATCGAAGGAGAGACATGTTCAGCGGATATCAGACAGCCCTCAGCAAGTACGCGCAGTTCAGCGGCCGTTCGCGTCGCACGGAGTACTGGGGCTTCGTCCTCATCAACACCATCATCATTCTGGCCCTCGAGCTCGTCGCCATCCTGGCCGGCCGTGACGCCGATGGCGCCTTCACCGTGGTCGGATGGATCTTCATCGCCGCCATCGTCGTCTACAGCCTCTTCGTGCTGATCCCGGCGATCGCGCTGTCGTGGCGCCGCTACCAGGACATCGGCTGGGCCGGTGCAGTGTCGATCGTCGGCTGGATCATCCCGCTGCTGACCTTCATCGTCGCGTTCATCCCCGGCAACCCGGGCGCGAACCAGTACGGGCCCGACCCGAAGGCCTGACGCCACGCCTTGAACGACGGCCGGGCCCTGGCAGGGGGCCCGGCCGTTGTCGCGTCCGGTTGCGGGCGAGCACCGAGGCGGCCAGGCTGGAGGTATGAGCATCCCGGACCGCGTCGCGATCGTCGGAGGGCACGGCAAGGTGGCGCTACGGCTGATCCCGATCCTGCTCCACAGAGGCCATGAGGTGGTGGCGCTGGCGCGCGGCGACGAGCAGCTCCACGAGCTGTCCCGGCTGGGCGCGGCCCCTCGCAAGCTCGACATCGAGGCGGCCGACGAGGCGGCCTTCTCCTCGGCGTTCGGCGGCTGCGACGCCGTGGTGTTCGCCGCGGGCGGCGGGCCGGACGGCAACATCGAGCGCAAGCGCACCGTCGACCTCGAGGGCTCGCTCAAGTCGATCGCCGCGGCCAAACACCGCCGCATCGCGCGGTTCTTGCAGATCTCCGCGACGGGGGTCGACGCCGAGCCCGATCCGGAGCGCGGCGAGGTGTGGGCGGCGTACATGCACGCCAAGCGCGACGCGGACGCCGCGCTGCGAGCGTCCGGCCTCGCGTGGACCATCCTGCGACCCGGCATCCTCACCGACGGCCCCGGCACCGGCTGCATCACCATCGGCGAGCATGTGATGCCGTACTCGATCCCGCGCGTGGACGTGGCGCAGACCATCGCGTCCTGCCTGTCCCGCCCGCTGACCGCGGGTCACCAGTGGGAGATCATCACCGGGCCCGAGCCCATCGGCGCGGCGCTCGACGCGCTGACCGCCGCCGGCTAGCCCGGGCGCCTCGCGCATCGTCCCGTCCGCCGGGCGCGTCGGCTCGTCGCGCCCCGCCGGGATACGCGAAAGGCCGGATCCCCCACAGCGGGATCCGGCCTTCCTGCGATGCTGCGGTGCGCCGAGGCTCAGCGCTCGCGGGCACCCGCGATGAACTCCTCGAGGTGCTGGCGACCCAGCGTGTCCTCGGTCTGGACCGGGGGCGACTTCATGAAGTAGGTCGACGCCGAGAGGATGGGTCCACCGATGCCGCGGTCCTTGGCGATCTTCGCCGCGCGGATCGCGTCGATGATGATGCCGGCCGAGTTCGGGGAGTCCCACACCTCGAGCTTGTACTCCAGGTTCAGGGGCACCTCGCCGAAGGCAGAGCCCTCGAGGCGCACGTACGCCCACTTGCGGTCGTCGAGCCACGCGACGTAGTCCGAGGGACCGATGTGCACGTTGCGCGAGTCCTTGAGGCCCGCGAGGGGGCCCTGGAGGTTGGAGGTGACGGCCTGGGTCTTGGAGACCTTCTTGGACTCGAGGCGCTCGCGCTCGAGCATGTTCTTGAAGTCCATGTTGCCGCCGACGTTGAGCTGGTACGTGCGGTCGAGGCGCACGCCACGGTCCTCGAACAGCTTCGCCATCACGCGGTGCGTGATGGTGGCGCCCACCTGCGACTTGATGTCGTCGCCCACGATCGGGACGCCGGCGGCCTCGAACTTCGCGGCCCACACCGGGTCGGACGCGATGAAGACGGGCAGCGCGTTGACGAAGGCCACATTCGCGTCGATCGCGCACTGCGCGTAGAACTTCGCGGCCTCCTCGGAGCCCACGGGGAGGTAGCAGACCAGCACGTCGGCCGCGGTGTCCTTGAGGACCTGCACCACGTCGACGGGGGTCTCGTCGGACTCGACGATGGTCTGGCGGTAGTACTTGCCGAGGCCGTCGAGGGTGACGCCGCGCTGTACCTGGATCTCCGTCTTGGGGACGTCGCAGATCGAGATGGTGTTGTTCTCGGACGACGTGGTCGCCTCGACGAGCTCCTTGCCCACCTTGAGCGAGTCCACGTCGAACGCGGCCACGAACTCGATGTCCGAGATGTGGTAGTCGCCGAACTGGACGTGCATCAGACCCGGGACGGTGTCCCCGGCGGTGGCGTCCTTGTAGAACTCCACACCCTGGATCAGCGACGTGGCGCAGTTGCCGACGCCGACGATGGCGACGCGAAGCTTGGCCATGTTGTTGTCTCCTTGACTAGTGGCCCGCGGAAGCGGGGCCGGGGTTGTCTCCGCCGGGGGCGGAACGTTCGTTTTCGATGAGTTGGTCGAGCCATTCGACCTCGCGCTCGACCCGCTCGAGGCCGTGGCGCTGCAGTTCGGCGGTGTAGGCGTCGTGGCGCTCGTGCATGCGCTTGAGCCCCTCGGACACCTCCTCCAGCCGTTCGGAGAGCCGGCTGCGCCGGCCCTCGAGGATCCGCAGCCGTGTCGCGGAGTCGGTGTGCGCGAAGAGCGCGAAGCGAACGTCGAACGTGTCGTCGTCCCACGACGACGCGCCCGCGCTTGCCAGCTCCTCGGTGAGGCGGGTTCGCCCCGCCTCGGTCAGGCTGTAGGCGATCCGCGCGCGTCGGGACGATGCGGGGGTCGCGGCCCCGGGCTCCTCGCCCGCGGTCTCGATCAGCCCGGTGTCGACCATGCGGCGCAGGCACGGGTACAGGGACCCATAGCTCAGCGCCCGGAAGGGGCCGAGCTCCGCGCCGAGAAGCTTGCGGATCTGGTAGCCGTGGAGCGGCTGATCCTGGAGGATGCCGAGGATGGCGAGGGTCAGGACGTCGGTCTTGGCCACGGGCTGCTCCTCTCCACTCGGCGCGGGCTGCGCCGCGATATCTCCATTAGTTGTATCGCTCCGATACATCGAGAACCGTACATGACGATCCCGCGATGCGCGAATCGGGCGCACCGGGGGACGTTTCGGACCCGTCGAGCGTTGACCCGGAAGCAGGCGGACCCTGCGTCCGCGGCGACCTGCCGCGGCGCCGGCGCGGCCGCCTTCCTTACGTCAGTTCGCTTCAGTTCCCTAAGGTGGTCACGTGACCGATCGTCCCAACTCGCCCAAGCGCGTCTCCACGCGCTCCACCACGACCTCCGGCGCCGGCCAGCCCGCGCGCTCCGGCCAGGCTCCCGTGCGCCGCAGCACCGGCGCCCAGAAGCCCACCACCGGATGGGCCGCGACGGGAGCGTCCGCGACCTCCGGCGGAACCGCTGCGTCGAAGGGCGGCAAGGGTGGGGCCGGCGGCACGGGCGGAACCGGCGGCGGCAAGGGCCGGACCAAGCAGCCCGAGGGTCCCCGGTGGAAGCGGGTCCTCAAGCGCACCGGCATCGTCGCGCTCATCGCGGGCTTCGTCGCCATCGCGGTGGGCTCCATCGCGATGATGGTCATCTACTCGCGCCTCGAGGTGCCCGAGGCCTCCGACGTGGCGCTCGCGCAGTCGTCGACCGTGTTCTACGCGGACGGCGAGACGGAGATGGGCCGGGTGGGCGAGGCCAACCGCGAGATCATCTCCTTGGCGGACGTTCCCGACTACGTGCCGCACGCCGTGGTCGCCGCGGAGGACCGCAGCTTCTACACCAACCCCGGCATCGACTTCCTGGGCACCGCGCGTGCCCTGTTCAACACTGTGGTGCTGGGCAAGAAGCAGGGTGGCTCGACCATCACGCAGCAGTACGTGGAGCGCTACTACGTGGGCGAGACCACCACCGACATCCCCGGCAAGATCAAGGAGGCGCTGCTCGCGCTCAAGGTGGATTCGGAGCAGTCCAAGGACGAGGTGCTCGAGAACTACATGAACACCATCTACTTCGGACGCGGCGCGTATGGCATCGAGGCCGCATCGAAGGCCTACTTCGGCAAGTCCGCGGCCGACCTCACGCTCTCCGAGGCCGCGATGCTGGCAGGCATCATCCCGGCCCCCAGCGCGTGGGACCCCCGCCTCGATCCGGAGAAGGCGGAGCAGCGCTGGAACTACGTGCTCGACGGGATGGTCGAAGGCGAGTTCATCACGCAGGAGGAGCGTGACGCGCAGACGTTCCCCGACACCATCGACTACGTCGCGTCCGACACCTTCGGTGGCCCCACCGGCTACCTGCTGCGCACGTCTCTCAACGAGGCGATGAGCGTGCTGGGCATCGAGCAGGACGAGCTCGAAATGGGCGGATACAGGATCATCACCACGGTCGACAAGGCCTCCCAGGAGGCGGTCGAGCAGGCCGTCGAGAACATGCCCGACGACCACGCGGACAACCTCCGCGTCGCCGCGACCACGCTCAATGCGGAGACCGGTGCCATCACGTCCATGTACGGCGGCGCCGACTACCTCGCGGTGCAGCGCAACGCCGTCACGCAGGACATCGCACAGGCGGGCTCGACGTTCAAGCCGTTCGCCATGATCGCCGCGCTGTCGAACGGATGGGGCCTGGGCACCACCTACACGGCCAACAGCGGCATGGAGATCGAGGGCTTCGACCGTCCCGTCCGCAACTTCGGCGGCGAGAACTACGGCCGCACCGACATGGTCAAGGCCACCCGCAACTCCGTCAACACCTACTACGTGCAGCTGGGACGCGACGTGGGCCCCGACAAGGTGATGGACACCGCGATCGCCGCCGGCCTGCCCGAGGACACGGTGGGCCTGGACTCCAACCCCGCCAACGTGCTCGGTACCGCGTCACCCACCGCCCTGCAGATGGGGCACGCCTACACGACGATCGCGAGCGGCGGCGTCGAGAAGGACCCCTACATGGTCCAGACCATCCAGGGCTCCGACGGCGAGACGGTGTACGAGCACGAGGTCGACAGCGCCCGCGTGTTCGCCGAGGACGTGATGGCCGACACCACCTATGCCATGCAGCGCGTGGTCTCCAACGGCACGGCCCGCAAGGCCGCAGTGCTCGGCCGGCCGCTCGCGGGCAAGACCGGCACGTCGAATGACAACCGCTCCGCATGGTTCATCGGCTTCAGCCCCGAGATCGTCGGCGTGGTCTCGATGTACCAGGTGGGACCCAACGGCGAGGTCGAGGAGATCACCCCGTTCGGCGGCTACAGCCAGATCACCGGTGGCTCCGTTCCGGTCGACATCTGGATCGAGATGATGACGCCCATCCTGGACACCATGGACGTGGTCGACTTCCCGCCCCGCGCGGATGTGGGCGAGGCCAAGAACGTGATCTCCACGCCCACCCCGTCGCCCACGCCCTCGGAGACCTCCGAGCCGGTGGTGACGCCGTCGCCCACCCAGACCGCGGAGCCCGGCCCCTCGGTGACCCCCACGCCCGTGCCCTCGGCAGGCGGCGGCAACGCAGCGGGGAATGGGAACGCAGGAGGAAATGGCAACGCCGGGAGCGTGGTGGTCGGCGTCGGCTGACCCGCCCCGGCTCACCCCCCTTTCATCAGCGGTGTGCCTGAGTGTCGCTGTGAGCGCGGATTCAGCTCAGCGGTGTGCCTGAGTGTCGCTGTGAGCGCGGATTCAGCTCAGCGGTGTGCCTGAGTGTTGATCGGCGCCGGAGCCGGCCCCCGCGGGGTCTGCGGAGCTGAGCGACACTCAGGCACACCGTTGACCCGATCGACGCCGAAAAGCGACACAATTCCGCACCGTTGGCGGGCGCGGGCTCCAGAGGCGGTCGCCGGCGCCTGGCGACTCGCCTACCCCCGCACCGCGCGGTCCGCGAACGGCAGGCCCCGCAGCGACTCCCGCTCCGCCAGCTGAGTCTCCTTGGGATACCAGTGGCGGTACTTGCGGACGTGATTGACCTGATGCGCGGTCAGGTAGGCGAGACGCCGCGGGCTCCGGTCGGCGCGATTCCACAGCGCGTGCGACACCCGGCCCTTGCGGTAGAGCCGCCGCACCAGCGCCTTGATGTCCTTGTCGAGCAGGTACCGCATGATCAGCGGCCGCGGCAGGATCGTGAACAGCGTCTGGTGCTGGGCCGGCGGGTAGCCGTCGCCCACCGCTGGCAACCCCAGCACGTGCTCCCGCACGTAGGCGACCACGGGGTTGATCCCCGCGCCGGTGACGAAGAAGTTGGACCGGCTCAGCCGCGGATTGATCTCGAAGTACATGGTCTCGCCGGTGCGCGCGTCGACCTTCATGTCGAGGCTCGCGAAGCCGCGCCACCCGATCGCCTCGAGCAGCCGCTCGATCTTGGCGACCTCGACCGGCTCGTCCACCGTCAGCACCACCGACGAGTTGCCCACCGTGCCCGGCAGGTGCTCCTGCAGCAGCACGTGGCCATAGACGCTGAACGCCGCCTTGCCGTCGGCGCCGACGTACGTGTTGACGATCCGCAGCGCGGCGTCGTCCCCCGGGATCAGGTCCTGGATCACGAACTCGTCGCGGTAGCCGGCCGCGTGGATCCGCTCCAGCAGCTCGACCAGCGCCTCCGGGGTGGGGACGGTGAAGACCTTCTCCTTCCCCTCGAACTCGATCGCGTGGTAGGCCGCCGAGTCGTCCGCCTTGGCGATGACGGGGAACGCCAGGTCGCCGGTGTCGACGTGGGTCCCCGTGGCGAGATCCACCACCACCGACCGTGGATGGCCCAGCCCGTGCTCGCGGCACAGGTCCGCGAACGAGTCCTTGCTGGTGACCAGGTCGAGAAGTTCGACGTCGACGTAAGGCACCGCGAAGGCGTGCACCAGGTCCGCCTTGCGCTCGATGAGCGCGCGCACCAGCCAGTCCACCGACGCCACGGCGATCAGGTCCGCGCCCTCGTGCTCCTCGGCGATGCGCAGCAGCGCCTCGACCAGCACGTCCGGATCGTCCATCTCCGGGACCACCACGTTCTCGATGATCGCCGAGTCCCGGACGATGCCGTTGAGGGTGGCGCTCACCAGCAGCGACCGCACGCCGAAGGCCTCGTGGAAGGCGCGCGCGAGCGAGTAGCCGCCGATGTCCCCGCCCAGCACCACCGGCACCAGCGTGCGGCCCGCGATCAGGTCGCGGTACGGGAACGGCGCCGCCACTAGAAGCCGCTCTCGGTGGGTCGCGGATAGTGCTCGCGGTACTTCATCACCAGCCGCGCCCCGAGCGCGGTGACGTAGGCGCGGCGCTTCACCCCCGCATCGGCCCGGTAGCGGAGCGGGTGGGCGATGCCGTGCCGCTTCCTCGCCGCCGCCACCCGCGCGCGCAGCGACGGGTCGAGCAGGTACCGCAGCAGCATCCGGTACGGGACCACCGAGTACAGGACCTCGCGGTCCGGGGTGACCGCCGGCGTGGGCCCGTCGACGTGGTCCGGCAGCAGGTCGCGGGCGACCACCTCGACCACGTTGACCCCCGCGGCGGTGACGTAGAAGTTGTTGCGGCCGATGCGCGGGTTGGCTTCGAAGAAGATGCGCTCACCCGTGCGGGAGCTGACCTTGTAGTCGAAGTTGGCGAAGCCGAAGTAGCCGGTGTGGTCCAGGAAGCGCGCGGCGGCGTCGAGCGCCTCGCGGTCGACCTCGGTGAGGATCGCGGCGGGGATGCCCAGGGTCCCCGGGGTGTGCTCCTCGAGCAGCACTCGGCCGCCGGCCAGCAGGGTCACCTGGCCCGCGCTGTCGCGGTACGCGGTGAGCGACCTCATGTGGGTCTCGTCGCCCGGCACGAACTCCTGGATCAGGAACTCGCTCGGGTAGCCGAGGCCCTCGAGGTGCCCGAGCACCTCGACCAGCTCCGCCTCCGAGGTGAAGTGGTGGATCTTCTGCTTGCCGGGGAACGCGGCCTTGAACCAGTCCGCGCTGTTGGAGGGCTTGCCGATGAGCGGGTACTCGATGCCCGCCTCTCGCACGCGCTCGACCGCCTGCTGGGAGCTCACGGCGACCCCCGCATCGTTCCCGCCGAATCCCACCGCGACGGTGAAGGGCGTGCGGATCGCGACCTCGTCGCAGGCGGCGGCGAACGCCACCTTCGAGGACACCCGGTCGAAGGTCTCGAGATCGCAGAACGGCAGGTGCCAGCGGGAGTCGATGCGATCGCGGTGCTGTGCGATCACGCGGACGTGCCAATCGAGGTTGGTGAAGAGCAGCAGCTCGTGGTCCGGGTGGTCGGCCGCGATCTGATCGAGGCGGCTCAGCAGCACCTCCGGGGTGAAGACGTCGGGCTCGATGATCCACTCGGCGAGCCGCGAGTAGCGGCCGAACGTGGTGACGCGCGGCGAGAGCACCGCGGAGCTCCAGCCGAACCTCTCCTGGGCCGCCCGCTGGAACGCGTAGGTGCCGATATCGCCGCCCAGGCCCACCACCAGTACCTGCTTCACCGCCACCTCTTCCGTCATCGCCGTGCCAGTCTAGCCAGCCGTGCGGGGCACCTCCCGGAGTGCAGTTTCCACAGCCGCAGAGGGTGGCTGGCGCGGTGTCGCATCGGGACGCTATCCTTGGACGTCGCAGATCCGCCTGGCCACCTGGCTGGGCAGTCCGCGACTGCATCACCCTCCTGCCACGGAACGTCCGTGGCCGCACAGTCCAGAGGAGGTGGGTATAGATGCGTCAGTACGAAATGATGGTCATCCTCGACCCTGAGGTTGACGAGCGCACGGTCCAGCCGTCGCTCGACAAGTACCTGTCCGTGATCACGGGCGATGACGGCACCGTCGACAAGCTCGACATCTGGGGCCGCCGTCGGCTCGCGTATCCGATCAAGAAGAAGAACGACGGCATCTACGCGGTGATCAACTTCACCTCGGAGTCCGCGACGGCGAAGGAGCTCGAGCGTCAGCTCGGACTCAACGAGTCGATTCTTCGCACCAAGCTGCTGCGCCCGGACGCTCACTAGTCCGGTCCTCTCCCGACTCTCACCAGCGAACACACGAAACCAGAGGGAACACACATGGCAGGCGACACTCAGATCACCGTGGTCGGCAACCTCACCGGGGACCCGGAGCTCCGCTTCATCTCCTCGGGCGCGGCCGTCGTCAACTTCACGGTGGCGTCCACCCCCCGCACGTTCGACCGTCAGTCGAACGAGTGGAAGGACGGCGAGACCCTGTTCATGCGGTGCTCCCTATGGCGTGAAGCCGCCGAGAACGTCGCAGAGTCCCTCACCAAGGGCATGCGCGTGATCGTCACCGGCCGTCTCGTGTCCCGTTCGTGGGAGACCAACGGCGAGAAGCGCACCGTCACCGAGATGCAGGTCGACGAGGTCGGCCCTTCGCTCCGATACTCCACCGCCAAGGTCACGCGCACTCAGCGCAGCGGCTCCGGCGGCGGCGGCTTCGGCGGCGGCAACTCCGGTGGTGGCGGCTACAGCAGCTCGCCCGCGGGCGGCTCCGCAAACGACCCGTGGGCCACGGCCCCGGCGTCCGACGAGCCCCCGTTCTGACAGGCACTTATCTCTTCAGGAGTTCACATCAATGGCTAAGCACGACATCCGTAAGCCGCGCAAGAAGGTCAACCCGCTCAAGGCCGCCAAGGTCGACCGGGTGGACTACAAGGACACCGCGCTGCTTCGCAAGTTCATCTCCGACCGCGGCAAGATCCGTTCGCGCCGCGTCACCGGGGTCACGGTCCAGGAGCAGCGCGAGATCGCGCGCGCGATCAAGGTCGCACGTGAGATGGCGCTCCTCCCCTACGCCGGCTCCGGCCGCTGACGGGAGGGCACTCATGGCTAAGGTCATCCTGACCCACGAGGTCTCCGGCCTCGGCATCGCCGGCGACGTCGTCGATGTCAAGGACGGGTACGCAAGCAACTACCTGGTTCCCCGCAAGCTGGCCACCCCGTGGTCGGCCGGCGCGGAGAAGCAGATCGACGCCCTCCGCAAGGCGCGCCGCGCCAAGGAGATCGCGACCGTCGAGGGTGCACAGGCCGCGCGTGACGCGCTGCAGTCCGCCCCCGTCGTGGTCGAGGTGAAGGCCGGCGAATCCGGTCGTCTCTTCGGCGCCGTCTCGCCCGCGGACATCGCGGCCGCGATCGGCTCGCGCGCCACGGTGGACAAGCGTCGCATCCACGTCGCTCAGCCCATCAAGGCGCTGGGCGAGTACCACGTGAAGGTTGCGCTGTCCTCGGACATCACGGCCACGGTCGCCGTCCAGGTGGTCGCCGCCAAGTAGCGGGTTCACTCTCACGCACGAGGCCCGGGTCCCCGCACGGGGGTCCGGGCCTCGTCGCGCGCGGAGCGCCGGCCGGGCCACGGCCCCGCTGGCGCGACACGCCCACGCGCGACACGCCGGGTACTTCTCCTCAGAAACTGTCCACAGCATCGTCTCCATTGACTGTCCTGGTAGAAGTGCATTTGGGGACATTTTGTACAGTCCATCCACAATGTTGTCCACACCGTTCACGGCGCGTTGTCCACGGGTTGACCACCCGTCATCCACGGAATTGCGGGAGTTCTCCACGGGTCATCCACGGATGGCGCACGTGCCGATTTGGGACGCCGCGCCCGGGGCTCTACATTCGCGTGTCTGACCTACGCGGGACACTGGGGTCATCCGTCAGAGGGTAAGGGGAACGCATGTCCGTCGACGAGCTCGAGGCCGCCTACGGCCCCGGCCGGGGGCCGCGCAGCACGTTCGACCGCCTGCCCCCGCAGAATCTCGACGCGGAGCAGAGCGTGATCGGCTCGATGATGCTCTCCAAGGACGCGATGGCGGACGTCATCGAGGCCGTTCGCGCGGACGACTTCTACAAGCCCGCGCACGAGACCATCTTCGACATCGCGGTCAAGCTCTACAACTCGGGCGACCCGGTCGACGCGCTCACGGTGAGCGCCGAGCTCCAGCGCACGGGCGCACTCGCTCGGGTGGGCGGGGCCGAGTACCTGCACACGCTCATCGCGATGGTGCCCTCCGCGGCGTCCGCCGGGTACTACGCCCGTCTGGTGCGCGAGCAGGCGATCCTGCGGAAGCTGGTGGAGGCCGGCACCCGCATCGCGGGCCTCGGCTACGACGGCGAGGGCGCGGAGGTGGACGCGATCGTCGACACCGCGCAGGCCGAGATCTTCGCGGTCACCGAGCGACGCAACTCCGAGGACTATCTCTCCATCGGCGACATCATGGAGCGCACCCTCGAAGAGGTCGACGCCGCCTCGGCGCGCGACGGCAGCATGCTGGGTGTGCCCACCGGGTTCCGCGAGCTCGACGACCTCACGGGCGGGCTGCAGGGTGGCCAGATGATCGTCATCGCCGCTCGGCCCGCCATCGGAAAGTCGACCCTGGGCCTCGACATCGCGCGCTCGGCCGCCATCCGGCACCACAAGGCCTCCGTCATCTTCTCGCTGGAGATGAGCCGTGAGGAGATCACCAAGCGCATGCTCTCGGCCGAGGCCGGGGTGAAGCTGTCGAAGCTCACCAAGGGCCCCATGGGTCCCAGTGACTGGGAGAAGCTCGCCCAGACGGCCGCGTCGGTCGCCAAGGCACCGCTGTTCGTCGACGACAGCCCCAACATGTCGCTGATGGAGATCCGCGCGAAGTGCCGTCGGCTCAAGCAGCAGCACGATCTTCAGCTGGTGGTGGTCGACTACCTCCAGCTCATGAGCTCCGGGCGCAAGGTGGAGTCCCGCCAGCAGGAGGTGTCGGAGTTCTCGCGTGCGCTCAAGCTGCTCGCGAAGGAGATCGACGTGCCGGTGATCGCGATCTCGCAGCTGAACCGTGGTCCCGAGCAGCGCGGGGACAAGAAGCCGATGCTCTCCGACATGCGCGAGTCGGGCTCGATCGAACAGGACGCGGACCTCGTGATCCTGCTCCACCGCGAGGACGCGTACGACCGTGAGAACCGGCCGGGCGAGGCAGACTTCATCATCGCGAAGCACCGCGCCGGCCCCACGGACACCATCGCGGTGGCGTTCCGCAAGGACTTCGCGCACTTCGCGGACATGGCGCCGGACCTGTAGCGATCCGGCCCGCGGCCACCCGCGGTCCGCAGACAGCGCCCCCGCCCGC
>NZ_JAHEBP010000024.1:21584-24997 GCF_024642165.1 Demequina sp.
CGCGGAGGCGCGGTGGTGCCCCGCACCACCAGCTCGGTCGGGAGCACCACGTGCGGGACGTCGACCTGTGGCACTCCCTCAATCTGCTCCAGCAGCAGGCGCACCAGCTCCTTCCCCGTCTGCTCGAAGTCCTGCCGGATCGTGGTGAGCGGCGGGACCGAGAAGCGGCTCAGCGAGATGTCGTCGAAGCCCACCACGGAGACGTCCTCGGGCACCCGGCGCCCCGCCTCGTGGAGCGCCATGCGGAGGCCCAACGCGGTCTCGTCGTTGGCGCAGGCCACCGCCGTCACGCGTGGATCCGCGGCGATCATCGCGCCGGCCCGGTATCCGGACTCGGCGGTCCAGTCTCCGGGAAATGGTTCGGGCGCCACGATGCCTGACTCCTCGAGGCGACTTCGCCAGGCCAGGGCCCGCAGACGAGCGGGCTCCGATCCGGGGGGACCCGCGATGTGGTGCACGGTGCGATGGCCCAGCTTCAGCAGATGGTCGACCGCCAGCCGCATGCCGGTGTACTCGTCGCTCACGACGGACGGGTACCGTCCCGAGGCGCGCGAATCGCTGACCGCGACGGGCATACGCGCGGGCAGGGGGATCTCATCGGCGGCGCCCTCCGCTCGGATGATCACGAGGCCGTCGACCGACTGGTGATGAAGGCGACGCGCCGCCGGCTCCCAGCCGCCCGACGCCGCGCCCGGCACCGTGAGGAGCGAGACGCCGTAGTCCGCGGCCTCCGCGGCGCGCAGCAAGGCATCCGTGGTGCGCGCCTCACCCGTGCGGTCGAACCGTCGCGCGATGAGGCCGATGGTGCCGTAGCGCCCATTGCGCAGGGCGCGTGCGGCGCGGTTGGGTGAATAGCCCAGCTGCTCCATCGCCGTCAGCACGCGTTCGCGGGTCTCCGGCCGGACCGCCTCCGCCCCCGTCGAGGTGCGCGACACGGTCTGCGCGGAGACGCCGGCAAGCCGCGCGACGTCGGCGATGGTGGGGCCCGTCTTGCGTCCACGCTGCGCCGGCTTCGCTGCCATGCCATGAATCCTAGCCCGAGAAGGCCCCTCGATGTTGACGTCGCCATAGCCCGCCGCCAGGCCGTGCGGAGGCGGCGCACGGGCCAGGGGGCCGTTACACGATCGTGACTCGGCTCGCCGAGAGCGCCCCCGCACCCCCGTGCTATGTTTACGTAAACAGGCACCTTGCGGTTGTGGAACGGCGACGAAGACGTCTCACCTTGGAACCGTCGACGTCGACGCCTCCTCAAGGGTGACTGTGGGACCCGGTGGGCGTACGACGTGGTGCGCCCGGCAGCTCCGGGAGGTTCCGAACAGAATGGCGGACAGCACATGTACAAGTTTCGAACGGGCGTAGCGGTCGCGGCCACTGCGGTGGCTGCCTTGGGCCTCGCCGCGTGCTCCAGCGGCGGCACCACCGACGAACCGACCGGCTCGGGCGGCGGCGACACCGGCGGCGAGATGGGTACCACGCTCACGGTGTGGGCCTGGGACCCGGCCTTCAACATCTACGCGCTGCAGGAGGCCGAGAAGGTCTACCAGGCGGACCACCCGGACTTCACGCTCGACATCCAGGAGCAGACCTGGGACGACGTGCAGGTCAAGTTGACCACGCTGGCACAGTCGGGGGAGCTCGACCAGCTTCCCGACATCTTCCTCATGCAGAACAACGCGTTCCAGAAGAACGTGATCAACTACCCGGACGTGTTCACCGACATCACGGACTCGGGCGTGGACTTCAGCCAGTTCCCCGATGGCGTGACCGCGTACTCGACGGTGGATGGCATGAACTATGGCGTGCCGTTCGACTCGGGCACCGCGATCAACGCGATGCGCACCGACGTGCTCGAGCAGGCGGGATACACCGTCGACGACTTCACCGACGTCACGTGGGCTGAGTACATCACCATGGGTGAGGACGTTCTGGCCAAGACCGGCATGCCGATGATGACCGGCCAGGCCGGGTCCTCCGACATGATCCTGATGATGCTCCAGTCCGCGGGCGCGAGCCTGTTCGACGCCGAGGGCAACCCCACCATCACCGATAACGCGGCACTCGAGGCGGCCATCGCCGTCTATGCCGACATGGTGAAGAAGGGCGTCTTCGTCGAGGTCAACTCCTGGGACGAGTACATCGCGTCGATCGTGAACGGCACGGTGGCCAGCACCATCAACGGTGTGTGGATCTCCGGTTCCATCCAGAGCGCGGCAGACCAGGCGGGCATGTGGGCCGTCACCAACCTCCCCAGCCTGGACGGCATCGACGGCGCCACGCACTTCTCCGCCAACGGTGGCTCCTCATGGGCGGTCAGCTCGAACGCGGATGTTGCGCTCGCGGCTGACTTCCTGAACTCCACCTTCGCGGGATCGACCGAGTTCTACGACACCATCCTGCCCGGCGCGGGCGCGGTGGCGAACTGGCTCCCCGCCGGTGACTCGGACGTCTACGCCGAGCCGCTGGACTTCTTCGGAGGCCAGGCCATCTACGCCGACGTGCTGCAGTTCTCGGCAGGCGTGCCCAGCAACAACACGGGCGTGTACTACTACGAGGCACGCGACGCGGTGAGCGCCGCCATCACCAAGATCATCAACGGTGATGACGCCCAGAGCGCGCTCAGCGAGGCGCAGGCCAACGTCGAGTTCGCGATGAGCTGACACACAATCGGCGAGGGAGGGGGTCGGGCGACCGGCCCCCTCCCACACCAGTCAATGGGAGTGATTCTGTGTCAACGATGACGCCAATCGCGGTCCCCGACCGCGCGCCCAAGAAGACCGGCAAGGCCCCCAAGGTCAAGATCTCGCCGGCCGCCCGCCGTCGCAGCCTCACGGGATGGATATTCCTCATCCCGGCCGCCGCGCTCATCGGCATCATGATGTTCTGGCCGATGTTCCAGGCGCTGCTCCTGTCGATGAAGACGGGGCGCGGCACCGCGATCGACTTCGCAGATCCGCTGTGGTTCAACTACGAGCGGATGCTGCAGGACGACATCTTCAAGCTGACCATTCAGAACACGCTGCTGTACCTGGCGATCCAGGTGCCGATCATGCTGATCACAGCGCTGCTGCTCGCGAACATCCTCAACAACCCGAGGCTCAAGCTGAAGGGGATGTGGCGAACCGCCATCTTCCTGCCCGCCGCGATCTCGCTCGTCTCGTACTCGCTGGTGTTCCGCACCATCTTCGCCACCGACGGGCTGGTGAACGACTGGCTGTTGGCGCTGCATCTGATCGATGGCCCGGTGAACTGGCTGGGTCAACCGGGCACGGCTCGGATGGTCATCATCCTGGGACTGCTGTGGCGCTGGACCGGCTACAACATGATCTTCTACCTCGCGGGTCTCCAGAACATCGATCCGACCACCATCGAGGCGGCGAAGATCGACGGTGCCGGCCCCATCCGGACCTTCTTCT
>NZ_JAHEBP010000025.1 GCF_024642165.1 Demequina sp.
AGGAGGGACGATGCGGGAGCGAGGGTCGCTGTCAGGCCCGGCGGTTCTCCCCGGGCCTAGCTAAAGAAACGCACGGCGGCGCGGCCGATGCGGCGGCGCGGGCTCGTGGTCATGGGGCCACGGTAGCAGGGTGCCGGGGGGCCGCCGCCTAGAACGGCGGCCCGAACAGCATGGTGAGGAGGAAGGCCATGACCGCCGTGTTGACCAGCGGCAGCGCGATCCGCAGCCCGCGTGGCATATTCGGGTTCTTGACCACGATGACGTTCATGAGGAACAGCAGCACCGCGAGGCCTGCGCCGACCGGAACCCAGCCCAGAGTCCACAGCACCAGCACCGCGGGCGCGAACATCGCCGCCTTCTCGGGCGCCTGGACGTGCGCACCCATCTTGAGGATCGGGGTGCCGTCGAGGCGAAGCGTCTGAAAGCCGGGGAGCACGCCGTTCGAGGTGAGCTTGGCGGTCCCGCCCTTGCGCGTGGGGATCGCCCAGTAGCCGTGGGAGCGCTTGATGATCTCGCCGTCGATCCTCACCTTGTAGAGCAGGCCCAGGACGCCGTCCACCTCGACCTTGCCCCGGGCTCCGGGGATGTCGAGCCGTCGCGTGTTCTCCATGGGTCCTCCTCAGTCCTCGGGGAGACTACCAGCCGCGGGCGGGCCGCCCGGGCGCGAGCCGGTCAGGCCTGCTGCGCGGCGGCGGACGCGTACAGGCACACCGCCGCGGCGGTGCCGAGGTTGAGGCTCTCGGCGCGGCCGTAGATGGGGATGCGCACCACCAGATCGGCGAGCGCGAGCTCGTCGGGGCGCAGCCCCCAGGCCTCGTTGCCGAACACCCAGGCGGTGGGCTGGGCCAGCGGCGCTTCCGCCAGCAGGCCCTCGCCGGAGCCGTCCGCGGCGAGCACCGTGAGCCCGGCCGCGCGCAACGCCTCGAGCGCCTCCGCGAGCGGTGCGCGGGCGATCGGCAGGTGGAAGAGGCTACCCGCGGTCGAGCGGACCACCTTCGGATTTGCCGGATCCACCGCGTCGCCGGCGAGGATCACCGCGTCGGCGCCCGCCGCATCGGCCACCCGGATCGCCGTCCCGGCGTTGCCCGGGTCGCGCACATTCGACAGCACCGCGACCAGGCGCGGCCCTGCGGCCACCACGTCGTCGAGGGACGTGCCCGTCGAGTCGAGCACCGCGAGCACGCCCTGCGCGTCGGGGCTCATCGCCGCGAGCACCTCGGGGGTGCCCACATGGACGTACAGCTCGGCGGCGAGGGCCTCGGCCGCGATCTCGGGGTGGCGTTCGGAGGCCTCGGGCGACAGATAGACGTCCCGCACCCGGGCGGCGGCGAACCGCACCGCCTCCCGCACGCCCTGGGGCCCCTCGACCAGCATCGCTCCCGCGCGGGAGCGTGCAGAACGCCCCGCGAGGGCCGCGACTCTCTTCACCCGCTCGGCCCTCGGATTCGAGAGCGTCACGGAGAGGTCAGCAGGCCCCGCGGGGCGTTCCGACATGCGGCGTCCGCGTTAGGCGGCGGGCGCGTTGACGTCGGCCGGGAGGGCCTTCTTCGCCAGGTCGACCAGCTGCGCGAACGCGGCTTCGTCGTTCACCGCGAGCTCCGCGAGCATGCGGCGGTCAACCTCGATGCCGGCAGCCTTCAGACCCTGGATGAAGCGGTTGTAGGTCATGCCGTTCGCACGGGAGGCAGCGTTGATGCGCTGGATCCACAGCTTGCGGAAATCGCCCTTGCGCTTGCGACGGTCGTTGTAGCTGTAGACGAGGGAGTGGGTGACCTGCTCCTTCGCCTTGCGGTAGAGGCGCGAGCGCTGGCCGCGGTAACCGGCGGCGCGCTCGAGGGTTGTACGGCGCTTCTTCTGGGCGTTGACCGCCCGCTTGACGCGTGCCATGTTTCAGTCTCCTTGGGCTTTCGGGGTTGGGCTTACTTGCCCAGCAGCTTCTTGATCTTCTTGCTGTCGGCGTCCGACAGGATGCCGTCGACGGCGACGCGGCGCTTGCGCGAGGAGTGCTTCTCCTCGAACTTGTGCACGTTCATGGCGCTGGCGTGCTTCACCTTGCCGGTGCCCGTGAGCTTGAAGCGCTTCTTGGCACCCGAGTGGGTCTTGTTCTTGGGCATTGCTGCCCCTCCTTATCGATCCGGCCGTGCCCTGCGGGGCTCGGCACCGTACTACCGGGCGTCTCGCGCCCGAAGCCTGTTACTCGGCCGCCGACTCCGCCGGCAGCTCGTCGGCACCCTTGGGTGCCTTGCGGTCCTCGCGCGTGGCCACCTCGGCGGCCTTGCGCTCCTCGCGCAGCTTGCGCTGCTCCTCCTTGGCCTCCGCCTTCTTCTTCAGCGGACCGAGGACGAGCGACATGTTGCGACCCTCCTGGTTAGGCGCGTTCTCCACCACGCCGAACTCCTGGACCTCCTCCGCCAGCTTCATCAGCAGGCGGCGGCCCATCTCGGGTCGAGACTGCTCGCGACCACGGAACATGATCGTGATCTTGACCTTGTCGCCGCCCTTGAGGAACCGGACCACATGGCCCTTCTTGGTCTCGTAGTCGTGACCGTCGATCTTCAGGCGGAACCGCATCTCCTTGATCTCGGTGTTCGCCTGGTTGCGCCGTGCCTCACGCGCCTTGACCGCCGCCTCGTACTTGAACTTGCCGTAGTCCATGAGCTTGACGACGGGAGGACGCGAGTCGGGCGCCACCTCGACAAGGTCGAGCTCGGCGTCCTGCGCCAGACGGAGGGCATCCTCGATGCGGACGATGCCGACCTGTTCGCCCTTCGGGCCGACAAGGCGGACCTCGGGGACTCGGATGCGCTCGTTGATGCGCGGCTCGTTGATAGCGGCTCCTTTTCGTTGCTCTGTCACAACCGCCACGCCGGCGCCTCCCCCGAAGACGGAAGAAGGCCCCTGCCCGAACACGAGCAGAGGCCACCGAGGCGCCGGCGGGCAGCCGCAGAAATGCGGCAGCCGCCGTTACCGTGACCCTGGCCCGACTGGCGGCCCGAGGGTGGGAGGTGGACTCCACTTGCGCGTTGCGACGCCTGTCGCAACCGGTCGATGGACAAGAATAGCAATCATGAGCGCGAATGACCAGGAAGCACGCCCCGAGTCCCCCGAGGACACCACCACCGCAGCGACCGGGACGGACGGCGGTGGCGCCGCGGAGGCGGCACGCGACATCGCCGACGTAGGCGCGGTGGAACTTATCACGACCGTGAGCGTTCACCTGTTGAGTGCCGCCGCGCTCAGGTGCGGGCTGGCGGAGGAGGGCGAGGAGCTCAAGGACCTCGACGAGGCGCGGACCATCATCACCGCTCTCGCCGGCCTCGTCACCGCTGCCGCGCCCGACCTCGGCGACACTCATGCACGAGTCCTACGGGACGGGTTGCGAAGCGTACAGTTGGCGTTCCGGGAAGCCTCAGCGGTCCCGGACCGGCCAGGCGAAGGGCCGGGAGAGAAGTTCACGGGGGCGGTCACGTAGTGACATCTGGGGAGGACGCGACCCGAGGCGGCACCGTCGAGGACGGCACGGCCGCCCGCGAAGCGAGCCCGCACACGGCCGACCTCCCCCGGCGCCTCCCCACGTTCCCGTTCCGCGGCGTGAACGAGGGCGTCGAACCCCTGCGCGAGAGCGTGGAGACCGACGAGCTCGCGACCGTCGCCGCCGCGAATCCAACGTTCGCCACCACCGGCGTCGAGGACGCCGACGGGCAAGCGGTCACCGGCGTCGACCGCCCGAGGTCGGCAGGCATGATCATCACGATCGCGCTCATGACCGTGCTGCTGATCGGCGCGGCCGCCCTGATCGCCTATCTCTGGCGAGTGTCGGACGCCTGGGAGGCGCAGGTCGAGGACGTCACCGGCGTCAGCTACGGGCTGGGCGAGGAGCTCGCCGCCGAGCGCGAGGCACTCGCCACCGCCCAGCAGAGCATCGAACTTCTCACCGCCCAACTCGCCGCATCGAAGGATTCCGTCTCCCGGCTACAGGCGCAGAACGCCCAGTGGGGCGACGATGCCGCGCTCGCGCAGGAGCAGATCGGCCTGCTCGAAGGCACCATCACCGACGCGACGGCGGTGGCCAACTCGTTGAGCCGATGCATCGAGGGTCACGAGCAGCTGGTGACGTACCTCAAGACGCCCGAGGACTACGACCCGACCGAGCTGGAGAGCTTCGAGACCAGCGTCACGGACCTGTGCACCGCGGCGAAGGACGCCCACCTGGCGCTGCAGCAGTCGGTGGCGCCATGATCCGCTCCCGCGTCGTCGCCGTGGCACTGGCGGCGCTCGCACTCGCCGGGTGCTCCTCGCTGCCCTCGATGCCGGACGCCCTGCCCGATGACTTCGTCCCCGCTCCGTCGTCGTCGCCCGGGGACGGGCCCGGCGCCCTGTCTCCGGACGGCTTCACCGCGGCCCAGCGGATGACGGTTCGGGTGCGCAACGTGGGCTGCGGCTTCATCTCGACAGGCACCGGGTTCGCGCTCGACGCGCACACGCTGGTCACCAACCGCCACGTCGTGGCGGACTCGAAGCGCATCACCATCACCACCTACGACGGTCGCAGCATCGACGCCACCGCGGCGTCGAGCACCACCGTGGCTGACATCGCGATCATCACCACCGAGGAGGCGATCGGCAACGCGTTCGCCCTACGCGCGCTCGAGGATCCGTTCGAGGGCGATGTGATCACGGTGGTGGGATACCCCAACGGCGGCCGGCTCACCACGTCCCCCGGCGTGGTGCTGGGTCCCACCACGGACCCGTTGGGCGGCGCGGTGGGCACCGTGCTCGCGACCAGCGCGAACGTCGAGCAGGGTTCGTCCGGCTCTCCCGTGCTCGACGAGAGCGGCCGGGTCGTGGGAGTGATCTACGCGAAGAACTTCTCGAACCAGAGCTTCATCGTGCCCATCTCCACGCTCAATACGCTGCTCAGCGAGAACGGCCTGTTCGTACCCGAGGCGAGCTGCTCGGCGCTGATCGGATCGGTGCAGTGAGCGAGACGGTCCCGGCGCCGCCTCCGCCGCGGCGCAGGACCGGACTGGCGATCGCCCTGGTGCTGAGCATCGTCGCCGTGATCGCCCTCGCCGTCCCCCTGGTCATGCTGGCCATGGCCCGGTCGACCTGGGAGTTCCAGAACGCCGAGCTGCGCACCATGGTGGGCGGTCTCACCGATCAGGTCTCCGCGCGCAACGCGCGGATCGCCGAGTTGGAGGACGCGGAGGCGCAGCTCGAGGCCCTGAAGGCCGAGTACTCGACCGCGGTCAACGACGGCGCTCAGGGCACCGAGACCGTTCAGGAGCTCGAGGACATCGTCGATGCATATCAGAGCTGCGTGGACGCGCAGGCCGAGCACTTCACGGTGCTGCGCAACGCGGATCGCTACGTCGCGTCGAGCATCGCCGAGTCGGAGGCGTCGATCGTCGACTTCTGCGACCAGGTTTCCACGGCCTACGCGGAGTTCAAGGCCAGCCGTGGCTGACGGCCGGCGCCTGGTCCGGATCACCCCCACCGTCGCTGCCGCAGCGCTGCTGGCCGCATGCGTCCCGCTCGCGCCCCCGCCGTACGCGACCCCGTCCCCGGTCGAGGTCGACGCCTCCGGGGGAGCCTCCGATGACGGCTTCACGCCTGCGGAGCGAGTCTCGCTACGGGTGTGGGCGACCACCTGCAACGCCTACCGCAACGGCACCGCCTGGATGCTCGACGAGACGCACGCGGTCACCAACCGCCACGTGGTCGAGGGCACCACGGTGGTGGAGTTGACGGACTACCGCGGCACGGTCTTCCACGGCTCATCGGCGGCGTACTCCGAGACCGACGATCTCGCGATCGTCACGATCGACGGGTCCTTTCCCGACGCCGCCGCGGTCGCCGAGGCCGAGCCCGTGGTCGGAGAGCCGCTGACAGTGACCGGATACGCGCTGGGCGGCCCGCTCGCCACGCTCACGGGACCGTACGTGGGGCTGCGCGACAACCAGTTGGACCCCGGCGGAGCGCAGGTGTACTTCATCGAGGTGCCGGCGCGGGAGGGCAACTCCGGATCACCCGTCACGGACGCGGACGGGGAGGTGGTGGGCGTGGTCTTCTCCTCCGACGGCGAGGACTTCGCGGGCGCGGTCACCCTCGAGCGGCTGCGGGCCTTCCTGAGGGACGATGCGGAGCGCACCGCGGTCGACACGTCCTGCGGCTGACGCCTGGTCAGACTTGAGCGAGCCTCAGCTCGAGGCTGTCGATCCGCTGCGCCACCACGCTCGACTGCGCGAGCTGCCGCTGGACGCGCTCGATCACGGCGTCGACCTCGGGCTGCGTGAGGCCGGCCACCAGCCGCAGCACCACGGTCACCTCGGCGCCCTGTCCGGGCGCCGTCTCGACGGCGCGCAGCGCATCGTCCAGGTACACGGCCGCGGTCACGGCGTCCTGCACGTCGTCCGCGACCACGCCGTCCACCACGGCCGGCCTCCACGGTTCGCCCTGTCCGATCGCCCAGACCGCCGGGCGCGGCACCAGCACGGTCTCCATGCCCGGATTGAGCACCATCGCGCTCCAGCCCTCGGCCACCGCCGCGAGGGCCGCCCGCGGACCCTCGGCGGGGATCGGGCGGGCGCGGTCGCTCCACGCCTTCATGGCGTCGACGTCGGTGAAGATGGGCAGCGCCTTGCGACCGTCGGGCATCTCGACGGCGACCACACCGGTCGAGGCGACCTCGTCCTGCTCGAACCCGTGCTTGCCCACGTGGCGCTGCTCCCCCGCCGCCATCACGGGGATCAGGACGCGCGCATAGGCCAGGGCGTCGACCACGTCGGTGAGCGACGTCTTGCCACGCGAGAACCGGATCAGCGCCTGCGCGAGGCGCGCGTCCGCACTGCCGTCGTCGTCCGAGAAGATCGACTCCGGGATCTCCCTCATCGGATCCTCGTCGTTCATGAGGCCAGCGTAGCGATGGCCGCCGACGTGGACGAGGAGCGCGAGACGAAGATCACTCCACGGGACGATCCCGCGAACCGCCGCGCCCCCCTGTGAGGCCTCGCCCTAGGGACGTCCGGCGACATCGAGCGCCTCGGGCAGCGTGAAGTTGCCGTTGTAGAGCGCCTTGCCCACGATCGCACCCTCGATCCCCTGCGGGGTGAGGGTGCGCAGCGCCGCGATGTCGTCGAGCGAGCTGATGCCGCCCGAGGCGACCACGGGAGCGTCCGTCGCCGCGCACACCTGAGCAAGCAGTTCGAGGTTCGGGCCGGAGAGCATGCCGTCCTTCTTGACATCGGTGACCACGTAGCGCGCGCAGCCGGCGGCGTCGAGGCGTGCCAGCACCTCCCACAGGTCGCCGCCGTCGCGGGTCCAGCCCCGTCCCGCGAGCGTGGTGCCGCGCACGTCGAGGCCCACCGCGATGCGGTCGCCGTGACGCGAGATCGCGCTGGCGGTCCACTCGGGGTTCTCCAGCGCGGCCGTGCCAAGGTTCACCCTCGCGCAGCCGGTGGCGAGCGCGCGCTCGAGCGACGCATCGTCGCGGATGCCACCGCTCATCTCGACCTTGACGTCGACGGCCCTCACCACGGCCGCGAGCAGGTCCGCGTTCGAGCCGCGCCCGAAGGCAGCGTCGAGGTCCACGAGGTGGATCCACTCCGCGCCACCGTGGACCCAGTCGAGCGCCGCCGCCAGCGGGTCGCCGTAGCCGGTCTCGGAGCCGGCCTCGCCCTGGGTGAGGCGTACGGCCTGGCCATCGGCCACGTCGACGGCGGGCAGGAGCTCGAGGCGGGGGGTGTCGGTCATCGGTGGGGTCCTCTCAGACGGTGGGGACGATGCGGTGGCGGGCGACGCTAAAGCGTCGCGACCCAGTTGCGCAGCAGGTGCAGGCCCGCCTCGCCGGACTTCTCGGGGTGGAACTGCGTGGCGCTCAGCGGTCCGTTCTCGACGGCGGCCACGAAGCGGTCCGCGTCGCGCTCCGGCCCCGCGGTCGACCACGTGAGGCGCGGTGCCGCGAGGCGCCCCGTGTCCTCGGAGACGCCCAGAGGGAACTCGCGCGCCGCGTAGGAGTGGACAAAATAGAAGCGCTCGTCCTCGACGCCGGCGAACAGGGCGCTGGTCTCCGGAGGCTCGACCGTCGCCCAGCCCATGTTGGGCACCACCGCGGTCTGCAGCCGTTCGACGGTGCCCGGCCACTGGTCGAGGCCCTCGGACTCGACGCCGTGCTCGACGCCGCGCGCGAACATCACTTGCATGCCCACGCAGATGCCCAGCACCGGCCGGCCGCCGGCGAGCCGCCGTCCCACGATCTGGTCGCCGCGCGCCTGCCGCAGCCCGGTCATGACGGCCTCGAACGCGCCCACGCCGGGCACCACGAGTCCGTCCGCGTTCTCGGCCACGGCGCGGTCCGCGGTGAGCGACACGCGGGCGCCGACGTGCTCGAGCGCGCGGGTGGCGGAGCGGACGTTGCCGAAGCCGTAGTCGAAGACGCACACCGAAGGCTGGGCCATCAGCTTTCCGCCCTGCGGATCTCCTTGGTCTCCGCGAGCAGCTCGCGGTAGGCCTTGAAGCGTCCGATCTTGGTGCTGTGGACCTTGTCCGGGTGCGTGAGCGCCACCTGGTCGATGGTCTGCGCGCCGGTGATGATCGTGGTGACCACCCCGGGCGCGTCCGCGAGAGCCAGCCCCGGAGAGAGCTCGCGCACCGGTGTTGAGCCCTTCCACACGTCCACGCGCACGGTGCCCCCACGGTTCGCGATCACCAGGAACTCGGCCTGCTTGACGAACGCCGAGACGGTGCGCGCCGAGCGCTGCGTCGCCTCCGGGCTCGCGTCGGCCAGCACGGCCATGGGCCCGGCGCTGGTCTCGAGCACCGTCGCGTCGACCTTGTTGAACGCGCACAACGCCGTGAGGAAGCGGGGTCGTGGCAGCGGCGTCATGATGACCGCGATGTCCGGCGCCGGGGCGTCGGGCCGCGGCGGTGCGCCTTCGGTCACAGCGCGCCCTTGGTCGAGGGGATGCCCTGCACGCGCGGGTCGAGCGTGACCGCGAGGCGCAGCGCCCGCGCCAGAGCCTTGAACTGCGCCTCGACGATGTGGTGCGGGTCGCGGCCGGCGAGCACCCGCATGTGCACGCAGATGCCGGCGTGGTGCGCGATCGACTCGAGGGCGTGGCCCGTGAGCGAGCCCGCGAAGTTGCCGCCAATCAGGTGCGTGGCCTGACCCACCGGCTCGCCGACGTGGACGAAGTAGGGCCGCCCTGACACGTCGACGACGCACTGAGCCAGCGCCTCGTCCAGGGGCACCAGGGCGTCGCCGAACCGGGAGATGCCCGCCTTGTCGCCCAGCGCCTTGCGCAATGCCTCACCGATGCAGATCGCCACGTCCTCGACGGTGTGGTGCGAGTCGATGTGCACGTCACCCGTGGCCTGGACCCGCAGATCCATGAGCGAGTGCTTGCCGAGGGCGGTGAGCATGTGGTCGTAGAACGGCACCCCGGTGGAGATCTCCGTGCGGCCCGATCCATCGAGGTCGAGCTCGACGAGCACCGATGACTCGCTCGTGGTGCGCTCGATGCGTCCAGTGCGGCTCATGCCGTGACCTCCAGCAACGCGCTGCGGAACAGCGCCATCTCCTGTGGCGTGCCGATCGACACGCGCAGCCAACCTTCGGGTCCCGTGACGCGGATGAGCACACCTCGCGCGAGCAGACCCCGGAATACCCTCTCACGATCCTCGAACGGCCCGAACAGCGCGAAGTTCGCGTCCGTGTCCGCGACGGTGTAGCCCTGCCGCCGCAGCCACGCGACGGTCTCGTCGCGTTCGGCCCGGATCTCGTCGACCTGCGCCTGCAGCACGCGGTGGTGGGCGAGCGCGGCGCGGGCCGTCGCCTGCGTCACGGAACTGAGGTGGTACGGGAGCCGCACCAGGCGCAGCGCGTCAATGACGGGCTCGTGCGCCACCAGGTAGCCGAGCCGGCCGCCGGCCATCGCGAACGCCTTCGACATCGTGCGGCTCACTGCGAGGTTCGGGTACTCGGGGATCAGACTCGCGGCGCTCGGCACGCCGCGGCGGCGGAACTCGGCGTATGCCTCGTCGATCACCACCAGGCAGCCGCCGGGGACCCGGTCCGCGGCCTCCGCCAGTGCGCGCACCTGGTCGAGCGGCAGCGCCGTCCCCGTGGGGTTGTTCGGGCTGGCGACGATCACCATCACGGGCGCGATGTCGCGGATGGCCGCTGCGGCGGCCTCGATGTCGAGCGTGAAGTCCTCGCGCCGCGGCAGGGTGACGAACTCGGTGATCGTGTCGCGGGCGTACTCCGGATACATCGAGTACGTGGGCGCGAAGCTCAGCACGGTGCGACCCGGCCCGCCGAACGCCTGGTGGAGGTGGAGCATGACCTCGTTGGATCCGTTGGCGGCCCACACGTTGCGCGGCTCGAGGAAGTCGACGTGACTCTCGGCCGCCAGGTATCGCGCGAGGTCCTGGCGGAGACCCAGGAAGTCGCGGTCGGGATAGCGGTTGAGGCCGTGCGCCGCCGTGCGCACCGCAGAGGCGATCGCGTCCGCCACCGCGTCGGGCGGCGAGTACGGATTCTCGTTGACGTTGAGGCGCGCGGTCACGTCCAGCTGGGGCGCGCCGTACGGCTCGAGCCCCTGCAGGTCCGGGCGGATCGGCAGAGTCATGGGGAGAAGTCTAGTGAGCGCGAGGCGTGGATCGTCCCCGCGCCAGGGTCACACCTGACCCGTGAACGTGAGCACCAGCAGCGCCGCATTGAGCGCCACGATGAGCGCGACCACGGTCCAGGCCACCGCCTGCGTGGTCCGCGTGTTGGCGTGCTCTCCCATCAGGCGACGATCGGAGGTGAGCCGCACCAGCGGGATCACGGCGAACGGGATGCCCACGCTCAGCACCACCTGTGAGATGACGAGCGCCCAGGTGGGGTTGGCGCCCGCGCCCAGGATCACCAGCGCCGGGATGAGGGTGATCGAGCGGCGGATCCACACAGGGATCCGGCGGTGGAGGAGGCCGCCCATGATCGCTGCCCCCGCGTAGCAGCCCACCGACGTGGAGGCGAGGCCCGAGGCCAGCAGGCCCACGGCGAAGGCGGCGGCGATGATCGGGCCCAGCGCGGACTCGATGGCGGAGTAGGCGCCCTCGATCGAGTCCGTGCCCCCCACCCCGCGTAGGCTGCCGGCCGCCAGGAGCAGCATCGCGATGTTGACGGAGCCGGCGATCACCAGGGACAGGCCCACATCCCACTTCGTGGCCTTCAGCAGGTGGAGCAGGCGCTTCTTGTCGTGACCTACGCCGTGACGGTCGCGCGAGAGCGAGCTGTGGAGATAGATCACGTGCGGCATCACCGTCGCGCCCAGCATCGACGCGGCGAGAAGGACGGTGCCCGGGCCGTCGAAACGCGGCAGCAGGCCGCCCGCGGCCTCGGCCCAGTCCGTGTGGGACACGAACAGCCCGGCCACGAATCCGACCGCGATGACGCTCAGCAGCCCGATGATGACGAACTCGAAGTGGCGCTGCCCGCGCCGCGACTGCACCATGAGCAGCACCAGCGACACCACTCCCACGATCAGGCCGCCCAGCACCAGCGGAATGTCGAAGAGCAGGTACAGCGCGAGCGCGCCGCCGATGACCTCCGCGAGGTCGGTCATGGCGGCCACCACCTCGGCCTGCGCCCAGTACGCGAGCCGGCCGCGGCGGCCCAGCCGGCCCCGCAGCAGCTCGGGCATCGAGTGCCCCGTCACGAGCCCCAGCTTCGCCGAGGTGTACTGGATGAGCACCGCCATCATGTTGGACGCGACCAGCACCCAGACCAGGAGGTAGCCGTGCTGCGCGCCGGCGGTGAGATTGGCGGCGACGTTGCCGGGATCCACGTAGGCGACCGCGGCGACGAAGGCCGGGCCGAGCAGGGTGACGATGCGGCGGATCGGACCTCGCTTGCGCGGCATGCGCTCGCGGTTCCGTTCGACCAGTGCGTTCGACACCCGCCTCGCCCCTTCCTCGGCGCCGAAGGATCGCCACGTTGGCGCCGACGCACAAAAGTTAGGCTAACCGAACTTCTGGCGGTGGCGGCACAGTGGCGTATCGCCGTCCGTGCATCGCCGTATCCGCGCCATGGATGGCGACGGTGTCGGAGCCGAAACCTAGGATCGAAGCCATGCCCGCCCCCACTGTCACCGATCCCGGCGCCCTTCGCGCGGAGGCGGAGTTCGCGCTCCGCTCGCTCGTGGGTCGCGAGGACGTCTCCTTGCGCGAGGACCAATGGACGGCGATCTCGGCGCTCGTCGAGCGCCGGTCCCGGGCCCTCGTGGTCCAGCGCACGGGGTGGGGCAAGTCCGCCGTGTACTTCGTGGCGACCGCCCTGCTGCGAGCCCGCGGCGCCGGTCCCACCGTGATCGTGTCTCCCCTGTTGGCGCTCATGCGCGATCAGATCGGCGCCGCGGCGCGCGCCGGGATCCGCGCCGTGACGGTGAACTCCGCGAACGTCACCGAATGGGACGCGGTCCACGCGGCCATCGCCGCGGGCGAGGTCGACGTGCTGCTGTGCTCGCCGGAGAGGCTGAACAACCCCCAGTTCCGCGACGAGGTGCTCCCCCGGCTCGCCGCCGATGCCGGCCTCGTGGTGATCGACGAGGCGCACTGCATCTCGGACTGGGGCCACGACTTCCGCCCGGACTACCGCCGGATCCGGACGCTGCTGGCGGACCTCCCTGCGGGCATCCCCGTGCTGGCGACCACCGCCACCGCCAACGCGCGCGTCACCGCGGACGTCGCCGAGCAGCTCGGGGTGTCGGGCGCGACGGAGCGCGGCGGCCCGCCCGACCAGGTGCTGGTCCTGCGCGGAGGTCTCGACCGCGAATCCCTGCACCTGGCGGTCCTGCGCCTGCCCGACCCAGCCGCGCGGGTCGCGTGGCTGGCCGGCGCGCTGCGCGACATGGAGGGCTCCGGCATCGTCTACTGCCTGACGGTGGCGGCCGCCGAGGAGGTGGCGTCCCGCCTGCGCGCCGCCGGGCTCGACGTGGGCGCGTACACGGGCCGGACCGAGCCCGCCGAGCGCGAGCGCCTCGAGCAGGACCTCAAGCAGAACCGGGTCAAGGCTCTGGTCGCCACCTCCGCGCTCGGCATGGGCTTCGACAAGCCCGACCTCGCATTCGTGGTGCACCTGGGGGCACCGGCCTCGCCCATCGCGTACTACCAGCAGGTCGGGCGTGCGGGCCGCGGCGTGTCGAGGGCGACGGTGGTGCTGCTGCCGGGGACCGAGGACCGCGCCATCTGGGACTGGTTCGGCTCCCAGGCGTTCCCACCCGAGGCGCAGGTGAGGGCCGCCCTCGCCGCCCTCGAGGCGGATCGCGCCACCTCCGTCGCCGCCCTCGAGACGCGGGTGGACCTGCGGCGATCTCGCCTCGAGGCGATGCTCAAGGTCCTCGACGTCGACGGCGCCGTGCGCCGGGTCGCCGGGGGGTGGATCGCGACGGGCGCGCCCTGGAGGTACGACGCGGACCGATACGCGAGGGTGGCACAGACCCGCACCGCGGAGCAGGGCACGATGCTCGAGTACGAGACCACCGACGGCTGCCGGATGGAGTTCCTGCGGCGGGTGCTGGACGATCCGGACCTCACGGAGGGCTGGCGCTGCGGGCGGTGCGATTCGTGCGGCGGCGTGACACTGCCCGCGGCGCCGGACGAGGATTCCGTCGCCTCCGCGCGTGCCGGCATGGACCGCGTGGGGGTCGAGATCACGGCGCGCCGCCAATGGCCTCCCGGACTCGACACCCTTGGCCTTGCCCTCCGAGGGCGCATCCCGGCGGACGAGCAGGCGGAGCCCGGCCGCGCGATCGCGCGAATGGACGGGCTCGGCTGGTCGGGCGCCCTGCGCGACCTGCTCGAGCGGCGCGACGGCGACGGAGAGCCGTTCGACGGCGAGACGCCGGTGGCGCTCCGCGGCGCCGCGGTGCGGGTGCTCGAGGATTGGGACGAGCTCTGGACCGGGACGGGCGCCGAGCGTGTCACCGCCCTGGACGGCGTCGTGGGGGTGCGCTCGGCCACGCGTCCCCTCCTGGTCGACCACCTGGCGTCGGGGCTCGCCCGCTACCTGGGGGTGCCGCTGCTGGGCGCGGTGTCGCCCGGCGCCGGCCACGCCGGGCCGGACCGTCACGACGTCAACTCGGCGCAGCGGCTCGCGGGCGTGGCGCGGCGCCTCACCCTCGAGCCGGCGGAGGGCCCGGAGTCGCTGGCCGGACGCACCGTGCTGCTGGTCGACGACCTCACCGACTCGGGCTGGACCCTCGCCGTCGCGGCCCGGTTGCTGCGGCGTGCGGGCGCACGCGCGGTGCACCCGTTCGTGCTGGGGGTTCGCTGAGCGGTGGATCAGTCCTTGAAGCGCGCGCTGATCGCCTCGCCGTGCGCGGGCAGGTCCTCGGCGTGGGACAGCGCGATCACCTTGTCCCCCACCGCTCCGAGCGCATACGCGCCGTAGTCGATGTAGGACACGGCCTTGAGGAAGCTGGCGACGTTCAGTCCCGACGCGAAGCGGGCCGTGCCGCCCGTGGGCAGCACGTGGTTCGAGCCCGCCAGGTAGTCGCCCAGCGGCACCGGGGAGTACGGGCCGATGAAGATGGCGCCCGCGTTGCGGATGCGATCGGCCACAGCGTGGGCGTCCCGCGTCTGGATCTCGAGGTGCTCCGCTCCGTACGCGTCCGCGACCGCGATGGACTGGTGGATGCCCGAGGTCAGTATCGTCGCGCTCTGGCGGCCCCCGAGCGCCGTGAGGACGCGTTCGCGGTGCTTGGTCGCGGAGGCGGCCAGGCCCAGCTCGCGGTCCACCGCATCGGCGAGCTCGACCGAGTCCGTGATGAGGACGGAGCCCGCCATCGGGTCGTGCTCGGCCTGGCTCAGCAGGTCGGCCGCGACGTAGCGCGGGTCGGCGTGCGCGTCCGCGATCACGGCGATCTCCGTGGGGCCCGCCTCGGAATCGATGCCCACCAGCCCGTGGACGGCGCGCTTCGCTGCCGCCACGTACACGTTGCCCGGCCCCGTGATGACGTCCACGGGGTCGCACAGGCCGTCGACTCCGAGCGCGAGCATGGCGACCGCCTGGGCGCCGCCGACGGCATAGACCTCGTCCACGCCGAGCAGCGCGCACGCCGCGAGGATGGTGGGGTGCGGGAGCCCGCCGTGGTCCTTCTGGGGTGGGCTCGCGACGGAGATGGACGGCACGCCGGCGGCCTGGGCCGCGACCACGTTCATCACCACCGAGCTGGGGTACACGGCGAGGCCGCCCGGGACGTAGAGGCCCACCCGGCCCACCGGGATCCACCGCTGGCTCACGCGCGCGCCCGGGGCGAGCTCCACGCTCACGGGCGGCGGAACGGTGGCCTCGTGGAAGTGCCGGACCCGCCGGATCGCCTCCTCCAGCGCCGCACGCACCTCCTCCGTGAGGGAGTCGAGCGCCTCGTCGATCGCATCGAGAGGGACCCGGAGGTGCTCGGGAGTCACCCCGTCGAACCGTGCGGCGAGCGCGCGAAGCGCGTCGGCGCCGCGGCGGCGGACGTCCTCGATGATGGGCTCGACCGCGGCGAGCGCGCCCGCCACGTCGAGGTCGGCGCGCGGCACCACGTCCCGCAGTTCACGTGGGGTGAGGTCCTGCTCGCGCAGGTCGATCCTGGTCAGCACGCCCTCGATTCTACCGACCGCGCACGGCCGTTCCCTCACCGCGTCGGGGTGCGGGTTCGCAGCGATCAATACGTCGGGGCAGGGGCGAGCCCGAAGAAGTCCTCGAGCGTCGTGACACCCCGGCTGCGCATGGCTACGGCGATGTCGACGCCCACGTACCTCAGATGCCAGGGCTCGTAGATGTATCCCGTCACCGACTGCTCTCCCTCGGGGTAGCGGACGATGAAGCCGTAGTCGGCGCCGTGAGCCGCCACCCAGCGGCCGGCGGCGCGGTCGCCGAAGCAGCCCTTGAGGGTGCAGCCGGACCCGTCGGTGACGTCCGCGGCCCACCCGGTCTGATGCTCGGAGTACCCGGGACGCGCGGAGAACGTGTCCGCGGTCGCACGTCCGGAACGGCTCACGTAGCCGGCGTAGAGGCTCGACTGGGTCGCGTAGGAGCGGTACCCGGAGGACAGCCAGAAGTCGGCGCCGGCGGCCTTGGCCGCCGCGTGCATGCGCGACATGGCATCGGCGGCCTCGCGGCGCATGGTCGCGGTTCCCGCGACGCCCGCGGGGTGGACAAGATCGGCCGGCGCGTAGCGCGTCGGGTCGAGCGGCCGGCGCTTGTTGACCACCACGCAACACGACGATGCGTCGTCGATCGAGCAGGGCCAGGCCGTGTCCCATGCGACGGAGGTCGCATACCCAGCCTTCGACAACTGGACCCTCAGCGAGACGCGCTGTCCGGCATCGTCCGCCGTGTAGGTGTAGTACTTCGAGGTCGCCCCGGAGACCTTGGAGCCGCCCACGTACCACTGGTACGAGACCCGCGCACCCGACGGCGACACCGCCCCGACCCAGGCTCGCAGCTCGGTCCCGGCGATCAGCGTGCCGCCGATGCTGGGCGCCTTTCGCGTGAAGGAGGGCAGCGTGATGACCGACTCGCCGTTCGCCCACCTCACGGAGGTTTCATGGCCGTCCGCGGCGAGCTGCACGCGCACGGAGACACGATGGCCGGCGTGCTCCGCGGTGGGCGTCAGGTACTTGCCCGTGGCGCCGGGCACCCTGTCACCGCCCACGTACCACTGGTAGCGGACGTCCACCGCGGAGGGCGAGGTGGCCCCCACCCACACCACGAGCGGCGATCCGACCTCGAGTTTGCCGCCGATCTGGGGGGTTCGCCGCTCGATGGCCGGGAGCGGCGCGCTCGCCTCGGCACCCAGCCCGTGGTGTGCTGCGCGAACATCCGCGCCAGCGGGAAGGGACGATGCGGCCGCCGCCGGAGCGATCGCCAGCGCCAGGGCGCCCGTCAGCGCGAGCGCCGCGCGCGCCCACGCCCCCAGGCCGCCAGTCATGGGCTCACGTTATCCTCGGCGTAGCGTCTGCCACCAGGGGCGTGCCGTGTGCTCCCGACAAGGGCCGCGTCATGGCCCCGCGGCTCGCCAAGTGTCGTGGAAACGTGACGGTCGCGGCGACCCGCCCGTCACGCTCCCTGGAGGCAGCTGGGACCCAGCGCGGCCTTGAGGTCGCCGTACAGCGCGGAGGACCTCGACACCCGGAACTCGTCGCCCAGGCGCATCGTCAGCGGCTTCTCCGGTCCCGTCAGCACCATGCGCACCTCGATCGAGCCCGGGTGCGAGCGCAGGATGCCCTTGACCTGCTCCACCAGCGGCGGCGTGACACGCGCCGCGGGCAGGGTGATCGCCACCGGCGACGTGTCCTGCACGTTGACGTTCGGGATGCGCAGGTCCACGGCCGAGAACTGGAGGCCGCCGTCGCCGCGTTCGCGGCACCGCACCTTGATCGCCACCACCGCATCGTCCGCCAGGTCGCGGGCGAACGTCTCGTACGTCTTCGAGAAGAAGGACACCTCGGTCTCGCCGGTCATGTCCTCGAGAGTCACGATCGCGTAGGCGTTGCCGGACTTGGCGATGCGGCGGTCGACGCGGGTGACCAGCCCGGCGAGCACGATCTGCGCGCCCTCCTGGACGCCGTGGGCGGGCGTGGCGTTGAGGATCTGGTGCGTCGCCTCGGATCGGATCACGTGGTCCAGACCCGACAGCGGGTGGTCCGACACGTAGAGCCCCAGCATGTCCCGCTCGAAGTTGAGCTTGGTCTTCTTGTCCCACTCCTCGAGCGTGGGCACCTCGACCGTCACTCCCCCACCCAGGTCCGCGAGGTCGGCGAACAGGTCGAACTGTCCCGTCGCCTCCTGACGCTTGACGCCGATCACCGAGTCGATCGCCTGCTCGTGCACCGCGTTGAGCGCGCGTCGCGAGCTGCCCGTGGAGTCGAAGGCGCCGGACTTGATGAGCGAATCGATGGTGCGCTTGTTGCAGACCGTGGCGGGCACCTTGTCGAGGAAGTCGGCGAAGGACACGAACGCGCCCTTGTCCTGCCGCGTCCGTACGATCTCGGCCACCACATTCGATCCCACGTTACGCACCGCCGTGAGCCCGAAGCGGATGTCCTTGCCCACGGCGGAGAACGTCGCCACGGACTCGTTGACGTCCGGCGGCAGCACGGTGATGCCCATGCGGCGGCACTCCGCGAGGTAGAGCGCGGACTTGTCCTTGTCGGTGCCCACGGAGGTGAGCAGCGCGGCCATGAATTCGGTCGGGTAATGGGCCTTGAGGTAGGCAGTCCAGAACGAGAGCACGCCGTAGGCCGCGGTGTGAGCCTTGTTGAACGCGTAGTCCGCGAACGGGACCATGATGTCCCACAGCGCCTGGATCGCCCCGAGCGAGTAGCCGCGCTCGAGGGCACCGTTCTTGAAGGGCTCGAACTCCTTCGCCAGCACCTCGGGCTTCTTCTTGCCCATCGCACGGCGCAGCAGGTCGGCGGCGCCCAACGTGTAGCCGGCGACGATCTGCGCGATGCGCTGCACCTGCTCCTGGTAGACGATGAGGCCGTAGGTGATGCCCAGCACCTCGCGCAGCGGCTCTTCCAGCTCGGGGTGGATGGGCACGATCGGCTGGCGGCCGTTCTTGCGCTCGGCATAGTTGATGTGCGAGTTGGCGCCCATCGGACCCGGGCGATAGAGCGCGAGCACGGCGGAGATGTCCTCGAACGTGTCCGGCTTCATCTGCCGCAACAGGGACCGCATCGCCACGCCGTCGAGTTGGAACACGCCGAGCGTGTCGCCGCGGCCGAGCAGGTCGAAGGCGGCCTCATCCTCGAGGGGCAGGTCCTCGAGCACCAGCGGGTCCTTGCCGTTGCCCACGATGTTCTCCAGGGCGTCGTCGAGGATGGTGAGGTTGCGCAGCCCCAGGAAGTCCATCTTGATCAGGCCCAGCGTCTCGCAGGTGGGGTAGTCGAACTGCGTGATGACCGCGCCGTCCTGCTCGCGGCGCATGATCGGGATGATGTCGATGAGCGAGTCGCTCGACATGATGACGCCGGCCGCGTGCACTCCCCACTGACGCTTCAGCCCCTCCAGGCCCTCCGCGAGCTCGAACACCTGCTGGGCGTCGGGGTCTGACTCGAGCAGGGCGCGAAAGTCCTGGCCCTCGTTGTACCGCGCGTGCTCCGGGTCCTTGACCCCCACCAGCGGCATGTCGCGCCCCGTCACGGCCTCGGGGTACGCCTTGGTGAGCTGCTCGCCCAGCGAGTAGGGCTTGCCCAGCACCCGCGTCGAGTCCTTGAGCGCCTGCTTGGCCTTGATGGTGCCGTAGGTGACGATCATCGACACCTTGTCCTGGCCGTACTTGTCGGTGACGTACTGGATGACCTCGCCGCGCCTGCGCTCGTCAAAATCGATGTCGAAGTCCGGCTTGGACTCGCGCTCCGGGTTGAGGAAGCGCTCGAAGTACAACTGGTGCACGATCGGGTCGAGGTCCGTGATCTTCATGGCGTAGGCGGCCATCGACCCGGCGCCCGAGCCGCGGCCCGGTCCCACCCGGATCCCGTTGTCCTTGGCCCACTGGATGAAGTCCGCGACCACCAGGAAGTAGCCGGGATAGCCCTTGTCCGCGATGACCTCGATCTCGAAGTTCGCGCGCTCCTGGACGTGCGCGGGAATCTCGCCGCTGTACCGGTCCAGCAGCCCCTTCTGCACCTCTTTGACGAACCAGGAGTGCTCGTCCTCGCCGGGTGGGCAGGCGAACACCGGCATGTAGTCGGCCTTGGTGTTGAACTCGACCTCGCACTGCTCGGCGATGGCGAGCGTGTTGGTGAGCGCCTCCGGGTGCTCACCCCAGATGCGCCACATCTCCTCCGCGGACTTCACGTAGTAGCCGTCGCCCGAGAACGCGAACCGCTTGCCGCCGTTGTCGTAGGTAGGCTCGCTGAGCGTCGAGCCGGACTGCACGCACAGCAGCGCCTCGTGGGCCGCGGCGTCCTCGCGGCGCGCGTAGTGGAGGTCGTTGGTGGCGACCAGGGGCGCGCCGATCGCCTTCGAGATGCGTAGCAGATCCTGGTAGACCCGCTTCTCGATGTCGAGCCCATGGTCCATCAGCTCGACGTAGTAGCTGTCCTTGCCGAAGATGTCCTGGAACTCGGCGGCCGCCTTCAGCGCCTCCTCGTACTGGCCCAGCCGCAGCCGCGTCTGCACCTCGCCCGACGGGCAGCCCGTGGTGGCGATGATCCCCTTCGCATAGCGCTGGAGCAGCTCGCGGTCCATGCGCGCCTTGTAGAAGTGGCCCTCAAGCGACGCGTAGGACGCGAGCCGGAAGAGGTTGTGCATGCCGCCCGTGTCACGCGCCCACATCGTCGCGTGGGTGTATGCGCCGCCCGAGCTGACGTCGTCGCTCTCCTGGCCGCGCTCGCCCCAGCGGACGCGGGTGCGGTCCCCCCGGGCGGTGCCCGGCGTGAGATAGGCCTCGAGCCCGATGATCGGCTTGATTCCCGCCGCCTTGGCCTTGGACCAGAACTCGTAGGCGCCGAACAGGTAGCCATGGTCCGTGGTCGCCATCGCCGGCTGCCCCAGCCGCTGGGCCTCCGTGAACAGGTCGCCGATCCGGGCCGCACCGTCGAGCATCGAGTACTCGGTGTGGACGTGGAGGTGGACGAAATCCTGGCCGGGCATGGAGTCGATTCTAGGAGCCGCCACCGACGCCGGGAGCCGCCACGCGGGCACGCCGCCCGGGCATCGGCGTGTCGGCGGCAAGTCGCGCGTCACACCCGTCGCACGCGTCTCACCGGTCGCCCACGGGGACGATGCGCGCCGCAGGGCGGTGCGGGCGTCTGCGGCGCGAGGACGCTAGCCGCTGGCGCGGACGTAGGGATACTCGGTGATCTCCTGGGTGATGTACAGGCGGTCCTCGCCCCGGAGATCGGCCAGGTCGTCGATCCACGTCCATCCGGAGACGGCTCCGGCGGGGCAGTAGATGAGCTCGGCGCCGCTGTCGGAGGGGTAGCCGTCGACGCCCGCGCTCCAGCACTCGCCGATGCTCGGTGAGTCGTCGTAGTCGGCAGCGGTGAGCCCGCGGGGATCGCCGTCGTAGGGGATGGACTGCGGGTATACGTATGCGGGTGGGTGGGAGTCCTCGGACCTCACCTCCGGGAGGACTATCTCGACACAGACCTCGCTCCAGTCCTCCGGATACGTCGTGCACCAGCGGCCTTCGACGTCGACGAGCGAGGGAGCCGCGTCCGGAGATGGAGCGGGAGCCGCGGTCGCGGTCGGGCTGGGCACGCGGGTCGGCGTCGTCGACGGCGAGGAGACGTCCGAGACCGCGGGCCCCGACGTCTGGGTCGGCGAGGGTGCCGGGCCCACGGGCCCGCAGCCCGCCGTCAGCGCCGCGAGCGCGCCTGCCGCAAGAGCGACCACGTCACGACGCATGCTTGCTGGTCGACGGCTCACCCGCTCCCCCTTCCACGCACCGAAGTATCATATTTGCCAGCCACGGGGCCTCGCAGCCGCCACGCGCGGCACGGACCACCGTGACCGCCGCGGCCGCAATGCTTGGGAAGATGCGTAGTCGGGCCCCGCGAGCAACATTCGGATCACGCGCGGGTCCGAGCCGTCCCTGGCTCTTGCGAGAATGTCCCTGTGACCGATCCCACCCGCCCCGGGCGTGCGCGGCGCCCCCGGCGGGGCGCATCGTCCCGCACCCCGCGCGTGAATCCGCGAGCCCTCGAGCAGGCGGCGGCACGTGCCGCCGTCGAGGTGCCGACGATCACCTATCCCGCCGAGCTGCCCGTGTCCGCGCGACGCGAGGACATCGCGGCGGCGATCCGCGATCACCAGGTGGTGATCGTCGCCGGCGAGACCGGCTCCGGCAAGACCACTCAGATCCCCAAGATCTGCCTCGAGCTCGGGCGCGGCCGCGCCGGCCAGATCGGGCACACCCAGCCGCGCCGCATCGCCGCGCGCGCGGTGGCGGAGCGGATCGCGGAGGAGCTGGGCACGGAGCTCGGCGGCATCGTCGGGTATCAGGTGCGGTTCACCGACACCTCCTCCGCGAGCACGCTCGTCAAGGTGATGACGGATGGGATCCTGCTCGCGCAGATCCAGCGTGACCCGGACCTGCTCGCGTACGACACGCTTATCGTCGACGAGGCCCACGAGCGCAGCCTGAACATCGACTTCCTGTTGGGCTACCTCACCAGCCTTCTCCCCCGCCGTCCCGACCTCAAGGTGATCATCACCTCGGCCACCATCGACTCGGAGCGCTTCGCCCGCCACTTCGCCCGCGGCGGGCCCCTGCCCCCTCCCGAGGACGCGGACGATGCGCCCGCTCCCGACCCGCGGAGCGCGCCCGTGGTCGAGGTGACCGGGCGCACGTACCCCGTCGAGGTTCGCTACCGCCCGCTCGAGGGCGAGGCCGCGGGCGAGGAGAGGGACCTCGTGGGCGGGATCGTGGACGCGTGCGACGAGCTCATGGGCGAGGGCGACGGCGACATCCTGGTGTTCCTGTCCGGCGAGCGGGAGATCCACGACGCGGCGGATGCCCTGGAGGGCCACCTGGGCGAGCGCGCCCGCGACCCGCGCCACCCGCGCCGGGTCGAGATCCTCCCGCTGTACTCGCGGTTGTCCTCCCACGACCAGCACCGGGTTTTCGAGCGCCACTCCGCGCGGCGCATCGTGCTCGCCACCAACGTCGCCGAGACCTCGCTCACGGTCCCCGGCATCCATTACGTGGTCGACCCGGGCAGCGCGCGCATCTCGCGATACTCCAAGGCGACGAAGGTCCAGCGACTGCCGATCGAGCCGATCTCGCAGGCCAGCGCAAGCCAGCGGTCCGGCCGGGCGGGACGCCTCGCCGACGGCATCGCCATCCGGCTGTACTCCGAGGAGGACTTCGACGCGCGGCCCCCGTTCACCGAGCCGGAGATCCTGCGCACGTCCCTCGCCGCCGTGCTGCTCCAGATGATCAGCGTGGGTGTCGCCTCCTCGCCCGACGACGTGGCGCGGTTCCCGTTTGTCGAGCCGCCCGACACGCGGGCGATCCGCGACGGCGTGCAGCTGCTGACCGAGCTCGGGGCGATCGCCGCCGGGACCGGCGGGCGCACCGCGCTCACCGACGTGGGCCGCTCGCTCGCGCGCCTGCCCATGGACCCGCGGCAGGCCCGCATGATCGTCGAGGGCGCCCGCCACGGCGTCGCGCGCGAGGTCGCCATCGTCGCCGCCGCCCTCACCATCCAGGATCCGCGCGAACGCCCCACCGAGCGACGCGAGGAGGCGGACCTGCAGCATCGGCGGTTCGCGGACCCCGCCTCGGACCTGATCTCCTACCTCAACCTCTGGGAGTACCTGCGCGAACGCCAGCACGAACTGTCGGGCAACGCGTTCCGGCGGCTGTGCCGCGCGGAGCACCTCAACTACCTTCGCGTGCGCGAGTGGCAGGACCTGGTTCAGCAGATCCGGGACGCCGGCAAGGCGCTGGGCATCGCGATGGTGCATCGGCCGCCCGAGCCGGCCACCTCGGAGGACGGCTCCGCCACCTTTCGGCACGTGTGGGACGAGGACGCGATCCATCGGTCGATCCTCGCGGGCCTGCTGTCGCAGATCGGGGCGCAGGACGTGCTCCAGCTCAAGGCGTCGAGCTTCACGCACCTCAAGGGCGAGGCCCGGGCCAAGGAGATGCACCGCGCCCGCAAGCGCGCCTCGAACGAGTACCTGGGGACGCGCGGGATGCGCTTCGCGATCAACCCCGGCTCGCCGCTCGCGAAGAAGCCGCCCGAGTTCGTGATGGCCGCGGAGCTGGTCGAGACCAGCCGCCTGTGGGCCCGCGACGTGGCGCGGATCAAGCCCGAGTGGGCGGAGGAGCTCGCCGGCGACCTCGCACGCCGCGTCTACTCGGAGCCGCACTGGTCCACGCGGCGTGGGGCCGCGATGGCGACGGAGAAGGTGCTCATCCACGGCGTGCCCATCGTGGCCGACCGCCCGGTGCTGTGGGCGAAGGTCGATTCCGTCGACGCCCGCGACCTCTTCATCCGCCACGCCCTGGTGCAGGGCGAGTGGGCCACCCACCACGCGTTCTGGACGGCGAACCAGCGCGTGCTCGAGGAGGCCGCCGACGTCGAGGCGCGCTCGCGAACGCGGGGCGTCATCGCGGACGAGGACACGCTGTTCGCCTTCTACGATGCCCGCCTGCCGGAGGACGTGGTCTCGGCCGCCCACTTCGACCGCTGGTGGAAGAACGCCCGCCGCGCGACGCCGGACCTGCTCACCCTCACGCTCGAGGAGCTGGTGCCCGCCGACGTCGCCGTCGATCCCGCCGCCTTCCCCGACTCCTGGCCGCAGCTGGACCTCGAACTGCCGCTCACCTACCAGTTCGAGCCCGGCACGGACGCGGACGGCGTCACGGTGCACGTCCCGCTGGGCGTGCTCGCACGCGTGCTTCCCGACGGCTTCGACTGGCTGGTGCCGGGAATGCTGCCCGAGCTGGTGACCGCGACCATCCGCGCCCTGCCCAAGCCGGTGCGGCGCCTCCTGGTGCCGGCGCCGGACGCCGCGCGCGACATCGTCGCTTGGCTCGACGCCCACATCCCCGCCTGGGCGGACGTGGCCCGGGCCGGCGACATGGCCGAGTCCTTCCGTGGGGCGTTCACGCGCGCCGTGCGCGACCTGCGCGACGTCGAGGTGCCGGACGACGCGTGGGACGGCCTCGACGAGCGCCTCCCGTCTCACCTGCGCATGACCTTCCGCGTGGTCGAGACCGACGGCCGCCGCCAGAGCGTCCGCGGCGAGTCGCACGATCTGGTGCTGCTGCAGCGCACGCTGGCGGCGCAGGCGGAGACGGCGGTGCGGTCGGCCGTGCAGCGCGCGGCGGACGCCGCCCGGCGACGGGACGATGCGGCACAGCCGGCGGCATCGCACGGACCGGCCGCGGAGGGTCGGGCGGGCACACGGCTCACCGCCGCGACGCTGGCCGAG
>NZ_JAHEBP010000117.1 GCF_024642165.1 Demequina sp.
GCCGGCGCTGGCCGCCATCACTTTCTTCGTCATTGAGGCACTAGCCGGCGCAACCCGTCGCCTGTGTGTCTCCGTTCAGCCGCGCAGGTCTCGGCGCCGGTACGCGGCCACTCCGGCGACGCACAGCGCCGCCGCCGCGCCGAACAGCACCACCGGCTGGTACCAGGCGAGACCGTTGTCGAGCGGGAAGTTCCACGTCACGTAGTAGAACGGCGAGGCGTGGGCGAGCGGTTCGAGCGCGCTGTTGACCGCGGCGAATGCGGTGAGCGCCCACCCGACGATCGCCACGCCGGTGCCCGCGCCGATCGCGATGCGCGGCACCCCCGTGATGGCGCCGGCGAGGAACGCCGCCGCGCCCAGCACGCACCCGAGGCCGGTGATCAGCACGCCGGTCGCGGCGATGTTGCCGTAGTCCATGCCCAGGCCGCCGATCGCATTTCCCGCCGCCATGCCGGCTGCGATCAGCGCGCCGGTGACGGCCGAGACGATCAGCAGCGCGGCCACCCGCCGCCACGCGATGGAGTCGCGCGACACGGGCGCAGTCAGCAGCACGTTGATGGTGCGCCGCTGCTCCTCGCGGGCGAGCGCCGCACCCGCGGAGATCGCGACCACGCCCACCGCCACCGGAGCCAGGATGGACAGCCCCTCGCCGTGGTACCAGCCCTCTGGCCGCGAGTAGTCCGCGAACCCCACCATCGCCATGATCGAGTCGGGGAAGGACGAGGCGAACTGGCCCACCACGTCGGAGACGGCGTTGAACAGCGGCCCCATCACCGTCATCATCACGAACATGCCGCCGCCCGCGATGGTGAGCATCGCGCGCGACTCGCTCACGGCCATGCCGAGCAGCCCACGCGTGCTCCTGTTCCCCTGGAGCAACTCGAGCACCCGGGCGACCCGCGCATCGTCCTGCAGCCGTGCCACGAGCGGCAGCCGGCCCTCGCCGGACCGCAGGTCGCGGCGCACCAGCGCCGCCCAGCCCACGCCCACCAGCGCGGCCGTGATGGCCAGGAGGACTCCCAACTGCGCCCAGTCGGCGCCGTTGACCAGCGGCTGCGCGGCCCCGATGTAGTGCCAGGGGAAGATCTTGGCCCAGTTCTCCCAGCCGTCGAACATGGGCAGCAGGCCGGAGGCGAGGAAGGAGAACACCAGGAACGCGGTGGCGACGCCCGAGGCGAGCTGCTGCTGGCCGGTCGCCGCGCCGATCGCCAGCGCCACGGCGCCGTAGAGCAGGGACACCACGAGCACGTGCAGCGTCGCGCCCCACACGTCCACGCCCGTGGTGCTCTCGCCGAACGCGAGCACCGTCGCCACGTAGCCCAGCCAGGCAAGGATGTTGACGCCGAGCGCGATGGTGAACGCGGCGAGCGCCTTCGAGCCCAGCAGCCGCGAGCGCGACCGCGGCGCCGTGGTGAGCACGTTCATCGTGCCCTCGCGCTCCTCGCCCGCGATGGACGCGGCGCCCATCGAGATGGCGATGCCCGCGACCACGAAGGGTCCCAAAAAGTTGAACATCATCGACATCATCAGGCCCGTCACGCCGGCGTCGCTGCTGATGCCGAGGACCGACGAGTAGAACGCGGGCATCTGCTCGAAGAAGGAGACCGCCTCGTCCCCGATCCCGGAATATGCCCACATGCCGAAGACGGCGACGAGCCACAGGGACGCGACCCCGATAAGCGCGCCGGCCCAGCGGTCGCGCACCGACTTGAGGTAGAGCGTGCGGAGCATCACGCACGCTCCCCCACCGGCGCGGGGGCGCCCTCCACGTGGTCCGCGGCGTCGGCCTCGGTGACCTCGTCGCGGTAGAACTCGAGGAAGATCTCGTCGAGGTCCACGGATGAGGACGCCAGCGTGAGGACGTCGTGCGCCGTCGCCACCCTCAGCAGCGGGGCCATGGAGCCCTCGTACTGGGCCGTGAGGCGCCTGCCCTCGGCGGTCACGCCGTGCACCCCCTCGACGCCGTCGAAGGCGGAGACGGGCACGGGCTTGGCGAACTCGAGCGTGACGCGGCGCAGCGCCTTGTCCATGAGATCGGTCATCCGCTCGACCGCGATGAGGTGGCCGCGGCGGATGAATCCCACCCGGTCCGCCACGCGCTCGACCTCGGAGAGCGTGTGGCTGGACAGGAAGACCGTGTTGCCCTCCTCCACGTGCTCGCGCATGAGCGAGTGGAACTCGAGCTGGACCAGCGGGTCGAGGCCGGTGATGGGCTCGTCGAGCACCACCACCTCGGGGCGGTTCATGAACGCCTGGATGAGCCCCACCTTCTGGCGGTTGCCGGAGGAGAGCTCGCCCACCTTCTTGGCGAGGTCGGCGTCGAAGCGCTCCGAGAGCGTGTCGACCCAGGCCCAGTCGACACCGCCGCGCAGGTTGGCGAGGAACCTGAGGGTCTCGTGGCCCGTGAGGTTGGGGTACAAGGCCAGGTCCGAGGGGAGGAATCCCAGGTGGCGGCGGATCTCCACCGCGTCGCGCCGCGAGTCCAGACCCACGATGCGGCACTCGCCCGCGGTGGGGCGGATCAGGTCGAGCAGGCAGCGGATCGTGGTGGACTTGCCCGCGCCGTTGGGTCCTAGGAAGCCGAAGATCTCCCCGGGGCCGATCTGCAGCGACACGTCCTGGACCGCGGCGACGTCGCCGAAGTGCTTGGTCAGGCCCACGGTCTCGATGGCGGGCGTGGTGGTCATGGTGTCCCCTTCGTGAGCTCGGCATTCATGCGTTCCATCAGCGGCGGCCACTCCCTCGCGAAGAAGTCGGCCAGGTCTCCCAGCTCGGTCACGCGCTCGGGCCGCTCGCGCGGCAGCACCGCGGCGCCGTCCCGTGCGAGCTCGCCGAGCGCGCGGATGCGGTCGAGCTCCGAGGCCATCACGCTGTGCCAGGCGCCGGACCTCAGGCGGTACCGCTGGGTGCGGTCGCCGCGCACCCGCACCTGCTCGACCAATCCCAGGGAGACATGCGTGCGCAGTTGCGTCGAGACCGATCCGGCGCTCAGCGACAAGGCGGCGGCGATCTGCGCCTGGCTCTGTTCGGCGGGCTCGCAGATCATCAGCCAGCCCAGGATCTCGGCCCAGGCGCGGGCGGATCCGACCATGGTGAAGAAGGTGGCCACCTGGTCCACATACTCGTGCTGCGCATCGGTCATCAACACGTTTCAATCATCGCTGAACTGCTTGAAATTGGCAATTCGAGCGGCACGGATCAGGCGCCGATCTGGGGTAGCAGTCGCACCACCGGCATGGAAGCATGGGCCCCATGCCAGAGAGCCTCGACATGAACGATGCGGCGCCGGCCGCGGCGCCCGAGCAGGACGCCACCCCGGTCGCCGAATCGGAGGAGACGTACGCGATCCCCACCGTGACGTACGAGGAGGACTCGTCGCCCACGCCGCTGCCCGAGGAGCGCTACCTGGACCGTGAGCTGTCCTGGCTCGCGTTCAACGACCGCGTGCTCGAGATGGCCGAGGACCCGCAGACCCCGCTGCTCGAGCGCGCGCGCTTCCTCGCGATCTTCGCCTCGAACCTCGACGAGTTCTTCATGGTGCGCGTGGCGGGCCTCAAGCGCCGCATCGCCGCGGGCTTCGCGGTGCCGTCCGCCACCGGCATGAGCGCCTCCCGCCAGATCGACGCGATCATCGAGCGCGCACACGAGCTGATGGACCGGCACGCGGAGTGCTTCGAGGACCAGGTGCGCCCGGCGCTCGCCAACGAGGGCATCCAGCTGGTGCGCTATGACGAGCTCGAGGACAAGGAGCAGGACAGGCTGCGCAAGCTGTTCCGCTCGGACATCTTCCCCGTGCTCACGCCGCTCGCCGTTGACCCGGCCCACCCGTTCCCCTACATCTCCGGCCTGTCGCTCAACCTGGCCGTCGAGATCCAGGACCCTGACACGGGCAAGGACTACTTCGCCCGCGTGAAGGTGCCCGAGACGCTGCCCCGCTTCCTGTCCGTCGACGCGAAGGGACACGTGGGCCAGGTGACCGACGCCGCGGCCCTCTCGGATGAGCCGCGCAGCTTTGTCCCGCTCGAGGACGTGATCGGCGCCCACCTCGACTACCTCTTCCCCGGCATGGAGGTGGTGGCGCACTACACGTTCCGCGTCACGCGCAACGAGGACGTCGAGGTCGAGGAGGACGATGCAGAGAACCTCCTCAAGGCGATGGAGCGCGAGCTGCTGCGGCGCCGCTTCGGGCCGGCGGTGCGCCTCGAGGTGGCGGACGACCTCCCGCCCAAGATCCGCGAGCTGCTGGTGCGCGAGCTGGGCATCACCGAGAACGACGTGTTCCACCTCCCCGCGCCGCTGGACCTCACGAGCCTCAACGTGATCGCGGATCTGGACCGGCCGGCGCTTCAGTTCGCGCCGTTCCGGCCCACCACGCATCACAAGCTCGCACCCGTCGAGACGGCGGACGAGCAGAACATCTTCGACTCGATCACGCGCGGGGATGTGCTGCTGCACCACCCCTACGACTCGTTCTCGACCTCCGTGCAGGCGTTCCTGGCGCAGGCGGCCACGGATCCGCGGGTGCTCGCCATCAAGCAGACGCTCTACCGCACGTCGGGCGACTCGCCCATCGTCGACGCCCTCATCGAGGCCGCGCACAACGGCAAGCAGGTGCTTGCGCTGGTGGAGATCAAGGCGCGCTTCGACGAGCAGCGCAACATCTCGTGGGCGCGCAAGCTCGAGCAGGCCGGCGTGCACGTGGTCTACGGACTCGTGGGCCTCAAGACGCACTGCAAGCTGTCGCTGGTGGTGCGCCAGGAGGAGGACGGGCTCCACCGCTACTGCCACATCGGCACGGGCAACTACCACCCGCGCACCGCGCGCCTCTACGAGGACTACGGCCTGCTCACCAAGGACCCCGAGGTGGGCGCGGACCTCACCAAGCTCTTCAACCAGCTGTCCGGCTACGCCCCCAAGGCCAAGTTCCGCCGGCTGATCGTCGCCCCCAACGGCGTGCGCGCCGGCCTCATCGAGCGCATCGACAACGAGGCCCGCAACGCCGCCGCCGGCAAGGAGGCCTGGGTCAAGATCAAGGTCAACTCGATCGTCGACGAGAAGACGATCGACGCGCTGTACAGGGCCTCCCGCGCGGGCGTGAAGGTAGACGTCAACGTGCGCGGCATCTGCGCGCTCCGGCCCGGGGTGCCGGGGCTGTCGGAGAACATCCGGGTGCGGTCGATCCTGGGCCGGTTCCTCGAGCACTCGCGCATCTACGGCTTCGCCAACGACGGCGCGCCCGAGGTGTTCATCGGCTCCGCGGACCTCATGCACCGCAACCTCGACCGCCGCATCGAGGCGCTGATCTCCGTGGTGGACGAGCAGCAGGTCGCCGCGCTCATCGAGAACATCGACATGGCGATGAGCTCGCGGGTGGCCGGATGGGAGCTCAACGAGGACGGCTCGTGGAGCCATCCCGTGACCGACGGCCAGGGCTCGCGCCTCAAGGACCTCCAGGAGACGTACATCCGCCGGCAGCCGAAGCGGAGGGCCAAGGGCAAGTGAACCACCACCCTGAGGGCACGGTGGTGGCCGCCGGTGCGCTCGTGTGGCGCGTCCGGGATGGCGAGCTGCAGGTGCTCGCCGTGCATCGTCCCCGCTACAACGACTGGTCCTGGCCCAAGGGCAAGCTCGACCCGGACGAGTCCCTGGCGGAGTGCGCCGTGCGCGAGGTGGCCGAGGAGACGGGCAAGCAGATCGCGCTCGGCCAGCCGCTGCCCACCATCCGGTACCCGATCGCCGCGGGCAAGCAGAAGGTGGTGAAGTACTGGGCGGCCGAGGTGCTGTCCTCCAAGTCCCCCGCCATCGCCGGCCGCCCCCAGTACAAGCCCGCCGCCAAGCACGAGATCGACCGCCTGCGCTGGCTCTCCGTCGCGGAGGCGCAGCGCATCATCACGTTCCCCGATGACCTGCGTCCGCTGGACGCACTGGTCGAGGCGTACGCCGCGGATCGGCTTGATACCAGGCCATTCGTTCTGGTCCGGCACGCGCGGGCGCGGCGCCGGAAGGCGTGGAAGCTCGCGGACGAGCGACGCCCGCTCACCAAGAACGGGGTGATGCGCGCTCAGCAGATCGTGCCGCTGCTCGCCTCGTTCGGGATCACCAAGGTCGACTCCTCGCCCGCTCGCCGGTGCCTGGACACGGTGAGCCCGTACGCGGAGGCGATCGGGGTCGCGGCGACCACTCACGACGCGCTGACCGAGCCGAGTCACGCCCGCAAGCCGCTCGCCACCGCGAAGGTGTTCTCGGTGCTGTTCAACAAGAAGTCGCCGCGCGCGGTGTGCGTGCACCGGCCCACGCTGCCCACCATCGTGGAGATGCTGCGCGCGACCATGCGGCC
>NZ_JAHEBP010000118.1 GCF_024642165.1 Demequina sp.
ATCTGGGTCTGGTGGTGGTCGACGAGCAGCACCGGTTCGGCGTGGAGCAGCGCGATGCGCTGCGCGCCCGCGGCACCCGCGTGCCGCACACGCTGGTGATGACCGCGACTCCCATCCCGCGGTCCGTCGCGATGACGGTGTTCGGCGACCTCGAGACTTCCGTGCTCGGCGATCGCCCGGCGGGCCGGCAGGACACCGTCACGCACCTGGTGCCGGCCGGCAACGCGGCATGGATCGAGCGCGTCTGGACGCGGGTGCGGGAGGAGGTCGACCGCGGCGGCCGCGCCTACGTGGTCTGCCCACGCATCGACGGCGACAGCGAGGAGGAGCCCGAGGAGGCGCCGCTCGACGCCTTCGAACCCGAGGCGACGGGGGACGATGCGGCGGCCGGCGCATCGTCCCGGCCGCCCCTGGCAGCGGTGGCCGAGGTCGCGCCGGCGCTGCGTGCGCGCCCGGACCTCGCGGGGGTGGGCATCGGCGTCATGCACGGCCGGCTGGGCGCGGAGGAGAAGGATGCGGCGATGGCGCGATTCGCGTCGGGTCAAGCGCCGGTGCTGGTCGCGACCACCGTCATCGAGGTGGGGGTGGATGTGCCCGAGGCGACGGCGATGGTGGTGCTCGACGCGCAGCACTTCGGCATCTCGCAGCTCCATCAGCTGCGCGGCCGCGTGGGCCGTGGCAGTGAGGCGAGCATCTGCCTGCTGGTGTCCGCCGCGGAGGACGGCACGGTCGCCCACGAACGGCTCGCGGCGCTGGCGGCCACCACCGATGGATTCGAGCTGGCGGAGAAGGACCTCGAGTTGCGACGCGAGGGCGACGTGCTGGGGGCGGCTCAGTCCGGCGGTCGCAACTCGCTGCGGCTGCTGCGGGTGGTGCGCGACGCTGCCGTCATCGCGGAGGCGCGGGAGGCGGCGGCCGAGGTGGTGGCGGCGGATCCCGACCTCGCGCGCCACCCCGAGCTGGCCGAGGCGATCGCGGACGTGCTCGATCCGGAGCGTGAGAGGTTCCTCGAGCGAGGGTAGGCGCGTCGATCACTCCGGGTCTCCGAGGTCCCGGGGCGGCTCCCGCGCCGTGACCGCGGGCCATTCGAGACATAGGCTGACCGGGTGACCAGGATCATCGCGGGCCGCTGGGGAGGCAGGCGCATCGCCGTCCCGCCGCGCGGCACGCGACCCACGACCGACCGGGTGCGCGAGGCGGTGTTCAGCCGTCTGGATCACGAGGATCGGCTACGCGGCGCCCGTGTGCTCGATCTGTTCGCGGGCTCGGGAGCGCTGGGGCTCGAGGCGCTCAGTCGTGGGGCGGCTCACGCGACGCTCGTCGAGGCCGACGCCCGCGCCGTCGCGGTGATGCGCGGCAACGTGCGTGACCTGGGCGCGGGGGACGATGCGCGGGTGGTCAAGGAGCGCGTGCACGCGTTCCTCAGCCATGAGGGCAACGGGTGGGACGTGATCCTGCTGGACCCGCCCTACGACATCCCGCGCGACGAGCTCGCGCAGGTGCTCGCGGCGGCGGGGGAGCGGCTGGGCTCGGGAGGCGTGCTGGTGCTCGAATGGTCGACGCGCGCGGGGGAGGCGCCGTGGCCCTCGACCGTCGAGGCCGTGCACGCGAAGGCCTACGGGGAGACCACCATCCACTACGCGGCGCGGCGGGCTCCGGATCCCGGTGCGCCGCTGGAAGGACAGGGCGACGAGTTGGACGCCGGACCCGACGGAGGTAGCGTCGAGCCATGACCACAGCCGTGTTCCCTGGCACCTTCGACCCCGTGACCTGGGGCCATGTCGACATCGCGACCCGCGCCCGTGCCATGTTCTCTCGGGTGGTGGTGGCGGTCGCGCACAACTCGACCAAGACACCGCTGCTCGACCTGGACACCCGGGTCTCGCTCGCCGAGCGCGCGCTCCACCTCATCGACGGCGTCGAGGTGGTCCCGGTCGACGGCCTGCTGGTCGACTTCTGCAAGGAGATCGGCGCCGGCGTGATCGTCAAGGGCCTGCGCGGCGGCACCGACTACGACTACGAGCGGCCCATGGCGCTGATGAACCGCTCGCTCACCGGCATCGAGACGGTGTTCATCACCGGCGACAACGCGCTGAGCCACGTGGCGTCGTCGCTCGTGCGCGACGTGGCCCGGCATGGCGGCGCCATCACTCGGTACGTTCCCGACGGCGTGGTCGATGCGGTGAAGGCGGCGCTCGCGGCCGAAAGCGCCTGAGCACCCCGCCCTCACCCGCCCAGCCCACACCCGCCCCGCCCGCCCAAACCACACCCGCCCCGCCCCGCCCCGCCCGCGCCGCGCCGCCCCTCACCCCACCGAATGGGTAGACCATGGTCGGCTTGGCGAGTTCCATGCATCGCAAGGGTGGCTGAGTGTCGCTCGGCCGAACCGGACCTGACTGCGTGCCCAACCGCCGGCATGGCCGCCTGGCTAACCGCCCGCCGTCGAGCGGAGCCCGGCCTGGCGACAACTGGCTACCCCCGTGGCGCGCGAATCACTGGAAACCGTCAACGATCTACCACCACGGGCTGGGGCTGGGGCTACGGCTGGGGCTGGGGCGCGGGCTGGGGCTGGGGCTGGGGCAAGGCAGGCGCGCGGGCACGCGGTGGGGCTAGCGACACGCAACCGGGTTGAGCGAGGCGCCCCGCATCGCGTACAGTGGTGCGCTGGCCCTGCCGAACAGGTGCGGGCCGAGGTCCCCGCGGACCGGAACGACCAGGAGGCGCGTGTGGCTCACACTTCACGCGCGTCGAACTCGCCGTATCACTTCTCGGTCAGAGACGTGGCTCGGCGCCCTGGCGCTCAGAGACTCGTCTCCGAGACCTTTCCGGCCCCCGCGGTCCTCGGCACCGAGCTGATCGGCGTGCCTACCGGATCCGAGGTGAGGCTCGAACTGAGTTTCGAATCGGTGCAGGAGGGCATCTGGGTCTCCGGAACCGTCAACGGGACGGCGATCGGGGAGTGCGGACGATGCCTCGACGAGGTGCGGCTCGAAGTAGCCGCTCCCGTCCAGGGACTGTTCGAATACCCCGACTCGCGCAACGTGGGCGAGGACGAGGAATCAGAGGATGTATTCGAGTTCGACGGCGATAGCCTTGACCTCGAGAACGTGGTGCGAGACGCGGTGGTGACGAGCCTCCCGTTCACGCCACTGTGTGACCCGGACTGCCCGGGGCTGTGCGACCAATGCGGCGCGCGGCTCGCGGATGATCCGGATCATGCGCATGAGGTGCTGGACCCCCGGTGGGCAGCACTGCAGAGTTTGACCGACGAGAAAGAGAGTTAGCCGTGGCTGTTCCCAAGCGCAAGATGTCGCGCAGCAACACGCGTGCACGTCGCTCGCAGTGGAAGACGACCGCTGCCGACCTTTCGACGTGCCCCCAGTGCAAGGCCCAGAAGATGCAGCACGCCGCGTGCCCGTCCTGCGGCGCCTACAACGGTCGCCAGTACGCCGAGGCGCTGCGCACCGAGCACGAGGCCTGAGCGGTCCACGCCGCGCGCGTGACACGAGCAGATGAGCACACCAGGGCAGCAGTCGGCTGAGGCCCTGATCAGCAGGTTGGGCGTCCGTGTGGACCCCGACCTGCTGGTGCTTTCGCTCACCCACCGGTCCTTCGCCTATGAGGCGGGCGGCCTGCCCACCAACGAGCGCCTGGAGTTCCTGGGCGACTCGGTGCTGGGCGTGATCGTCACCGATCACCTCTATCACACGCACCCCGACCTGCCCGAGGGCGAGCTCGCGAAGATGCGCGCCGCCTGCGTCTCACAGCGCGCGCTCGCGGAGGTCGCCCGGGAGATCGACCTCGGGCCGTGCATCCTGCTGGGCAAGGGCGAGCACGCTACGGGCGGGGACGGCAAGGACTCGATCCTCTGCGACGCGTTCGAGGCGATCCTGGGCGCCGTCTACCTGTCCCACGGCCTCGAGGTCACCCGCGAGGTGGTGTTGCGGCTGCTGGGCCCCAGCCTGCTCGCCGCCGCATCGTCCGGTGTCGCCCTCGACTGGAAGACGTCGCTGCAGGAGGCGTGCGCCGAGCGCGGGCTCGGCGGCCCCCTCTACGACGTGGTGGGCGAGGGTCCCGACCACGCGCGCCGGTTCACCGCCACCGTGCTCATCGGCGGCGAGGCGCGGGGCTCCGGCACCGGCTCCGCCAAGAAGCACGCCGAGCAGGACGCCGCCGCGGAGGCCTACGCCGCGATCACCACCTCCGATTGATGCGCGAGCACGGCATTGCCTGAGCTCCCGGAGGTCGAGACCGTGCGCCGAGGCCTCGACTCGCTCGTCAGAGGCGCGCGCATCGACGCCGTCGAGATCCGGCGCGAGTCCTGCGTGCGCCTGCTTCCCGGCGGCGCCGCCGAGTTCGCCGCCGAGGTGGGCGGGCTGCGCCTGTCGCGGCTGGCGCGACGTGGGAAGTTCCTGTGGGCGGAGCTCGCCGAACTGGAGGGGGACGATGCGCCCGTGCTCGCGCTCTCGGCGCACCTGGGGATGTCGGGCCAGTTCCGGATCCACACGGACGTCCCGGACGCGCACCCGCATTGCCGCGCGCGGCTGACGCTCGCAGACCCGACGCTCACCCTCGACTTCCTGGACCAGCGGACGTTCGGCTACCTTCACGTCGAGCCGCTGGTCCCCACGCCCGACGGCGGCGCGGGCGGCGCGGGCACGCCTCTGCCGCTGCTGCCCGCATCGGTCGCCCACATCGGACGCGACGCGCTCGACCCCGTGCTCGACGCGGTCGCCGCGGCTCGCGCGCTGCGCCGCGGCTCCCGCGGCATCAAGCAGGTGCTGCTCGATCAGACCGTGGTGAGCGGCATCGGCAACATCTACGCCGACGAGGCCCTGTGGCTGGCGCGGGTGCACCCCGAACGGCCGGCGCACGCTGTCACCGCGGCGCAGGCACGCGATCTGCTGGCGGCGACGCGAGAGGTGATGGGCCGGGCGCTCGGCCAGGGCGGCACCAGCTTCGACGCGCTGTACGTCAACGTGAACGGCGAGTCGGGCTACTTCTCGCGCTCGTTGGAGGCGTACGGCAGGGCAGGGGAGCCATGCTCGCGCTGCGGGGCGCCGCTGCGGCGCGAGACCATCGGGGGACGCTCCACCCATTGGTGCCCACGCTGCCAGCGCCGATGGAGCGCGCGTCGCTCGGGACCGCGGTCCTAGGCGCGGTACCATCAGCGTTATGTCTGACATCACCGTGCTGGTCCTCGACGACCACGAGGTCGTGCGCCGTGGAATCTGCGACATCCTCGAGCGCGCGGACGGCATTGCCGTGGTCGCGGAGGCATCGACCGTCGCCCAGGCCGTGCGCCGTGCGGAGGCCGTCCGTCCCCAGGTGATCCTGTCGGACCTGCGCCTGCCGGATGGCACCGGGCTCGACGTCATCAGCCACGTCCGCGGCAAGCTGCCCGACACCCGCATCGTGGTGCTGACCAGCTACGACGATGACGAGGCTCGCGCCGCCGCCCGCAACGCCGGCGCCGACGTGTTCCTCGCGAAGACCGCCGGGCCGCCGGAGATCCTGCAGGCCGTGCGCGACGCCGCGACCGGTCGCGAGCATGGCCAGCACATCGCGGTCCATGAGGACGATGTGGTCGCACGCCTGACCCCCATGGAACGCCGCGTGCTGGACCTGGTGGGCGCGGGCCTCGCCAACCGCGAGATCGCGGACAAGCTGGGCATCGCGGAGAAGACCGTGAAGAACCACGTCACCAGCGTGCTTGCGAAGATGGGTCTCCAGCGCCGCACCCAGGTGGTCGCGTGGGCGACCGCCAAGCGCGCGCACTCGTTCCGCGGCTAGAGGCCCACGGCCTCCACGTTCCATTCGGCGACCGTCCCGGGACGCGCCGATCCCGGCCGTGACGGCGACAGCGTGAAGGTGCCATTCCGGCGCAGCGCGCGGTTGGCGAGATTCGACGTCCCTGAGTGACGATTGGTCGCGCCGCCCGGGCCGATGCCGTCGTCCACCACCGAGACCAGGATGCGTCCACGCGCGGCCGAGACGGCCATGTTGACCGCGGTCGCCTGCGAGTGTCGAGCCACGTTCGACAGCAGCTCGCGCACCACGGCGACCACGTCGTCGGAGAGCGATGGATCGCCGGCGATCGCGTGAGACACGTCGCCCCAGTCGACCTGCACCCGGGGGGCGAATCCGAGCGAGTCCTGCGCCATCACGATCTCTCTGCGGATCCGCTCCGACATCGGCTCGGAGGTGCGCTGCCCGGCGAGCGAGCCCATGACGCCGCGCACCTCGCGCTGCGCGCGCTTGACGTGGTCGAGGGTCCGTAGCAGGCGCTCTCGCAGCTGCGGCTCGACGT
>NZ_JAHEBP010000119.1 GCF_024642165.1 Demequina sp.
CACAGCGGCCCTCGCGCCCGCGCCGGGCCCGCCGGTGACCGGCACGCGCACGCCGCCGTCCGTCACCAGCGCCCCGCCGTGCATAGTCCCGTTCACCAGCACCCGCGCCGCCATGCGCGCGGCGAAGGCCGTCCGGGGCCGCGTGAGCACCTCCGCCGCAATGCCGGATTCCACCACCCGCCCGGACTCGATGACCGCGACGTGATCGGCCAACGCGTGCGCGTCCAAGGCGTCGTGCGTGGACACCACCGCGGTCACGCCCGCGAGCAGCCCCGCGACCAGGGAGCGGATGGTGCTCGCGGCCACCACGTCGAGCCCCGCGAAGGGCTCGTCGAGCAGCAGCACGCGCGGCCGCGCGGCGAGGGCGCGAGCGATCGCCACGCGACGTGCCTGGCCCCCCGAGAGGTCCGCGGGCCGGCGGTCCCCCGTGCCCTCCAGCCCCACCCGGGCGAGCCAGCCCTCCGCCTGGGCCCGCGCATCGTGCCGGGAGAATCCGCGCGACCGCGGGCCGAACGCGACGTTGTCGCGCACGGACATGGTGGGAAACAAGGCGTCGTCCTGGGACAGCAGGCCGATGCGGCGGTCGCGGGCGCCGATCGCCGCGCCGTCGAGCGTCACGGCGCCGCCGTCGAGGGGGACGATGCCGGCGATGGCCTCCAGCGTGGTCGACTTGCCGGAGCCGTTGGGCCCCAACAGCACCAGGGTGCGTCCGGCCTCGACCTCGAGGGACGCGTCGACCCCGCGAGCGGCGACCCGGACGTGCGCGACGAGCCCGGTCACGGCGCGCGCCTGAGCGGACGGTAGGCGAGCGCGACCACGGAGATCGCGACCAGCACCAGCACCAGCGACAGGGCCGCCGCGGAGGCGGGATCGGCCTCGCGCGCCAGGTAGATCTCGAGCGGCGCCGTCCGGGTCACCCCGGCGAGCGACCCGGCGAAGGTCAGCGTGGCGCCGAACTCACCCAGCGCGCGGGCGAACGCGAGCACCGCCCCGGTGGCGAGCGCGGGGCCCAGGGCGGGGAGCGTGACGCGCAGGAGGATCCGCGTCCGCGACGCGCCCAGCGTCCCGGCGATCGCCTCATGCCGCCCGGAACGCGCGGCGAGCGCGGACTCCACAGCCACCACCATGAAGGGCATGGCGACGAACGCCTGAGCGATCACCACCGCGAGCGTGGAGAACGCGACGGAGCCGCCGACCTGTTCGCCCAGCAGCCCGCGACGCCCGAACGCGTAGAGCAGGGCCAGGCCGCCCACGACGGGTGGCAGCACCAGGGGAGTGAGCACCAGGGCGCGCACGATGCCGCGCATCGGCCCGCGCAGGGAGTGCAGCACGAAGGCGAGCGGCACTCCCAGCGCCAGCACCACGAGGGTGGCGGTGCCCGCGGTCCGCAGCGAGAGCCCCAGCGCGGTGAGCGACGCCTCGGACGTCACCAGTTCCCAGAAGCGCGGCCACTCCACGCGGGAGACCAGCCCGATGAGCGGGAGCAGCACCAGCAGGCCGCCGAGCGCGGCGAGCGGCGCCAGCCAGCGCGGGCCCGTCACGGCGTCCCGAATCCGGCCGCCGCGAGGACCTCGCGCGCCTCGGGGCCGGTGAGGAACTCGACGAACAGCGCTGGGAGCCCGGGTTCCCGGGCGCCGGTGAGCGCGGCCGCCATGTAGTGGTTCACCACCGCGTCCGCGCCGTCGATCTCGACGGCCTCGACGCCCTCGGCGCGCGCGATGTCGGTGACGTAGACGATGCCTGCATCGGCCTGGCCGGACGCCACCTTGCCGAGGACGCCGGTCACCGACTGCTCCTCGGAGGCGGGGGTGAGCGTCACGCCCGCGAGCGTCGCGAGCTCGGCCGTCCCCGCACCGCACGGCACCTGTGGCGCGCAGATCACGGAAACCAGGCCGGGGCTCGCGAGGTCCTCGAGTCCGCGCACGCCCGCCGGGTTCCCCGCGGGCACCACGAGCGTGAGGGTGTTGGTGGCGACCACGGCAGCGTCGCCGGAGACGTGATCGGCAACGGCCGCCATCTGCGCCTCGTCCGCAGAGACGAACACCTCGGCGGGCGCGCCCTCGGCGATCTGTGCCGCGAGGTCGCTGCTGCCGCCGTAGGTAAGGCGCACGTCCACCGCGCCGTGTGCGGATTCGAACGCCTCCGCGATCGGCTCCATGACGTCGGCGAGTGACGCGGCGGCGAAGACCGTCAGTTCGACGCGGCCCTCGGCATGGGCCCGCGCATCGACCGCGTCGCGGGTCGACGACGCCCAGATGACCGCTCCGATGATCGCGATCCCGAGCGCGGCGATCGCGATCCCAGGGCCACGGCTCACGCCTTGGCCGCCGGCGTCTCGACGATGACCGTGGTCGCCTTCACCACGGCCGTCGCCACGGACCCGGGCTCGAGGCCGAGCTCGCGCACCGCCTCCGCGCTCATCAGCGACACCACGCGGTGGGGCCCGCATTGGAGGTCCACCTGCGCCATCACCTCGTCTGCGATCACGCGGGTGACGATGCCGGTGAAGCGGTTCCGTGCGGACCGCCGGACGTCCGTCGGATCGTCGGGAGCGGTGGTGCGCGCGGCGAAGGCGGCGACGTCGATGCCGTCGATCAGGATGCGCCCCCCGGCGTCGCGAATGGTCGGCACCGATTCGGCGTCGATCCAGCGGCGCACGGTGTCGTCGCTGACGCCCAGCAGCGCGGCGGCCTCGGATACTCGCAGATGCGGCACGAAACAAACGCTAGCGCCGCATCTGCGGCCTCACAAGCCCCTGGCTACATCGCTACCGACTGCGAACCCCGAACACCGAACGCAGAATCGAGCGCCCGATCTCGCGCCCCGCCGTGCGCGCGAAGTCGCGCACGGGAGCCGAGCCGAGCACCTGCTCCGTGACGCTCTTGTCCCTCGCGCGGGACCGCGAGCGCGACGGCGTACGAGAGGTGCTCCGGGCATCGTCCCGCTGTTCCCGCTCCCGCTCCGCGGCGGCCTCCTCGGCCGCCTCCCGCTCCTGCGCGGCCGCGGCCGCCTTCTCCGCGCGGGCGCCCAGCAGCTCGTACGCGCTCTCACGGTCGAGCATGGTGCCGTACCGGGCCGAGAGGGGGCTGCCCGCGATGGTCGACGCGATGACGCCGGCCGGCGCGGGGTCCATGAGGCCGCGCGGGGCGCACAGCCGCGTCCATGCGACCGGCGTGGGCGCGCCCTTGTCGCTCAGCACCGTCACCACGGCCTCGCCGATGCCCATGGTGGTGAGCACCTCCTCCAGGTCGTACGGCGAGTTCGGGAAGGTGCGGGCCGTCGCCTTCATCGCCGTCGCATCGTCCGGCGTGAAGGCACGCAGCGCGTGCTGGATCCGCGAGCCCAGCTGGCCCAGCACGTCCGCCGGCAGGTCCTTCGGGGTCTGCGTGCAGAAGAAGATGCCGACGCCCTTGGAGCGGATGAGCCGCACGGTCTGCGTCACCTGGGTCAGGAACTCCTTGGAGGCGTCGTCGAACAGCAGGTGCGCCTCGTCGAAGAAGAACACCAGGCGCGGCTTGTCCGCGTCGCCCACCTCCGGCAGGTCGGCGAAGAGGTCCGCCAGCAGCCACATGAGGAACGTCGAGAACAGGCGCGGCCGGGTCACCAGGTTGGGCAGCTCGAGAGCGGAGATGACGCCGCGGCCGTCGGGCGTGGTGCGCAGCAGGTCAGAGGTCTCGTAGGCGGGCTCGCCGAAGAACGCGTCCGCGCCTTGCGCCTGGAGGTTGGCGATCTCGCGCAGCAGCACGCCCGCGGTCTGCGAGGACACTCCGCCGATGGACGTGAGCTCCGCCTTGCCCTCGTCGGAGGTGAGGTGCTGGATCACGGCCCTGAGGTCCTTGAGATCCAGCAGCGCGAGCCCGTTGGTGTCCGCCCAGTGGAACACCAGTCCGAGCGCGGACTCCTGGATGTCCGTGAGCCCCAACACCTTCGCCAGCAGCAGCGGCCCGAAGTCCGTGACCGTGGTCCGCATGGGTATGCCCACACCGTCCGCGGCTCCGCCGATCGAGTAGAACTCCATGGGATAGCCGCGCGGCGCCCAGTCCTGTCCGATGTCCGCGGCCCGCTTGTCAATGAAGCCCTTGGGCTCTCCCGGTAGCGCCATTCCTGACAGATCGCCCTTGACGTCCGTGACGAACACCGGCACGCCCGCATCGGAGAGCGCCTCCGCCATTCCCTGCAGCGTGCGGGTCTTGCCGGTTCCCGTCGCGCCGGCGATGAGGCCGTGACGGTTCATCATCGCGAGCGGCAGCCTCACCTGGGCGTCGGCGTTCGCGTCCTCCCCCTGGACCAGCGCACCCAGGGCGATCGAGCCGCCCTCGAAGGTGTAGCCCGCGGCCACGGTCGAGGCGTAGGCGGCGGAAAACGGGTCGCTGGTGGTGTCGCTCATGGTGGCCAGGCTATCCAGGGACGATGCGTGGCGCGCGGGGAGCGTCGGCCGTCGCGGCGGCGGTCACGCCGGCGGTCACGCCGGCGACGCGGCGGCGGGCGGCTCGGTGTCCGCCGGCGGGTTCTGCGGCGCGGGGGGTGGATCTGCGGCGGGACGAGAGGATCGCCTGCCGCTCTCGCCATCGATGTGCTCCATGATCTGCTCGTGGAGACGTGCGTAGACGTTCTCGACGTCCGGGATGTCGTCGAAGTCCAGCGGGTCATCCGATGCGGACTCGATCGACAGCGTTCCCGCGCGGAACATGCGGTCGATGAGGCCGTGCCGGAACTGCACGGTATTGATGCGCGCGATCGGAATATCGATGCCGTTCTTGGTGAAGACGCCGCTGCGATAGATCACCCGGCGGTCGGTCACCACGAAGTGGGTCGAGGCCCAGCGGATGAACGGCGACACGGCCCACCAGACCACCACGACGGTGGCGAGGACCCCCACCACGATGCCGATCGTGGTGCGCGCGCCGTCGCTCATCGACGCGCTCCCGGTCCACACCCAGACGGCGATCACGGCGCCGATCGAGACCAGCGCCACCAGGATGGGCCCCAACAGCGCCTTCCAGTGGGGGTTGCTGTCGATGATGATCCGCTCGCCGGGCGCGAGGAGGTTCCGAGGGTAGGCCATGACGGCGAAGTTATCAGCGGCGAGCGCCGTGTGGAAGGGGCGCGGTTTTCGCGGCGGCACCCGGCGAAACGCCGTCATCACGAACCGGAAACATCTCGTGACTAGGCTGGCGCCATGACCGCCTCGGATCAGCACACTCCATGGACCGGCTATCAGCCGGTGCAGGCCTGGGACGAGGCCATGGACCTCGGCGGGAAGGTCCGGGAGCCGTATGCCCGCGTCTATGCGGAGATCGACCGCATGTCGGGCGACGACCTCTTCTCACGCGCCGAGGCGTTGGCCTCCACCTACCTCGCGCAGGGCGTCACGTTCGACCACGCCGGCGAGGAGCGGCCCTTCCCGCTCGACATCGTCCCGCGCGTGGTGGGCGCCGACGAATGGGAGATCATCTCGCCCGGAGTCGCCCAGCGCGTGCGCACCCTCGAGGCCTTCCTCGCGGACGTCTACGGCTCCCAGCACTGCGTGAACGATGGCATCGTCCCTCGCCGGCTTCTCGCCACCTCGCAGTACTTCTACCGCTCGGCGTCCGGGATCGACCCGGCGAACGGCGTGCGCGTGCACATCTCCGGAATCGACCTGGTCCGCGATCAGCACGGCATCTGGCGAGTGCTCGAGGACAACGTGCGCGTCCCGTCCGGCGTGAGCTACGTGCTGTCGAATCGCCGAGCGATGTCGCAGATGTTCCCCGACATGTTCGGCGCGATGGGCGTGCGGCCCGTCCTCGAGTACTCGCAGCGGCTGCGCGCGGCACTCGCCAAGTCCGCGCCGGAGGGCGTGGACGACCCGACCATCGTGCTGCTGACGCCCGGCGTCTTCAACAGCGCGTACTACGAGCACTCGCTGCTCGCCCGCACGATGGGTGTCGAGCTGGTCGAGGGGCGCGACCTCGAGACCCACAACGGCCGCGTGTACATGCGCACCACGGCCGGGCGCCGCCGTGTCGACGTCATCTACCGCCGCGTGGACGACGAATACC
>NZ_JAHEBP010000120.1 GCF_024642165.1 Demequina sp.
CGCAGCGCTGTCGGGACGCACGCCGGGGGCGGTCGCGGGCGGCCTCGTCGCCGCCGCGCTCGGCGTTGTCGCGGCCGCCGCCGCGCAGGCGACCGTGGTGGTGCACTCCGACGGCGCCGGGCAGGCCCCGGTCAATGGCTTCGCCGGTCCGGGATCGTCGTTGGTCGCGGCCGGGCTCATCGCGGCCGGTGCGGCCGCATCGTTCCAGCTGTGGCATGCCGGGACGGGGCGACGGCGGGCGGCGCTGCGTCTAGGCGCGTCGTTGGGTGTCACCGCGATGGCCGGCGTGGTGGTCGCGTCCGTGGTCATCGAGGCGTGGCCCACGCGCGCCGAGCGTGGAGACGTGCGGCCGGTCGCGGCCACCGTGCTGCCGCTGGTCGCCACGCTCGAGCAGACCCTGGAGACGCGTCAGCGCGTGCTGGTGCTGTCCGACACGGAGGACGGGGTGGACTTCGCGGTGCTGGAGGGCGACGGCTCGACGATGCTCGACGGTCGCGCCCAGGTCGACGCGACGGGCGCACCGGTGGCGCGCCCGGGCACCGAGCCGGCCACCTCCGGCGGACTCGCCGGCGCGGTCGCGATCCTCGCCGGCGCCGGCGCTGGAGCCGAAGAGCCGTTGGCGCAATGGGGCATCGGCGTGGTGGTCGCCGCACCCGGCTCGTCGATGATCGGGAGCGCGTTGAGTCAGCTCGCTGGATTGCAACTGATCGGGGCGAGCGACTTCGGCACCAGTTACCGCGTCACCCGCGCCGTCGAGGACGTGCCCGTGTCACGGGCGTGGATCGAGACGCCCGAGCAGGGGCTCGTGCCGCTGGCGTCGGACTCGCGGTCAGGCGCCACGGGGCCGGGCCAGGGCGCCGCCGGCACGCTGATCATCGCGGCGCCGGCGGACGAGGGATGGCGCGCGATCGCAGATGGCGATGTCCTGCCTGCCGTCGACGACTCGCTAGGCCGGGCCGCCTTCGCTGTTCCCGACGGTGCGCGCAACGTCTCGTACGTCTACGAGGACGGCCCGTATCGCGTGTGGTGGTGGGCCGCGACCGCCGCGGTGGCGTGGGCGATGATCGGCATGGTGCCGCTGCACGATCGCAGATTCCTGGCGGTGCGTCGATGAGGGCAAGGGTGCTGGTGCTCGCGGCCGCCATCGCCGCGGTGGCGGCCGTGGTCGCGAGCGGACGGATCGAGGCGACCGCCCCGGCGGCCCCGGCGGTCTACGTGGCCGAGGTGATCCCTGCCGCCCAGCCGCTCGCCTGCCCCGGCCCGGTCATCATCCCGGTGGGCGCGATCGAATCGGGGGACCCGACGCTCGACTCCGGCTCCGACGAGCGCGCGTACCAGCCGCTCGGCGCCGACCCCGCCGCAGCGGGCGAGGGATACCTGGTGCGCGCGGAGGTGGGCGCGTCGATCGAGCGCGTCGGCTCCGGCGATATCGCAGGCCTCGCCGCGACCGCATGTGCCGCACCCGTGCACGACCAATGGCTCGTGGGCGGCTCGACGTCGCTGGGGTCCAGCTCCCGCCTGGTGCTCACCAACCCCACGGACACCTCGTCCGAGGTCACGGTCACCTACTACGGGCCCCTCGGGCCCATCGAGGAGCGCTCGGTGGTGTCGGTCGCGGCCGGAGGCCAGGAGGACCTGCTCGTCGAGGGCGTCGTGGCCGAGGTTCCCGCGCTCGTGCTCCACGTGGTCGCCACGGGTGCCGGGGTTTCCGCCCACCTCCAGGACTCCCGCCTCGCGGGCTTCCAGGCCGCCGGTACCGACTGGGTCGCGGCGGGCGCGGAGCCGGGAGCCCGGCTGGTGGTGCCCGGGATCGGCACCGCCGGCGACGCGACCGCCACCTTGCGGATCATGGCGCCCGAGGGCGCGACGGCCGATCTCAGCCTCGTGGGTGATGACGGGGTGGTCGCGTGGGGCGGGGTGTCCTCGCTCGCTCTCGAGCCCGGGGTGGTGACCGAGGTCGCGGTGCCCGCGATCGCCTCGGGCGCCGTCGACATCAGCGCGGACGGCCCGGTGGTCGCCGCCGCCATGACCCGCGTGCCGCGGGCCGTTGTCGACGGTCCCCAGGATGCGCTCGCGTACGACCTCGCGTGGACGGCGGCTCAGGACGTCTCCGACGGCATGGCGCGTACGGTGCTCGCGACGGACCACGTCTCCGCGGTCGCCGTGCAGGCCGATGCCGCCGGCCTGTTCGAGCTCACCGACGCGGACGGCGCCGTGGTGGCCTCCCGCCAACTGGCGGCCGGGGCGACGGCGACGATTCCGCTCGAGGTGCGGGCGGGTACGGAACTCACCGCGGCGGGACTGTTCGCGTGGACCCTGCAGGCGGCCGACGCTCCGGGCTTCGTCGCCACGATCGCGCCGCGCCGCACCGCCCTCGAGCCTCTCCAGGTCCTGGTAGGTCAGACCCCGTACGTGGGCGTCGACGCCCCATAGCGGCTGCCGGCTGTCACGGCCCGCTGCCGTACTCGGGGTCCACCTCGTCGGGCTCGCGGCCCACCACGTGGGCGACGTGCTCCGTGACCACGTCGCGCACCAGACCGGGCAGCTGCGCATCGTCCGCTCGCTGCTCGATGGGACGCCGGTACAGCACCACGCGCGTCGGCTGACCCAGGTCCGACGGGAACAGGCGTCCGAGCGGGATGCCGTCCTCCCACGGCGTGGGATCCGACGGCGGCACCTCCTCGGTGCCGAACTCGATCCGACCCCATTCGCCGGCCCAGCGGGGCTCGAGGCGCTCGACGGAGGCCGCGACAAGCTCGTCGAAGCGCTCGGCCCGGGTGCGGTGGCCGGGGGCGCCGAACGGCAGCAGCGGCCGTCGGAGTCCGCGGCTGTGGCGATCGCGGCGGGACATACCGCGAGGCTATCGCGAACGTGCCGGGAGTCGGCCGCGACGCCCGGCGCCACCCGCGTCGGCGTGGCAGCGGCGCGCGACACCCGTCGCCCGGTAGCGTCACGTCTCGTGATGGCAACCCGCCAGTGCTCCCGATCGTCGTGCGCCCGCCCGGCCGCGGCGACTCTGACGTACGTCTATGGCGACTCCACCGTGGTGGTGGGCTCGCTATCCGCCACGGCGGAGCCGCACAGCTACGACCTCTGCGCGCATCACGCGGATCGCTTCACGGCGCCGCGCGGGTGGGACGTGGTCCACATCCAGACGGACTTCATCGAGCCGGAGCCGTCCACCGACGATCTCGAGGCGCTCGCCCGCGCCGTGCGGGAGGCGGGCCGTCCGCGGCCCGCGCCCACCTTCACGCCGCCCGCGCCGCTCGCCTCCGAGCCTCGACGTGGCCACCTGAGGGTCATCTCCACGGACGTCTGATCCCGCGGACTCGGGCCGCCGGTACCCTAGGTGCGTGACGACCGCACCCGACCTGTCCCAGCTCATCAAGTCCTACGACGTCCGCGGCATCGTGGGCGAGGACCTCACGGCCGAGGTGGCCGTCGCCATCGGTTCCGCGTTCGCGGACGCGATCGTGCTCCCCGAGGGCGGCACCGCCGTGGCCATCGGCCACGACATGCGCGACAGCGGCCCGTGGCTGGCCGACGCGGTGGCCCAGGGCCTCACCCTGCGCGGCGTCGACGTGGTGCGCATCGGCCTGTGCTCGACGGACGGTCTCTATCACGCGTCCGGCGCGCTCGACCTGCCGGGCGTGATGATCACCGCCAGCCACAACCCCGCGGCCTACAACGGCATGAAGCTGTGCCGCAGCCGGGCCCGCGCCGTGGGCGACAACTCCGGCCTGGCAGACGTCCGCGAACTCGCGGCGCGCCACCTCGTGGACGCGCCCGCCGCCGCCGAGCGCCGCGGCACGGAGAGCACACGCGACATGGTGGGCGAGTACGGCTCCTTCCTGCGCTCCCTGGTGCCGCTGGAGCACATCCGCCCGCTCAAGGTGGTGGTGGACGCCGCCAACGCAATGGCCGGCTACACCGTCCCCGCCGTGCTGGGCACGGCCGCGGGCCTGCCGGAACTGCCTCTCGAGATCATCCCCATGTACTTCGAGCTGGACGGCACGTTCCCGAACCATGAGGCGAACCCGCTCGACGGCGCCACGCTCGTGGACCTGCAGGCAGCGGTGCGCGAGCACGGCGCCGACATCGGTCTCGCGTTCGACGGCGACGCGGACCGCTGCTTCGTGGTCGACGAGCGCGGCGAGGTGGTGACGCCGTCGACCATCACCTGCCTGGTGGGCCTGCGGGAGACCGCGCGCGAGCTCGCGACGGGGGAGCAGCCCACCGTGATCCACAACCTCATCTCCTCGCGCGCGGTGCGCGAGCAGCTGGCCGCCGCCGGTGCGAACCCGGTCCGGTCCCGCGTCGGCCACTCGTTCATCAAGGCGGAGATGGCCCGCCTCAACGCCGTCTTCGGCGGCGAGCACAGCGGCCACTTCTACTTCCGCGACTTCTTCTACGCCGATTCCGGGATGATCGCCGCGATGCACGTGCTCGCGGCGCTGGGCACGCAGGACCGCACCCTGTCCGAGATGCTCGAGAGCTACCACCCGTACACCGCCTCCGGCGAGATCAACTCGCGCGTCGACTCCGTGCCCGACGCGCTGCACCGGGTGCGCGCGGCGTTCGTGACGGAGGAGGTGACCGCGGACGAGTTCGACGGCCTCACCGTGGAGCACTGGCCCGCCCCCGGGGAGGGCGAGCGGTGGTGGTTCAACGTGCGGGCCTCGAACACCGAGCCGCTGCTGAGGCTCAACGCGGAGGCGGACGGCGCGGAGCTCATGGAGCGCGTGCGCGACGAGGTCCTCGCCGTCATCCGGCAGGCGTAGATGTCGACCGAGGGAGGGACCAAGGCGGTCGTCGCCGCACTCAGCGCGAACCTCGGCATCGGCGTCACCAAGTTCGCGGCGTGGGCGCTCACCGGGGCGTCGTCGATGCTCGCGGAGGCGATTCACTCCGTGGCCGACTCCGGCAACCAGGTGCTGCTGCTCGTGGGCGGGCGGCGCGCCAAGAAGGAGGCGACCGCGGAGCACCCGTTCGGGTACTCCCGTTACCGGTACTACTACGCCTTCCTCGTCGCGATCGTGCTGTTCTCCCTGGGCGGCCTGTTCGCCCTGTACGAGGCGTGGCACAAGTTCCAGCACCCCGAGCCCATCGAGTCATGGAAGTGGGTCCCGGTGGTGGTGCTGCTGGTCGCCATCGTCCTCGAGGGGCTGTCCTTCCGCACCGCGATCCGCGAGTCGAACAAGATCCGCGGCAACGTGGGCTGGGGCCGATTCATCCGCCGCTCCCGCTCCCCGGAGCTTCCGGTGATCCTGCTCGAGGACTTCGGCGCGCTCCTGGGCCTCGTCTTCGCCCTCATCGGCGTGTCCATGACGATCGTCACCGACAACGGCATCTGGGATGCCTCGGGCACCTTGATGATCGGCCTCCTGCTGGTGTGCATCGCCATCGTCCTGGGTCGCGAGACCCGCGGCATGCTGCTGGGAGAATCCGCGGTCGAGGAGGACATCGAGGGCATCCGAGCGGCGCTTGCGGCCGGCGGATTCCCCGACGTCATCCACCTGCGCACCATGCACCTCGGGCCCGACGACGTGCTGGTCACGGTCAAGGTGGGTGCGCGCCCGGAGGACACGCTGGCGGAACTCGCGGACCGCATCGACGGCGCCGAGCGGCTCGTCCGCGAGGCGGTGCCGGCGGCCCGGCTCATCTTCATCGAGCCCGACGTGCGGCATCCCGCCGCGCCCCCGATCGAGCCCATCCCCACCCCCGAGGAGTCCTGAGTGATCGACCACGTCGTCGCCGACCTGGCGCTGGCCGAGTCCGGCCGCAATCAGATCCGCCTGGCGGAGCAGGAGATGCCGGGCCTCACGGCCCTGCGGGCCCAGATGGGCGACGCGCAGCCCCTCGCCGGCGCACGCATCGCCGGATCCCTGCACATGACCACGCAGACCGCGGTCCTGATCGAGACGCTCACGGCACTGGGCGCCCAGGTGCGCTGGGCGTCCTGCAACATCTTCTCCACGCAGGACGATGCGGCGGCGGCGATCGTGGTGGGCG
>NZ_JAHEBP010000121.1 GCF_024642165.1 Demequina sp.
ACCCGCGATGCGGCCGTGCGCGACTGACGCAAGGACGGCAGCGTTCGCGTCGAGGTTCGGCTCGCGAGGCCGGCGAGGGACTCGCGGCGGGCGGTGAGGGCCACGCAAGCGATCTCCGCGACGGCGATGACCTCGATCCACGGCGTGCCGAGCGCGAACGCCACGGCCACCGGCACCCACCGCACGAGCCACCGCACCAGCACCTGCGCCGCGGACCCGTGCCTGGCCGGATCCGCGGTGCGCGCGGGCCCCACGTTGACCACGGCATGCCCGAGGGTCGCGCGGTCGCGCCGCAGCAACGGGTGGACCACGGCGACCAGCGCGGTTCCGGCGAGCAGGGCGAGCGCCCAGTCCCCGCGGTCGCCGATCACCTCGAGGGCCGGTTCGCTGCCGCCCGCGAGGCCCCGGGCGAGCGAGAGGGCTCCCACAGCGCCCGCCGCCGCCATGGTTGCGACGCCGGCGTCGATGAGGACCGCGACGCCGCGCCGGCCCGGGGTGGGCGGCTCCAGATCGGGCACTGGCCGAGGCGTCACCGCCGGCACGGCGGCGACCACCGCGGCGGACAGGACGGCCCCGATCATCGCGCCGCCGGTATTGGCCACCAGGTCGGCGACGTCGAAGGTGCGGTACGGGCAGGGATACGTGCCGAAGAAGGCCGAGCCCTGGGTGAGCTCGATCCCGAGCGACGTGAGGAAGCCCAGCGCGGAGGCGGCGACCACCCCCCATCGCGTGACCTGGTGAAGGAGGAATCCGAAGGGCACGAAGAGCAGCACGTTGAGGAAGAACTGCTGGACGTACGGGTCGCGGGCGATGGCGAGCAGGCCGTGGTCCCGCAACGCATCGAGCATGGGGACCGTGGACGCGCGCGGATCCAGGATCCAGTAGCTCGACAGGCTGCCTCCCGTGCACTGCAGGTCGCCCGCGTCCGGAAGCGGCAGCACGGTGTACGCCGCCAGTGCGACCGAGGCACCCAGCAGGCCCAGCGCGGCGAGCATCGGCCAGCCCCGCAGCCGCCCGTACCGCCGGACCGTGCGGGCAAGCAGGGGCAGCATGGCGACCGGGATGAGCGCGGCCGTCGCCACCACGGTGGCGATCGCGGATGCCCGGTAGTCGACCATGGGGAAACGTTACGGCCCGGGCATCGCGCCCGGTAGAGGGGCCCTCGTCAGATGAACAGCGTCTGCGCCCCCTCGGAGATGTCCATGAAGTCGGCCGCCGTGATGATGTCCTCTACGTCGTCCCGGAGGTCGTCCATCGTGAGGCCCTGCATGTCGGCGCTCATCCGGCAGGCCCACAGGCGCCCACCCGAGGCGACGATCTGGTCGAGGAACTCGTCGACGGGCGGGATGCCCAGATCGTCGATCTGCTTCCTCATCATCTTGGTCGCCACCCAGGTCATGCCCGGGAACGGGGACAGCCACTGGGGCATGCGGCCGCCCGTGGGCAGGTGCATCGCGGTGTTGCCCACCGGGGAGAACTTGAGCTTCGTCTGGCGATCCTTGGTGATCATGTCGAAGCCCCAGAAGGTGAAGAACAGGTCGACGGCGATGCCCTCGCCCAGCGCCGCGTTGGCGAGCACCAGGCCCGGGTAGGCCATGTCGAGGTTGCCCTTCGAGCAGATGATGACCAGCTTGCGGTCGGTCTCATCCTCGTCCCCGAAGTTCGGGACGATGCGCGGTTCAGTCGCGGTCATGGTGCACCTCTCTCAGACGCAGCCGGCCGGCTTGGGCAGGCCCGCGATGTAGGACATCTTCTTGCCGGGCTTCTTGGGGAACAGCTGGAACTGCTCCTTGACGGGCACGCCGCCCACGGTCGCGACGCGTCGCGTCGTCGCGGTTTGGCCCGTCTCCGCGAAGTCGGCGCGCAGGAAGCGGATCAGGCCCCAGTGCGCATCGGTCATCTCGATGCCGATCTGAGACGCGAGTTCCGCGCCCAACTCCTCGTCCCATTCGTCGTACTCGGTCAGGAAGCCCTCGTCGTCGACGTGGACCTCGCGCCCCTTCAGGGTGGTCGTGGTCATCTCTCCTCCTTGGTCCGGTGCCGCCGCTTAGGCGGGCGTCTTCTTCCCTGACATCGACATGTGCGCCGGGAGCGGCATCGGCCGGCCCGGAAGCAGCATCGACCAGTACGCCCACTCGAACCCGAGCTTGCCCAGGTGGTTCAGGCGCGACTCCTTGAGCAGCGGGAGCGGCCCCACCCCCGCCAGCGGGAACGTGCCGTGCAGCGGCTCGGTGTCGTAGTTGAAGTCGATGAGCAGCGCCTTGCCGCCGCCCGACTCGATGAAGCAGGTGGCGTGGCCGTCGAACTTCTCCTCGGGCTCCTCGCCCGCGATCATCTGCATGAACTGATCGGGGAAGGTGTCCATCTCGAAGTGGGCGACCGCGCCGGCCTTCGACGTGGGCACGTTGGTCGCGTCGCCCACGGCGAAGATCGTGTCGTAGACGGTGTGGCGCAGCGTGCCCTTGTCGACGGTGACGAAGTCGAGCTCGTCGCCGAGCCCCGAGCGCCCGACGAAGGCGGCGCCGCGGTTGACCGGCACCGTGACCAGCAGGTCGTAGGGGACCTCCCGCTCGTCGTACGAGACCAGCTTGTGGCCCTCGGCGTCCACGCTCTCGATCATGAAGTCGGACTCGAGCGCGATCCCGCGGTCGCTGAGCAGCCCGCCGAACGTGGCGGCGGCCACCGGCTTGGTGAAGGCGCCGTCCAAGGGCGTCACGAAGGTGATGTCGACCTTGTCGCGGATGCCGCGGCGGCGGAAGTGGTCGTCTGCCAGCAGGGTGAACTCGAGGGGCGCGACGGGGCACTTGATGGGCATCTCGGTGATGTGCATCACCAGCTTGCCGCCGTCGAACTTCGCCAGCGCCTCGCGCAGCGCCACGGTGTCCTCAAACGTGTAGAACGAGTGGACCGCGCCGTGCCAGTCGTCCGCCATGCCCGGCGTCTCCTCCGGGTGCGGCGAGGTGCCGGTGGCGATGATCAGGTAGTCGTAGGCGAGCGTGGTGCCGTCGACCAGGGTCACCGAGCGGCCCTGGGGATCGACCACGTCGACCTCGCCTGAGACCCGCGTGACGCCGTCGCCGATGTAGCGCGACGCCTCGCGACGCGCCTTGGCCGGCTTGTACTTCCCGAACGGGATGAACAGGAAGGCCGGCTGGTAGTAGTGGGCGGCGCGCTGCTCGACGATGGTGACGTCCCATTCGTCGCGCGCGAGCCGGCGCCGCAGCTTGTTCGCCGCGATCGTTCCTGCGGTGCCTGCGCCGAGGATCAGCAGTCTGCGCATCGTGGATCCCTCCATTGGGTCCCGGCCCTGGTTGAGGGCGTCGATACTCCCGACGGTATGCCTGGGTGGCTCGCGGCTCGCGGGACCAATGTCCCCTGATGAGAATGGTTTCCATGGCGGTGCCTGCGGGCTCCGGGCATGCGAAGAATCCGGCGTCGGCGCCCCTGGGGGAGGGAGCGGGACGCCGACGCACGGAATGGGGTGCGGCTCGGGCGACCAAGTCCCCGGATGGTCGCCCGAGCCACGCTGTGTCGGGCGGCGCCGTTGCCACCCACGTCCTGTGTTCTCGAAGGTAGACCCGCCTGCGCGCACCGGGCGGGGACCTAGGTCCCACCGAGGCGAGAACCGCCGCCGCGTCCTACATATGGGGAGGCAGAGGTGGCTGTTCGACGGCGAGCTCGCGCTCGACAGGCGGCGGCGCATCGTCCGGCTCGGACGCGTCCACGCGCTCCGTTCCGCGCTTGATCACCACCGCGAAGGCGAGCGCGAACGCGAACGCGAGCGCGCCGCCCGCCGCCGCGACCCCGAGCCCGGCCCGGGCGCCGGCGCTCTCGATGAGCCCGCCGGCGACCCAGGCGCCCAGCGCTACCCCGATGCCGAGGCCGATGCGCAGCCAGGCCATGCCCTCGGTGATCTGATCGCGCGCGACCACCCTTTGCACCACGGTGTCCGCGTTGGTGAGGGTGGGTGCGATGGTGACGCCCGCGACGAACCCGAGCAGGGACAGCACCAACACGTTGGGGGCGAGGGCCAGGGCGCCGAAACCCGCGGCGAGCAGCACGGTGCCGATCACGGTGCGCTGCCACAGCGGCGTGCGCCAGTGGCGGGCGCCGTAGAGCAGGCCGCCCACGAGCGAGCCCGCGGAGATGATCCCGATGATGAGACCGGACAGCGTCTTGTGCCCGGCCTCGTCCGCGAACGCCACGATCGAGATGTCGAACGCCCCGAACATCGCGCCGATCCCGAAGGAGATGAAGGCCACCGCGATCACCGCGCCCGGCAGCCTCAGGCCCAACGACCGGCCGCCGGTGCCGCGGCGCGGCGCGGGCTCGGTGGCGCGCTGGCCCAGCAGGATCGTCATGCCCACCACCAGGCCCACGAGGCAGACCACCACGCCGAGCGGCGCCCACACCAGCGTCGCGAGAATCGTGGCGAGCGCGGGGCCGCCCACGAACAGCACCTCGTCCAGCGAGCCCTCGAGCGCGAACGCCGTATGGATGTCCTTGTCGGAGCGCAGCAGATGGGACCACCGCGCGCGGGTGAGCGACCCGAGCGGACCCTGGATCGACGCGATCGCCACGGCGAGCCACAGCAGCCACTCCGGCCCACCGGACATCGCGGTCCAGATCGCGAGCGTCGCGCCCGCCACGAAGGTGAGCGTGAGCGGGATCATGGCGGCGCGCTGGCCGATCCGGTCGACGAGCCGGGCCGTGGGCACCGTCTGCAGCGCCCACACGAGCACGCCCACGGCGGCGACGCGGCCCGCCATGGCGTAGCTGTCGTACTGGATCTGGACCATGAGGATGATCGAGATGTTGAACATCGAGATGGGCAGCCTGGCGAGCAGGCCGGCCGCGGCGAACGCCTTGGCGCCGGGGTGGCTCAGGATCGAGCGGTAGGTATCGAGCACGCCGACCATGGTCTCACCCGACGGCGAGGGCACGATGCGCGCGTGGCGCCGCTAGGGCTCCTCGCCCGCCGTGCGCGGCGCCGCCGGGGCATCGTCCGGCGCGGCAGCGGGCGCATCGTCCCGCGCTCCCAGCATGCCGACGCCGCCCCCGCCGTCCGCGCGTGGCGGCGGGAGGGCGGTGCGCGCACGACGGCGACGGTCCTGGATCACGAGCGCGGCGCCCCCGCCCACCACCAGCAGGCCCGCGAGCGTGACGAGTCCCCACTTCAGCAGTGGGCCCCAGTCGATCTCGCGGTCCGCGCCCCCGACGATCCTGATCGAGTCGGAGCCGAGCAGATCGGACAGGCCGAGCGTGACGGTGGTGCCCTCGATGGTGCCCGCGCTCGCCTCCCTCACCAGGCCGGGGAAGGTGAAGGCCACCGCGACGTCGACGGCGCCCTCCAGGAGCGAGAGGTCTCCGATCCCGCCGCCGGCGGCCTGCAGCTGAGAGGCGGCGCCCGTCTCGATGGTCACCACGTAGGTGTCGCCGTCGCGGGCGATCGCGGACGCCCCGCCCACCGGCAGGGCCCCCGCGGCATCGGCGACCGTGTCGAGCGGCACATCCACGATGTCGATCTCGACGCCGTTGCGGCCCTCATCGTCGGAGTACGCCTGGACCGTCACGGAGCCTGGCTCGGCCTCCTCGAGGGGCGCGAGCTGCTCACGCACGGTGTCGGGGTCGAGCAGGGCGCCCACGTCGAGCGGGACGTCCGGCGTGTCGACGCCCTCGGGCAGCTCGACCTGGTCCAACTGACTCTCGATCGCGTTGCGCGCCTGGTTGGTCATGGCGACGATCGCGTGCTGCGAGAACGTGTCGTCGGGCCCGAGCGTGGATTCCGCGGAGACCCGTACGCAGCCCGTCAACGCCAGCACGAGCGCTGCGATCGCGACCCCTGACCTGCGCATGCTGCACGCTCCTCGCTGACCGTCCCGTCGACGGGTCCGATCTCGATCGTATCCGCGCTTGTGCGCGGCGCCGGCTCATGCCGCCGCCCGCGGCTCGGCGGCGCGGGTCAGCGCGGCGCGAGGGGGCGTGCCGGCGCCGGAGGCCGCGACG
>NZ_JAHEBP010000122.1:0-401 GCF_024642165.1 Demequina sp.
TGGGTGCGCTCCTGGTCGAGGAGTCCGACGAGGTGCTGGTCATCATGGAGTCCGGCAAGGTGGTGCGCTCGTCGGTCCAGGGCGTGCCCGCCAAGGGTAAGAACTCGATGGGTGTCATCTTCGCCAAGCCCGCGTCGGGGGACCGCATCATCGGTATCGCCCGCAATGTCGAGCGCAACCTGGTGGGCGACGAGCCGGTCGAGGGCGACGTTCCGGCGGCGGAGGCAGCCGAGGCACCCGAGACTCCCGCCGCCGAGGCACCCGAGACTCCCGCCGCGGAGTAGCCCGAGGCCCCGCCGAGCCTCCCGAGGCCCCTCCCCACGCCTCCCGCGGCCCCGCCCCACGCCTCCCGCGGCCCCGCCGAGCCCTCCCGCGCCTCCCCACGCCTCCCGCGGCCCCGC
>NZ_JAHEBP010000122.1:411-5983 GCF_024642165.1 Demequina sp.
GTGGGCGACGAGCCGGTCGAGGTCGACGTTCCGGCGGCGGAGGCAGCCGAGGCACCCGAGACTCCCGCACCCGAGGCACCCGAGACTCTCGCACCCGAGGCGCCCGAGACGCCCGCCGCGGAGTAGCCCGAGGCCCCGCCCCACGCCTCCCGCGGCCCCGCCCCACGCCTCGCCGCGCCTCCCCACGCCTCCCGCGGCCCCGCCCCACGCCTCGCCTCGAATGGGTAGACCTTGGTCGCTTTTCGGCGACTCGCGCATCACAGGGGTAGCGGGTTGGCGGTCGTCCCGTGGGCCGCGGCGACCAAGGCATCGTCCCGGCATCAGCCGCACCCCCAGCGTCAGCGAAGTCACCGCGGCCGGGACGGCCGAGCGCCGCTCCTCGCTGTGACACCGACGACCCGCGATCCAGGGTGGGCCCTGCTCACCGACCACCACTTACCCCTGGGGCGCACGAACCCCCGGAATGTGACCAAGGTCTACCAATTCCGGGGGTGGAGGCGTGCTCGGGGGGTGGAGGCGTGCTCGGGGGGTGGGCGGCTAGGCGGGCATGCGGGTGAGCGCGCGGGCGGGTGGGTGTCAGATGAAGAGCGTGGTGCCCGATTCGTTGGCCTCGCCCAGGAACGCGGCGACGCCCGCGAGCTCGACGCCGTCGATCAGGTCCGATTGCGCCATGCCCAACAGGTCCATCGTCATGGTGCAGCCGAGCAGGCGCGCGCCGCCGTCCTGAGCGGACCTGATGAGCTCGGGAAGGGACTGCACGTCGTTCTTCTTCATCACGCTCTTGATCATGGACGTGCCGGCGCCCGCCATGTGCATCTGCGAGAGCGTCAGCTTCTCCGCACCACGCGGCATCATGGCTCCGAACATCTTCTCCATCGCCTTCTTCTCGCGCCGCGGCGGGTTCGTCTTGCGCAGGGCGTTGAGGCCCCAGAACGTGAAGAACATGGAGACCTCGTCGCCCATGGCGACTGCGCCGTTGGCGATGATGAACGCCGCGAGCACCTTGTCCAGGTCGCCCGAGAAGACCACCATCGAGGTCTTGTTCTTGCCGCTGGCCGATGCGCCGGAGCGGACCGGCTCGACGCCGCCCTTGCGGAATGCCCCGACAAAGCCGGGGCCCTTGGGCTCGAGAGAGACCAGGGTGTGGCCGTTCTTGGCGGCCCACGCGGGGCCGTCGAGCGCGAAGCCTGGGTCGGAGACGGTCACGCGGATCTCGTCGCCCGCGTTCGCCTCCTTCATCGCGTTCGCGAGCCGCATGATGGGGCCGGGGCAGGCCAGGCCGGTGCAGTCGAGGTCCTTGACCTGGCCCGTGGCGGCCGCGACGGCGGAGGCGACGGAGACCTTCTCCGCGTAGTTCTCCATCGGCGGCTGCGCGGAGTACTGGTCCGCCGGGTTGTCGTGCACGTGGCCGAAGGTGGTGGAGCCGCCGGACAGGGTGGCAACGTCGGTGAAGCCGTTCTGGACCAGGATCCGGTGCGCCAGGTACGAGCGGAAGCCCACCGCGCAGTACAGGCGGATCGGCTGCGCGCGGTCCCAGTCCTGGAAGGCCTCGCGGAACGTGGCGATCGGAACGTTCTGTGCACCCGGCAGGTGGTGGATGCCGAACTCCTCGGGGGTGCGCACGTCGACCAGCCGCGAGCCGTCGGCGAGCGGCCACTCCTCCGAGTACCAGAGCGTGAAGTCGCCTCGGATGGTGTTGGAGGCCACGAACCCGGCCATGTTGATCGGGTCCTTCGCGGACCCGAACGGCGGCGCGTAGGCGAGCTCCTGCTCCTCGAGGTCGAACACGGTCATCCCCGCGCGGATCGCCATCGCGAACAGGTCGAGGCGCTTGTCCACGCCGTCGAATCCGCACGCCTGGGCGCCCAGTATCCGGCCGTCGGTCGGGTCGAACAGCACCTTGATGTGCATCATCGCGGTGCCGGGGTAGTACCCGGCGTGGCCGGACGGGTGCACGTGGACCACGCGGTAGTCCACGCCCGCGGCGTCGAGCTGGCGCTTGGTGGCGCCCGTGCCGCCGGCGACCATGTCGAACACCTTGACGATGCTGGTGCCCTGCGTGGACTTGTACTCCGTGACCCTCCCGCAGATGTTCTCCGCGGCGACGCGCGCCTGGCGGTTCGCCGGGCCCGCGAGCGGGGCGAGGTAGTGGCCGGGCAGCACCGGGTGCGGCGTCTCGACGGCGTCGCCAGCCGCGTAGATGCTCGGGTCGGAGGTCTGCATGTGCGTGTCGACCTTGATGCCCCCGCGCTGGCCCAGCTCGATCCCGGCGGCCTTGACCAGCTCGACCGCGGGCTTGACGCCCGCCGCGAGGATCACCAGGTCCGCCTTGAGCACGGTGCCCGAGTTCAGCTCGACGCTCACGCGCTCCTCGCCGTCCTTGTCGGACAGCGGTTGGAAGGCGGCCGCGGCGGTGGAGAGGTGGAGGCCGATGCCCCGCATGCGCAGGTGCTGCTCGACCGGGGTCGCGATTTCGTGGTCCACGGGTGGCAGGATCTGGTCCGCGAGCTCCACCACGTCGACGCGCACTCCGCGGTGGTGGAGGTTCTCCGCCATCTCCAATCCGATGTAGCCCGCGCCCACCACCACGGCGGTGACCACGCCACGCTTGCCGTTCTTCTGAGCGGCTACCGCGCTGTCGAGCCGGGTCTTGATGCGGTCCATGTCGCCGATGCGGCGGAGCACCTCGACGGCCGGGTGGTCGATGCCGGGCAGGGGCGGGCGCACGGCCTCCGCGCCCATGCACAGCGCGAGCTTGTCGTACTTCTCGGTGTACTCCTTGCCGGAATCCACCTCACGGACCGTGACGGTCTTCTTCTTGCGGTCGATCGCGAGCACCTCGGTGGCGATGCGGACATCGATGTTGAGGGATTCGCGCAGGCTCTCGGGTGTCTGCAGCAGCAGGCGCGAGCGCTCGGAGATCACCTCGCCCACGTGGTACGGCAGGCCACAGTTCGCGAACGAGACGTGGTGTCCGCGTTCGAAGACCACGATCTCCGCGGATTCGTCGAGACGCCGGGCGCGGGCGGCGGTCGATGCTCCTGCGGCGACTCCACCGACGACGACAAGCTTCATGGCATTCCTCCTGGGGATGGGGCTGTTGGGCTCTGCTGTCGACAATATCCCCCGGGGTATGCGCGGGCGCGGGTCGAAGGTCACGGAACCCCCTCCCCCTGACACCCCGCACGGTCCCAGACTCGACACGCCGTCTGGACCACCGCATCGGCCCGTTGCACACGGCGCGTCGCGCCCGACTCCGTGCGGAGCGTCAGGGAGGGCAACCCTGCCATCATTTGAGTCATTCAAAATAACGGCGTAGGGTGAGGACCGTGTCTCCCGTCCTCGCACCCGACCTCCTCCGCGGAGCGGGGCTGCGTGTCACCGAGCCACGTGTCGCGGTCATCGAGGCGCTCGACGGAATGCCGCATGCGGCCGCGGACGCCGTTCACGCCAAGGTCGCGGCCCACCGGCCGGACCTCTCGATCCAGACCGTCTACAACGTGCTGCGCGACCTCACCGGCCGCGGTCTCGCCCGCTGCATCGAGCCGGGCGATCACCCGGCTCGCTACGAACTGCGCGTAGGGGACAACCACCACCACATGGTCTGCTCGACGTGCGGCACCATCGCGGACGTCGACTGCGTGGTGGGCCAGGCCCCCTGCCTCTCACCCGACGACGACCACGGGTTCGCCGTGGCCGTCGCCGAGATCACCTTCTGGGGTCTCTGCCGCGACTGCCAGGCAGTCGCGGTGAAGGCCGCCGCCGCTGTTCCCATCCACGACTGAACAAGGAGCACTCCCATGTCGGAGAAGTTCACCACCACCAACTCCGGGGCGCCGGTCGCCTCGGACCAGCACTCGTTGTCCGTGGGCGCGGACGGCCCCATCGCGCTCACCGACCACTACCTGGTCGAGAAGCTCGCCCAGTTCAACCGCGAGCGCGTGCCGGAGCGCGTGGTGCACGCCAAGGGCGGCGGCGCGTACGGCACCTTCACCGTGACCAACGACGTCTCCGCCTACACCCGGGCGGCCGTGTTCCAGCCCGGCGTCGAAACCGAGATGCTCGCGCGGTTCAGCACGGTCGCCGGCGAGCAGGGCTCCCCCGACACGTGGCGCGACCCGCGCGGCTTCGCGCTGAAGTTCTACACCACCGAGGGCAACTACGACCTGGTGGGAAACAACACCCCCGTCTTCTTCATCCGCGACGGCATCAAGTTCCCCGACTTCATCCGCTCGCAGAAGCGCCTCCCGGGCTCGCACCTGCGCGACAACGACATGCAGTGGGACTTCTGGTCGCTGCAGCCCGAGTCCGCGCACCAGGTGACGTGGCTGATGGGCGACCGCGGCATTCCGCGCAGCTGGCGCGAGATGAACGGCTACGGCTCGCACACCTACCAGTGGATCAACGCGGAGGGCGAGCGGTTCTGGGTGAAGTACCACTTCAAGACCCAGCAGGGGGTCCACCACTTCACCAACGACGAGGCGGCGGAGCTGGCCGGCTCGGACGCCGACGTCCACATCCGCGACCTCTACTCGCACATCGAGGACGGCGACTTCCCGCGCTGGGACCTCAAGGTGCAGGTGATGCCCTACGAGGACGCCGCCACATACCGCTTCAACCCGTTCGACCTCACCAAGGTGTGGCCGCACGGCGACTACCCGCTCATCGACGTGGGCGTCATGGAGCTCAACCGCAACCCCGCCAACTACTTCGCCGAGATCGAGCAGGCCACGTTCGAGCCCTCGAACTTCGTGCCCGGCATCGACACCTCGCCCGACAAGATGCTGCTGGCGCGCATCTTCTCCTACGCGGACGCCCACCGTTACCGCGTGGGCACCAACTACGCGCAGCTGCCGGTCAACGCCGCCAAGAACGCGGACCCGAACGGGCACTCGTTCTCGAAGGATGGGTCGATGCGCTACTCGTTCGCGTCGCCCGACACCCCGGTGTACGCCCCCAGCTCGACCGGCGGCGCCCACGCGGATCCCGCCCGCGCAGCCGAGTCCCGCGGCTGGCAGGCCGACGGCGAACTGGTGCGCTCGGCGGCGACGCTCCACCCCGAGGACGACGACTTCGGCCAGGCGGGCACCATGTACCGCGAGGTGTTCGACGCGGAGGCCAAGGCGCGGTTCCTCGAGACCATCACCGGACACGTGGGCGGTGTGGTGTCCAACGAGATCCGCGAGCGTGCCATCCAGTACTGGACCAGCGTCGACGCGGGTCTGGGCGAGCAGTTGCGCGCCAACCTGGCGGCCGCGCACGTGACCGTCTGACACGACCGCGACGGCGCCACCGAGGCGCCGGCTGGCACCGAGCCCGGGACCCCGCGAGGGTCCCGGGCTCCCTGCCGTCCGGGGGCGCGAACGGGCGGTCCGGTACCCTGGGCGTGGCCGACGCCGGCCTCCCACCACACGTCGCGGGGTCGAACCTCGCGTCCCTTGCCCTGCGCGGCCTCGTCCACCCGTGCCCCTGACCAGGGAGTTCCCATGACCACGCCCACCCGCACGCCCACCGGAGTTCCCGAGGCCACCGGCCGCTGGGGGGTGCTGTGGCGACCGCGCTCGTGGCACCG
>NZ_JAHEBP010000123.1 GCF_024642165.1 Demequina sp.
CCGGTGCACGCCATGACGTTGCGCTGGAACTCGCCGGGCTGCGCTTCGAGCTCGAGGGCGCGCAGGCCGTTGACCACGTCGCTCACGCGGTCCTCGGGGACGTCGAGGATGAGGATCTTCTGCAACGGGGTGAGGCGGATGCGGTCCGAGCCGGCCGCGGCGGCGATGTCCGCGATGCGCGCCAGCTTCTCGCCCGAGATGCGGCCCGCGATGGGGGCGGCACCCACGTACCAGCGGCCGTCCTTCTGCTCGTGGATGCCCACGTGGTCGCCGCGGTCGCCGGGCTTCGCCACCTCCGGCCCCGGGCCGTCGGGCAGCGCCCAGCCCAGGTAGTCATCCTGGAGAACCTGGCGGAACTTCTCCGCTCCCCAGGCCTTGACCAGGAACTTGAGGCGCGCGCGGGTGCGCAGGCGGCGGTAGCCGTGGTCGCGGAAGATGCCGATCACGCCGGCCCACACCTCGGCGACCTTGGCGGGCTCGACGAACGCGCCCAGCCGGACGCCCAGGTGCGGGTTGATGCTGAGTCCGCCGCCCACCCAGAGGTCGTAGCCCACGCCCAGCTCGGGGTGCTCGACGGCCACGAACGCGATGTCCTGGACCTCGTGGACGATGTCCGGGATGCGGGTGCCGGAGATCGCGGACTTGAATTTGCGGGGCAGGTTCGAGAACTCCGCGCTGCCGATGCCGCGCTCGATGATCGCCTGGATCTGCGGCGTGGGGTCCAGCAGCTCGTCCTTCGCCACGCCGGCGACGGGGGATCCCAGGATCACGCGGGGGCTGTCGCCGCACGCCTCGGTGGTGAACAGGCCCACCCCCTCGATGCGGCGGAAGATCTCCGGCACGTCCTCGACCCGGATCCAGTGGAGCTGGATGTTCTGGCGATCCGAGACGTCGGCGGTGTCGCGCCCGAACTCCTGCGAGATCGCGGCGATCTCCCGTGCCTGCGCCACGGACAGCTGCCCGCCGTCGGAGCGCACGCGGAGCATGAAGTACTCATCGTCCAGCTGGTGCGGCTCGAGGATCGCGGTCTTGCCGCCGTCGATCCCCGGGCGGCGCTGCGTGTAGAGGCCCCACCAGCGGAAGCGGCCGCGCAGGTCGGACGGCGGAATCGACCAGAAGCCCCACTTGGAGTACAGGTTCTCGATCCGGCCGCGCACCGCGAGCGGGTCGGCCGTGGACTTGAACTCCTCGTTGGGGTTCAGCGGCGTGCGGTCGCCGGAGGCCCACTGGCCGTCCTTGGCCGCGGTGTTCTTGCGCGCGGCGGCCTCACGGGTGCGGATGAGGCGCGCCTCCTCGCGGTGGCGGCGGCGCTCGTCCGCGTCCGTGAGCGCCTGCGGCGTGGCGGTGGGCTCCGTGGTGGGCACCGGTTCTCCTGAAGCATGTCGGTGGGTGCTGCGGCAGGGCGAGATCGCGCTCGTCTGGCCGAGCGCCCGGATGGATGGGGGACTGCTATCCGTGGGCGACTCAGGCCTGCAGACACATGGCACAGCGAACGCAGCACATCGGTGCACGCATCGTCCGGGTAGCCATGGCGGGAATGATGACACATCCACGGGCGCTTTGGCCAGGCGCGACGGGACGATGTGGCGGCTACCAGGGAGGGCGGCTACCAGGCAGTATGCCCCGGGGGGTGTGCGCGGCGTCAGGTGGCTGAGCCGCGCCGATGCACCTCGGAGTCCACGAAGCGCTCGATGGCGTCCACGCTTTCCTCGTGGTGGGTGAGCAGCGCGATCTCGCGGGTGCCGTACTCGACCCCGCGCCACACGAAGTTGTGGGAGCCGGTGATCGCCGTGCGCGTGCCGTCGGGCATGCGCGCAAGGATCACCTTCGCGTGCAGGTAGTCCGGGTGCGCGTACGACGTCGAGGTGCGCGTCGCGAGCATCGAGGTGGCGATCAGCGCCTTGTTGAGCAGCGACGCCTGCCCGGGGCGATTGAAGAACATGCGGTGCGGGCGTGCCTTGACCGCGCGGCCCAGCTCGCCGGTGGGGCAGTACTGAGACACCAGCGTCACCTCCTCGGCCTGCTCGACCAGCTCGAGCGCCCGGCGGTAGATGATCGAGTCCCCGGCGCCCCCACGGTCGATCAGCACCTCGCCGTGGAGGTGGGGCACGGCGATGGACTCGGGGCGGCGCGAGGTGTTGACCGAGCGGATGTCCTCGTGGACGGTGGCCAGCGCCTCGGCCAGCGCCGCGTCGTCGAACCGCAGCATGAAGTCCACGTTGGTCACGCCGCGATCGTCGAGGTTGACGCCGCCGAACGCGTACACCGCATCGTCCACCACCGTGAGCTTGGTGTGCGTCCGTCCCTTGAACAGCGATCCGCGTTCGTGGCCCAGCCACGTGAACGTGCCGCCCGCGGCGCGGATCCGCCAGGCGAGGGTCTGCGCCGCGATCCGTCCGCGGGTGGGCGTGCGGGAGGGCAGCAGCGCCGCCGCCGAGTCCCGGTACGTGAAGGTGTCCGCCTGGACGCAGACGTCGACTCCACGGCGGGCCGCCTCCACCAGGGCGTCGACAAGGGCGCCCGTGAGGAATCCCTCGGAGAGCGTCAGCGTGGTGAGACGGACTCGCTGGTGGGCGTGATGCACGCGGTCGATGAGGTCCGCCAGGTAGTCGAGCGCAGGCAGGAGCGTCGGCGTGGCGAGCGCGGCATGGCCGGGCTCTGGCTCCAGCGCCGTGAGCGTGCGTGCCGACGGAATCGGCTCGACAAGGGCCACACCTCCAGGGTGTCACTTTCGCCTCGACGAGGGAAATCGGACGGGCCGATCCGTGCTCCGCGCGAGGCGGGGGCGCATGGTCCCGGTTCTGCGAGACCGGCTCGTGCGACCGTAGACGCGAGGCGCGGGGCAGGCCCGTGCTCGTGTCGCCGAACCGAGGGGAGGGAGCGCCGCGATGACCACTCCCGCAGCCGGGCGCGCCCGCTACGACGTGAGGGCGTTCCTGGGTGCGCTCGACGCGGTGTTCGCGGCGCAGGCGGGACCCGACGCGGCGGAAGAGGTGATCACCGCGGCGCTGGCGGACGTGCGCGCCGCCGCCGACCCCGCCGCCGAGCTCACCGTGCTCAACGAGGCGATGGGCTTCTATCGCTCCGTGAGCCGCCACGAGCGCTCGGTCGAGGCCGCGGAGGGCGCGCTCGCGCTGATCGACCCGCTGGGGCTGACGGGATCCGAGGCTCACGTCACCACGCTCATCAACGCCGCCACCGCGCTGCGCGCCGCGGGCCGCAGTGACGATGCGCTGGCGCTCTACCAGGACGCTCTCGCCGCTTCGCGGGGCGTCTTCGGGCCGCACGACCGCCGCCTGGCCGCGCTGCACAACAACCTCTCCCTGCTGCAGAGCGACGCCGGCGACCACGCCGCCGCGCGGAGTGAGCTCGAGGCGGCGCTGGCGATCCTCACCGCCTCGTCGGTCGACCCCGACACCGACCTGGACGTCGCGACCACGCGCACCAACCTCGCGCTGGTGTGCTTCGGCCTCGGGTTGGAGGAGCAGGCACGGGACCATGCCGAGGCGTCCATGGAGATCTACCGCCGTGGTGCGCACCAGGACCAGTCGCACTTCGCGGCCGCACTCGCCGGCCACGCCCAGGTGAGCTTCACGATGGGCCGCCTGGCGGACGCCGTGGATGCGTACGAGCGGTCGCTCGCCATCATCGAACGGGCCTACGGGCGCCGCTCGGAGGCCTACGACGTGACCGCCGCGAACCTCACGATGGCCCGCGAGGCGCTTGCGGGGATCGACGCGACTTCACCCTCGCTGTCGCCGGTGGTCGCCACGGTTGCCGCCGCATCGTCCCCCCGGGCCTCGTCGCCCGGCGACGGCCTCTCCGGCCTCCAGCTGGCCCGCGCCTACTGGGAGGAGGTGGGGCGGCCGATGATGGAGTCGCGTCATGCGGGGCTGCTGCCCCGCACGGCCGTGGGCCTGGTGGGGCACGGGTCCGAGTGCTATGGGTTCGACGACGCCCTCTCGCGCGATCACGACTTCGGGCCCGGGTTCTGCCTGTGGCTCACCGCCGCCGACCACGCCGAGCACGGCGCGGCGCTCCAGGCCGACTACGACGCGCTCCCCTCGACCTTCATGGGAGTGGGCGCTCGCGTCGAGACCGCCCGCGCCCGGGGAGCAGGCAGGCGCGTCGGGGTGTTCGAGATCGGCGAATTCTTCGAGTCGCTCACCGGACACCGGACGGCCCCGGCGGCCGATGCCCCGCACGCCTGGCTGCTTCTCGACGAGCCGACTCTCGCCGCGGCCACCAACGGCGCGGTGTTCGCGGACCCGCACGGCGCCTTCAGCGCGGTCCGCAACGGCTTCCGCCGCCTGCCCGACGACGTGCGGCTCGCCCTGGTCGCGCGGCGGCTCGGGATGGCGTCCCAGTCGGGCCAGTACAACGTGCCCCGCATGCTCGACCGCGGCGACGGCGAGGCCGCGTGGCTGGCGGTCGCCGAGTTCACCCGCGCCGCGGCCTCGTTGGTGTTCCTCCTCAACGGACCCACGGCCGTGGGGTATCTGCCCTACTACAAGTGGCAGTTCTCCGCGCTCCGTGAGGTGAGCGGGCGTCCCGCGTCCCGGCTGCCCGACGTCCACGAGGGACTCTCCGACGTCCTCCGGCACGCCTCGGCGGCATGCTTCGGCGGCGCTGGGTTCGGAGAGGGCGGGAAGGGTGCGGCCCCGGCGCGTGCGCGGCTCGAGGCGGCGATCGAGGGCGTATGCGCGGCGTTCGTCCAGGAGCTGCGCACGCAGGGGCTGACCCGGTCCGCCGATCCGTTCCTCGAGCACCAGCGCGACCACGTGCAGGCGCGCATTCGCGACGAGTGGCTGCGGGGCCTGTGATGGCGACGGCATCGGGGCCGGGGAAGCCGACGGGCGGGCACGATGGCGCCCGGCTCGACCGCGCGGAGGCGATCGTGCGGCACGAGTTCGCGCAGTTCCAGCGCGTCTCGAGCGAGGGCGGGCGCGCCGCGTGCCAGGACGACTGGCCCACCTTCCACGCGATGCGGCTGAGCCAGTTCCTCACATGGCCGGCGCCGCTGCTCGACAGCTACGCGGAGGACCTCGACGCCGCCGACGCCACGGGCCGCAACCTCCTCACGGAGAAGTACGCCCGCATGATGCGATCCACGGAACCCGAGCGCTTCGCGCGGGAGATCGCACCCACCCTGCCGCCGCTCGCCTCGGCGAGGCTCGCGCTGCAGGAGCGGATCGTGGCCGCCCAGGTGGCGTGGGCGCGCGAATTCCGTGACCGCTACCCGCGCCTCGGTGACGCCATGCGGGTGCTGACCACGGCGGAGGACACGCTGGTCGACACCTCCTTCGAGACGTACCTGCGTGGCGAACTGTGCACGTACTCGACGCGCACCCTGCGCCTCTACGGCGAGATGGTCGACGCGCGGGCAGCGGCGGGAGACAACCTCACCGAGCTCACGGTGGGCCTCACGGTGTCGCTGGCCGGCCACGCCGGGCTCGACCAGGCCGAGGCGGCGCAGCACGCCTGACCGTTACGCGCATCGTCCCGCCCTGCCCATACCCCCCGGGGCGTCTACCAGGTGTGATGCCCCCGAGGGTATCCCTGCGCCGCGGTTGGCCACACGGCCGGACGCCGTGTCTATACTCTGGTGCCGTTCGCCTGGAACGGCCGCGGCCTCGCCGTGGCCCGTCCCAGCACCCCGCCCAGCACCCCCCGAGGAACCCACCGTGACCACCGAACGTCCGCTCCGCGTCGCGATCGTCGGCGCCGGCCCCGCCGGCACCTACGCCGCCGACATCCTGTCCAAGACCGACCTCGACGTCTCGATCGACATCATCGAGCGCCTGCCGGCGCCGTTCGGTCTGGTGCGCTACGGCGTGGCCCCCGACCACCCGCGCATCAAGCAGATCATCGTGGCACTCGCGAACGTCCTGGGCCGCGGCGACATCCGCGTCCTGGCCAACGTGAACATCGGCACCGACCTGTCGCTGCAGGACCTGCGCGAGCACTACGACGCGGT
>NZ_JAHEBP010000124.1 GCF_024642165.1 Demequina sp.
CGCAGGCACGTCGTTCCTCCACTGCGCGACGAGGCGCGGATGCTGACGCGACAGGAGCGAGCGAGTGAAGCGTACTGACGACACCTCCAGCGACTACGGTTCCGCGGAGCTTCTCCCCCTCAGCAGCCCATTCGGGTCCGAGGAGTCCCTGCGGGCCGTGCCTTCCGCCGATGGAACGGCGCCTCGCGTACTGGTGCTGGGCGCCACGGGGTACATCGGTGGACGGCTCGTGCCCCGGCTTCTCGAGGGTGGCTATCGGGTCCGCGCGCTCACGCGGTCGCGGGCGCGCATCGAGGCGCTTCCGTGGGCCGGTTCCGTCGAGGTGGTGGAAGGCGATGCCGCCGACTCGGACGCGATGGACCAGGCGATGCGTGATGTCGACATCGTCTACTTCCTCGTGCATTCCATGACCAGTGGGCGCGACTACGGGCGACTCGATCGGGCCATCGCCATCAACGTGGCACTCAAGGCTTCCGCTCATCACGTGGGCCGCATCGTCTATCTGGGCGGACTCCACCCGGACGACGTGGAGCTCTCGGCACACCTCGCATCGCGGAAGGAGGTGGGCGACATACTGCTCGCCTCCGCCGTGCCCACCATCGTGCTGCAGGCAGGCGTCGTGATCGGCGCCGGTTCCGCCTCGTTCGAGATGATTCGCCACCTCACCGAGGTGCTGCCGTACATGCCGGCACCGAAGTGGGTCCGCAACTTCATCCAGCCGATCGCTGTTCGTGACGTCATCTACTACCTGTTGGCGTGTGCCCGCGCCGAGCCCGGCGTGAACCGCGCCTACGACATCGGTGGACCCGATGTGTTCCGCTACTCGAAGATGATGAACGGGTACGCCCTCGAGGCGGGACTGCCACAACGACACATCGCCGCACTGCCTGTGCTGACGCCCGGCCTCGCGTCGCACTGGGTCGGGCTGGTCACGCCGGTGCCGCGCCAGATCGCGCGACCCCTGGTCGAGTCCCTTCTTCATTCGTGCGTGGTGAAGGACGATGCGATCGACGATCTCATTCCTCCCCCGCCTGAGGGTCTCACCGGGTACCGCGAGGCGGTGCGCTGGGCGCTGGGGCGTATCGAGCTGGACCAGGTGGAGACGAGTTGGCTGGACGCGCGCGTCTCCGGCGCTCCTAGCGACCCCATGCCCAGCGACCCCGAATGGGCGGGACGCACCGTCTTCCAGGACGAACGTACGCGCGCGACGACGGCGGACCCGGACGCGGTCTGGAAGGTCATCTCCCAGGTGGGCGGGGCCACGGGCTGGTACTCCGCATCCGTGCTGTGGGCGACGCGAGGCTGGATCGACCGCCTCGCGGGCGGCATCGGATCTCAGCGCGGGCGCCGCACCCTGAAGCAGGTGACCGTAGGCGACGCGATCGATGTCTGGCGTGTCGAGCGCGTCGAGCCCGGAAGGCTCTTGCGCCTCCGCGCTGAGATGCGCGTACCAGGCGCAGCCTGGCTCGAGCTCGGCGTGCGGCCTACCGACACGGGGTCGGAATACCGTCAGCGCGCGGTCTTCTTCCCGCGCGGTCTGACGGGGCGGCTGTACTGGCTGTCGATGCTGCCCTTCCACGGATTGATCTTCAGCGGCATGGTCAATCGAATCGTGTCCAACGCCGAGCACGCGGAGCCCGCCGCCGAGCCTTCGACCGCCCTTACCCCGGAGCCGCTGGACGCCGAGACTTCACGAAGGTCCTAGGCGGACCGGCGGCCACGCCTGGGCAATGGAGAATCTCCGGAGCGTTCTGCGAGAATCCAGGTGACAACCCGAGCCCTGATGCAGACGTGGGGAGGCGCGGCGGTGGCCACCTTCGACGGCGTCGACCTTGGACTCGAATCGGGCGGCGGAGCACTCATCCACGTGAAGGGTTCGTTCCACGGCTCGGCGACGGTGATCGACCGTGAGGGGCGCGGCGAGGTGATCATCCCCGCGAGCGGGCACGTCGCCGTGGTGCGCGGACTCGCGTGCAGCGGCTTCGAGGAGGCCGTCGAGACCGCGCGCGACCTGACTCGACTCGTGCTCGAACCGCTCGTGAGCAGGGGAAGCATCGACGTCGAAGCCACGATCGAGGATCACCCCATGGTCGCATGGTGGCCGAGCGCCGCGGGCACCACGATCCGCGTGGTCGGCTCCGCATCCTGGGCGCCGGCGCCCCCTCGCCCCAGAGACGGCGCCCGTGTCGCGTTCGAAACAAGAAATGCCTACCCCGCGCAGGGCACGCCGTGGAGCGATGCGCTTCGCCTTTATCGCGTCTCGGAAGCCTCCGACGACGCCGAAGACGCCACCGCTCATCTTTACCGCGCTCTCGCGACCGTGCTGGAGACCCGCGTCCACGTCTTTCGCGCCGAGAGTGAGAGAAGTTGGCTGCTCCGAGCCCTCGTGGTGGAGAACAGGGACCTGGATCTTGCCCCCTACGCGCCTCCCACCAGCACCAAATCGCCACCAGAGGCGATCCGCGACGAGCTGTACGGTGATCTGCGGCGGGCCAGCCACCCCGGCGTGCACGAGTGGCGCGATCTGCTGCCGGCGGTCCGGAACCCCCATGGGCACGGCGCGTCCGCGCACGCGCGCTACGCCGCGCTGTTCAGGCAGTTGGCCCGGGCACATCTAGGGCTGACGTTTCCGTCGATCGCCGCGACGGCGGCAGAGCGGCGCGCGCCGCTTCGGTCGAGGCTCAGCCGATCGGTGGTGTGGATCGGCGAGGAGCGGACCGGAAGTACCGGCGCCGTCGGTGCAAGACTGCGTCTACCCACGCGCGACATGAGCCGCACGGCCGACGCCCGCGACCATGCCGTGGTGGGTAAGACCACGGACCTGGCGGTCGCCGCGGGGGTGGGAACGATGCGCTCGTTCGGGACCCTGGATCACGAGCGGGTGACCAGCGCAACGAACCTGTCGGGTCCGCTCGACGTCACAGGTGCGGACGCGATCGAGATCGTGGTGCGCGAGCCCGCTGCTGACATCCGTGCAGCGCACGCGTCGACGCAACCACGTGGCTAAGGCAGCTGGCGCAGGCAGCCCGCGGACGACTTAGCGGCCGCGCGCGCGGTTCCGGCCCACTCGCCCGCCGAACCAGCTGTCAGGCATGAACCGCGACAGCACCAGGAGGAGGATGATCCCGAGGAGACCGTATGCGATGACCTTGCCGATCCCCGAGTCGGGCTGCGACGCCGCCCATGCTGCGGCCGCGCCACCCACTGCCAGGACCAAGACGATCCCGAGCCAGCGAGCCTTGCGAGTGCGGCCCATGCCGCCCTTCTCCTCCGAAGCCGGAGTCAAGCCCTCGTTGTTCGCCATGATGATCTCCTTCGCGATACACAGATGCAGTCAGCGATCGCTGCACGGCACGCGGAGATCATACTCCCATCGGCACTGGATCAGAGATTTCCCGACCGTCTGGCCGCGGCGTGGCCTCGGGGCCGTCCCGGCGGGTCGAGCATCGAGTCACGCGTCGCATCTCGCAGGAGCGATGGGGCCTCCGCGCACCTGCGGTAGAGCGGCTGCTCTGCCACACTGAGCCCATGCTCAAACTCGAGACGCATTATCTGTGGGATTCGTGGATCGCCGACGACGGCGAGAACTACCACCTCTTCGTGCTCCAGGCCCCGCGTTCGATCGGAGGCCCGGAGCACCGCCACCTGAATGCGACCGTGGGTCACGCGGTGTCGTCGGACCTCGTCAACTGGGACTATCTCGGCACCTGCCTGGGCCCCTCCGACGCCGGGTTTGACGACCTCGCGATCTGGACGGGCTCCGTGGTCCGGGAGCAGGACCGCTGGCGGATGTTCTATACCGCGGTGAACACCGGTGGACTGCACGTGTTCGACCAACGCGTCGGCTCCGCCGTGTCGACGGACCTGCATCACTGGGAGCGCGTGGGTGACGGCCCCGTTGCCGAGCCGGACCCACGCTGGTACAAGACCCTGGCGCTGGTGCCGCCGCCGTTCGAGACCGACGCGCGACTCGAGGGCCGTAGCGAGACCTGGCGCGACCCGCTGGCGATGAAGGACCCCGACGGCAACGGCTGGCATCTCTTGGTCACCGCGAGGTCCGCATTCGCCGGCCGCAACGACGACGGCGTGGTCGCGCACGCGACCGGCCCGGATCTGGACCACCTCACGCTCGGCGCGCCCTTATGTGAGCCGGGCGCCGGCTTCGGGCAGCTCGAGGTTCTGCAGAGCAAGCAGATCGACGGACGCTGGGTGCTCGTCTTTACCTGCCATCCGCAGGAGATGACGGACGAGCGCATCGCCCGTACGGGCCACTACTGCACCTGGTCGGTGCCCTCACCGGGGCCGCTCGGACCGTGGGACATCGACAAGGCGCGCCCCTTTACTGCGGAGCCGGATCTGTTCGCCGCGCCGCTCATTCAGCAGCGCGACGGCACGTGGGCGCTGGTGGGCTTCCGCAACACCGAGCCGAAGGGAATCGACTCGTTCTTCATCGACGATCCCATCCCGGTGACCCTGGACGACGAGGGCTATCTGATCGCGCGCTGAGCATCGCATCCGCACCTGGAAAGCGAAGGTGGCGTGCTCGGAGAGCGCAACCGCGTTCGCGCCACTAGCGTGATGCCTATGACCTCACTCCCCGATGCAGCCCCCGACTCCACCTCGACTCACGACGAATCGCCGGGGACCTCCCCAGCGGGATCGGACGTAGGCGCACCGCAGCCCGAGTGGTGGCGCTACGGCGTGGTCTACGAGGTGTATCCGCGCAGTTTCGCCGACGGCAACGGTGACGGCGAAGGGGATCTGCTGGGGATACGCAATCACCTGGGCTACCTCGCGGACCTGGGCGTCGACGGCGTGTGGATTGCGCCGTTCTACCCCTCGCCCATGGCGGATGGTGGTTACGACGTCGCGGACTTCCGGGACATCCACCCGATGTACGGCACCATCGCGGACGCGGACGATCTCATCGCCGAGGCGCAGCGCCTGGGCTTGAAGGTCGTCATCGACATCGTGGCCAACCACACGTCGAACGAGCACGCCTGGTTCACGGCGGCACTTGCCGCGGCGCCCGGGTCACCCGAGCGCGATCGGTACTTCTTCCGCGACGGCTCAGGCCCTGATGGTTCGGAGCCGCCGAACAACTGGATCAGCTGCTTCGGTGGCGCCGGCTGGACGCGCATCACGGAGGCCGACGGCTCGCCCGGGCAGTGGTACCTCCACTCTTTCGCGCCGGAGCAGCCGGACCTCAACTGGCGCAACGAGGACGTCCTCTCCGACTTCGATGACATCCTTCGCTTCTGGCTCGACAAGGGCGTCGATGGGCTCCGGATCGACGCGGCCCCCGCCCTGGCCAAAGACCCCAGCTTCCGCGACGCCGACTACGGCGGGGACCTGCGCTTCCTCACCCTTCAGTGGGAGAACAACCCGCACTGGGATGTCGACGATGTGCACAGCATCTTCCGACGGTGGCGCAGCATCGGCGATTCGTACGAGGGCGACCGCGTCTTCGTCGCGGAGGCCGTGGTCAACTCGAGCGAGCAGCTCGCCAAGTACCTCCGCTCGGATGAGATGCAGACGGCGTTCAACTTTCAGTACATGAAGAGCGCCTGGGAGGCGACGCCCCTTCGCGAGGCCATCGACGCGACGCTGCTGGCGCTCGAGCCCGTGGGCGCACCCGCGACGTGGGTCCTGGCGAGCCACGACGAGGTGCGACTCGTCACCCGCTACGGCCGCGCCACCACGGGCTCCGCGCACCTCGCCGACGGCCAGGGGGAGATCGCGGACATCGAGCTCGGAACGCGGCGCGCGCGCGCCGCGTCGATGCTGGCACTCGCGCTGCCGGGCGGAGCGTATATCTATCAGGGTGAGGAGCTCGGCCTGCCGCATGTAGACGACCTTCCCGACGAGGTGCTGCAGGACCCGATGTTCTTCCGCACCAACGGCGAGACCCGCGGGCGAGATGGCTGCCGGGTTCCGATCCCGTGGTCGGGCAC
>NZ_JAHEBP010000125.1 GCF_024642165.1 Demequina sp.
ATGACCACGCAGACCGCGGTCCTGATCGAGACGCTCACGGCACTGGGCGCCCAGGTGCGCTGGGCGTCCTGCAACATCTTCTCCACGCAGGACGATGCGGCGGCGGCGATCGTGGTGGGCGCGGGCACGTACTCGGCGCCGGCCGGTGTGCCGGTGTTCGCGATCAAGGGCGAGACCATCCGCGAGTACTGGGAGTACACGGATCGGATCCTCACGTGGGAGGGCCACGACGGTCCCACCATCATCCTGGACGACGGGGGCGATGCCACGCTGATGATCCACGAGGGGGTGCGCTTCGAGAAGGCCGGGGCGGTGCCACCGGCCCTCGAGGAGGAGGACCCGGAGTTCGACGCCGAGGTCGAGGGCATGCGGGCGGTGCTGCGGCGCTCTCTCGCCGCGGACCCGACCAGGTTCACCCGCATGGCCGCAGGAATCGTGGGGGTGAGCGAGGAGACCACCACGGGCGTGCATCGGCTGGACCAGATGCACGCGCGCGGCGACCTGCTGTTCCCCGCGATCAACGTCAACGACTCGGTGACCAAGTCCAAGTTCGACAACCGGTACGGCATCCGTCACTCGCTCCCCGATGGGCTCAACAGGGCGACCGACGTGCTGATCGGCGGCAAGATCGCCTTCGTGTGCGGCTACGGCGACGTGGGCAAGGGGGCCGCGGAGGCGCTGCGCGGCCAGGGCGCGCGCGTGGTGGTATCCGAGGTGGACCCGATCTGCGCGCTGCAGGCGGCGATGGACGGCTACGAGGTCGCGCGCGTCGAGGACTACGTGGACCGCGCCGACTTCTTCATCACCACCACCGGCAACAAGGACATCATCACCGTCGAGCACATGGCCGCGATGAAGGACAAGGCGATCGTCGCCAACGTGGGCCACTTCGACAACGAGATCGCGATGGCCGGCCTGGGTCGCTCGGGCGCCAAGCTGACGCCGATCAAGCCGCAGGTGGACGAGTGGGTGTTCCCCAGCGGGCGCAGCATCATCGTGCTGAGCGAGGGCAGGCTCATGAACCTGGGGAACGCCACGGGCCACCCCAGCTTCGTGATGAGCGCATCGTTCACCAACCAGGTGCTCGCGCAGGTGGAGCTGTGGACCAACCTCGCGGCGTACCCGCTGGGCGTCCACCGGCTGCCCAAGGAGCTGGACGAGCAGGTGGCGCGCCTTCACCTCGACGCGCTGGGGGTGCGGCTGACCCGGCTGAGCCCGTCACAGGCCGACTACCTGGGCCTCTCCGCCGATGGCCCGTTCAAGTCGGAGCACTACCGGTACTGAGGCGCGGCGGCGCCGGACCCGGCGCGCATCGTCCCGTCAGTCGGCGTCGGCGATGCCGTACGGCAGCCGGCGCAGCGCCTCGCCGTCGCTCTCCGCGCGCGCCATCCGCGCGCTCTCGAGCCGCCACTCGCGGTCCCGCCGCTCGACCAGCACCGCGGTCATGAAGGTCTCGGGGTGGGTGCCCGGCGGAGGCGGCGGGGCGACGTGCTCGCCCACTTCCTGTGCGAGCCGGGTGCCGATGCGCACGCGCGACGGCGCGTGGATGGTGTCGACGCGGGCGAGGAACATGCGCGTGGTGAGGGCCAGGCCGTCGGGCAACCGCGTGATGTCCGCCGTGCGGGCCCACTCGCCCAGTCCGATCGGCATGCTCAGCGGCGGCAGGGCGCGCTTGGCGCCGCGGGTGCGCATCGCGTAGGTGCCCGCGAGGTAGTCCCCGATCCGCTTGCCGCGCGAGCCGAGCGCGGACACGGTGATGGCCAGCACGCCGCCGGTGCCGTAGATCTCGAGCACACCGGCGAGCGCGCGCATCGCGGCGTGGCGGGCGGCGACGGGACCGCCGTCGTCGCGGACGATGCGCAGGCCCGCGGCCCAGCGTCCCAGCGACCGGCCGCGGGAGAGCGTCTCCACGAGCGTCGGGATGAGCACCAGGGAGACCACCACCCAGCCGATGGTGACGGCGCGGGGCCACGCGCCGCCGAGTCCGGTGAGCGCGCTGTTGAGCACCGAGATCCCGAGCAGCAGCACGGCCACGGTCGCGATCATGTCGATGAGGCCCGAAAGGATGCGCAGCGGCACCGGGGCCGCGCTCGAGTCGAGCACCACTCCCTCGCCGATGAGGATCGCGTCCTCGTCCGCCATGCGCTCCCCCTCCTCGGTGCCTCCTGTGGCATCGTAGCGGCGTGGACATCGACTCCTTCGGCGCCGTGCGAGAGGCCCGCTGGGCACGCCTCAAGGAGCTGAGCCGCGCGCGCCGCCTCACCGGGGCGGAGGCCGACGAGCTCACCCGTCTGTACCAGGCGACCGCGGGCGACCTGGCCACGGTCCGCTCGGCGGCGCCCGAGCCGAGCATCGTGTCGCGCCTCTCCGTCCTGCTCGCCACGGCGCGCGTGTGGCTCACCGGCGCCCACACGGCCTCGACGCGCGAGGTGGTGCGGTACCTCGTGGTGGGCCTGCCCGCGGCGCTGTACCGCGTGCGCTGGTGGGGCGTGGGCGTGGCCGCGGCGGTGGTGCTGATGGCCTTCATCTCGGGCTGGTGGACCCTCACTCACCCCGACGCGCTCGAGCTGATCGGCCCGCCCGAGACGCGCGCCGCGATCGCCGAGCAGGAGTTCGCCAGCTACTACACCGAGTACGACTCGACGTCGTTCGCGGCCAGCGTGTGGACCAACAACGGATGGCTGGCGGCGCAATGCATCGCCTTCGGCATCACCGGGATCTTCCCGCTCATCCTCATGTACAACACGGTGATCCAGCTGGGCGTCGCGGGCGCGGTCATGGCCGAGCAGGGCGCGCTCGACATCTTCTTCCAGCTCATCGCGCCGCACGGGCTGCTCGAGCTGTCTGCGGTGTTCGTGGCGGCGGGCACGGGCCTGCGGCTCTTCTGGACGATGCTGGTGCCGGGTGCGCGGCCGCGCGGGCGCGCCCTCGCCGAGGAGGGGCGGGGCGCGGTGGGCGTGGCCCTGGGCCTGGTGCTGGCGCTGTTCGCGTCCGGCCTGATCGAGGGCTATGTGACGGGCTCGACGATGCCGTGGTGGCTCAAGATCGTGATCGGCGTGATCGCGGTGACGGCGTTCTGGATGTACGTGTTCGTCGCCGGTCGAGCGGCCACCCGCGCGGGCGCCACCGGCGACTCCGAGGGTGACTTCGCGACCGACAAGGTGGCGCTCGCCGGCTGACCGCCGCACGCTCCGCCCTGACACTGCGCACGGATCGAGACGCGACACGCCGGTGAATGGGCCTGATCCGAGGTTCGCGACCGGGGTGTCGGCGCCAACTCCGTGCGGAGTGTCGGCGGGGGTGCGGGTTAGAGCCGGCCCGCCGCCTTGAGCGCCAGGTAGCGGTCGCAGACCGCGGGCGCCAGCTCTTCGGGTGGCGCCAGCACCACCTCCGCCCCGAGTCGGCGCAGCCGCGTCGCCACCGCCTCGCGCTCGATCAGGGCGCGCGCCGCCGCGCCGGCGCCGTACAGGGCCGTGACGTCGTCGCGGGCGGCCAGCATGGCCGTGAGCTCCGGGTCCTCCACCGATCCCACCAGCACCTGATGGCGACGCTGGAGTGCAGCGACAGCCTCGATGAGCCCCGAGTCCATGGCCGAGGTGTCGACCGTCGTGAGCAGCACCACCAGCGACCGCTGCGACAGCCGGGACTGCACCAGGCGCACGAGCGCGGGCCAGTCCGGCTCCAGGAGGGACGGCTCGACGTCCGCGATGGCGTCCGCGAGCGCCGCGACGATGCGGGGACCGGGGGCGGCGGCCCGCGCGCGTTCGCTGCGGTCGAAGGCGGTGGCCTGGACTCGGTCGCCGGCGCGCGAGGCGAGCGCGGCGAGCAGCAGGCCCGCCTCGATCGAGGCGTCGAGCCGCGGCGCGTCGCCCACCCGCGCCGCGGACAGCCGGGCGCTGTCGAGCGCGACCAGCACCCGGCGGTCCCGCTCGGGGCGGAACGTGCGCACCTCGACCTCGCCGCGGCGGGCGGTGGCGCGCCAGTCGATGGCCCGCACGTCGTCGCCGATCACGTACTCCCGCAGCGAGTCGAACTCCGAGCCGGCGCCCTTGAGGCGCACGGCGGTGCGACCGTCGATCTCGCGCAGCCGCTGCAGGCGCGACGGCAGGTGTCGCCGGGACGCGAACTCGGGCAGCACCCGGAGCCGCGCCGGCGCCTCGATCGAGCGCTGCCGGCCCGCCAGGCGCAGCGGCCCGTAGGTGCGCACCGTCACCGCTCCGGCGTGGCGATCGCCGCGGCGGGTGGGCCGCAGCCGCGTCCGGAAGGTCTCCGTCTCGCCGGGACCCAGCGCGAAGGCGTGCCGGGTCTCTGCCGCGCCCGCCGAGGGCTGCCACGCGTCCCGCACGGCGCCGCGCAGGCGCCGCCGGCCCAGGTTGGCGACCGTGACGGAGGTGGCGGTGGTCTGGGTCAGCCGCACCGAGCCGGGCGCGTCGCGCCGCACGCCGACGGTGGCCGTCCGCGGCGCCATCCATGCGTCGATCAGCGCGAGCGCGACCACGCCGAGCACCCAGCCCCACGCGAGCGCGCGGGACTGGGCGATCGCCGCGGGGATCGCCCCGAGCGCCGCCAGCGCGACCGACCAGCCGGTAATGTGCATCTCAGCGCGGCACGGGCACCGTGGAGAGCACGGAGGTGAGCACCGAGGTCGCAGTGACGCCCTCGAGCTCGGCCTCGGCGCGCACCTGGATGCGGTGCGAGAGCGTCCAGCCCGCGAGAGCCTTGACGTCGTCGGGCGAGACGTACTCGCGGCCGCGCATCCACGCCCACGCGCGCGACGTCGCCATCAGGGCGGTCGCGCCGCGGGGCGACACCCCGAGCGACACCGACGGCGCCTCCCGGGTGGCGCGGCAGATGTCCACGATGTACCCGACCACGTCCTCGGACAGCGCCACGCGGGCGGCGGCCGCGCGCGCCTGCTCGAGGTCGCCGATGCCTGCGACCGGGCCCACCCCGGCCGCCGCCAGGTCCCGGGGGTCGAAGCCGGACGCGTGCCGGCGCACCACCTCCGCCTCCGACGCGCGGTCCGGCAGCACCACGGGCAGCTTGAGCATGAAGCGGTCGAGCTGGGCCTCGGGCAAGGGATACGTGCCCTCGTACTCGACCGGGTTCTGGGTGGCGATGACCAGGAACGGGTCCGGGAGCCTCCGGGGCTCGCCGTCCACCGTCACCTGCCGCTCCTCCATGGCCTCGAGCAGCGCGGACTGCGTCTTCGGGGGAGTGCGGTTGATCTCGTCCGCGAGCAGCAGGTTGGTGAACACCGGCCCCGCGCGGAAGGAGAATGCACCGGTGCGCGCGTCGTAGACCAGCGAGCCCGTCACGTCGCCGGGCATGAGGTCGGGCGTGAACTGCACGCGCTTCGTGTCCACATCGAGCGCGGCCGCCAGCGCGCGCACCAGCAGCGTCTTGGCGACGCCCGGCACGCCCTCGAGCAGCACGTGCCCGCGGCACAGCAGGGCGATCACCAGGCCGGTCACCACCTGGTCCTGGCCCACCACGGCCTTGCCCACCTCGGTGCGCAACCGTCCCAGCGCCGCACGCGCGCCGGGTTCCGGATCGGGGGCAGGCGCAGGCGCGGGAGCCGGCGGGACGGACGATGCGGCGGGTTCGTAGGCCTCGGGAGTGCCGTCGGAAGGGGTGGTCTCGGTCACGGTCGGTGAACCTCGCTTTCCAGTGCGTCGAGCTCGGAGATCAGGGTGATGAGCGCGGAATCGTCCGCGGGCGGGGGGCCATAGAGGAGACGTTCGACGGAGCCCGGGTCCCGTCCGGTCGCGCGGGAGAGGCCATCGACCAGCGCCGCCCGCCCGTCGCTGCGGGAGACGCCGATCCGGCGGCCGATGCGCATGGCGGCTGCGGCACGCAGCGCCGCGGCCGCGCGTCCGGTGGCCCCGGCGCGGCGATACAGGCGGG
>NZ_JAHEBP010000126.1 GCF_024642165.1 Demequina sp.
GCGAAGGACGCCGGATTCGCGGAGGTGACGGTGCTGCCCATCGAGGACTTCTCCTTCTTCCGCTTCTACCGGCTGCACCTGGCCGTGTGACCCGCATGGTCCACCTCGCGAGAGCATCATGACGTCGCCGGCCCGGAGCCCGGACGCGGACGGCACGGCGCCGGTGCGCGCCGCGGACATCGCCGCGGCCATGTGCCTGGCGACCGACCTGGGAATGGGCTTCCCCTGGGGCCACGGGCTGGCCGCCACCCTCGCGACCATGCGGCTGTGCGACTATGCGGACGCGGACGCGGCGACAGCGCGCGACGCGTACTACCTCAGCCTGCTCGTCTATGCGGGCTGCACCTCCGACGCCATCGACACGCTCGAGACCTTTGGCGGGCCCTTCGGCGAGGAGATCGCGGACGTGATCTGGGGCGGCACCCTCGAGCAGATGCGCGTGGTGGTCCGAAACCTCCCCGCGCCGGGCGCGTCGCCGGTGACGGCGTTCGCCACCATCGCCCGCGGTCTCCCGCGAGCCCGGTCGGGCCTGCCGGAGGAACGGCGCGGCCTGTGCGACGTCGCACGCCTCATGTCGCAGCGACTCGGCACGCCAGAGACGGTCGGGGACGCCCTACACCTGCTCACCGAGCGATGGGACGGCAAGAGCGTGCTCAAGCGCGCCCGCGGCGACCAGCTTCCGCGCGCATTGCGCATCGCCCTGGTCGCACGCGACGCCTCCTACCTGGCGGAGGTGGGCGGCATCGACCATGCAGTGCGACTCATCGCCAAGCGCGCCGGGCGGGCCCACGACCCAGAGATCGCAACCATAGTGATGGACCACGCCCAAGAGATCCTGGGGCCGCTCTCCAACCCACCCGAGATCAGCGACCTCTGGAGTCAGGTGCTCGCAGCAGAGAAGGGCGAACGGGCCATGCTCAAGGGCGAGCAGGTGGACGATGCGCTGGGCGCCCTGGGCGACTTCGCGGACCTCCTCACCCCGTCCCGTACGGGCCACGCGCTCGCCGTCTCGACCCTGGCGGAGCGCGCCGCGACCCGCATGGGACTCGCCACGGCCGACGTGGTGCGGATCCGGCGGGCGGCGCTGGTCCAGGACGTGGGCAGGGCGGCCATCCCCGCGGCGGTGTGGGAGAGATCCGGACGGTTCTCCGCCGCGGACTGGGAGCAGGTGCGCCTACATCCGTACTACACGGAGCGCGTGTGCTCCGCCTCGCCGTTCCTGCGCGACCTGGCACCCGACGCGGGCTGCCACCATGAGCGCCTCGACGGCAGCGGCTACTTCCGCGGCGCCCGCGGCGAGGCGCTGCCCGCCTCCGCGAGGGTGCTGGCGGCGGCCGATGCGCTGCAGTCGTTGCGAGAACGTGCGCCCGGCCGCGAGCCGCTCACCCTCGCCGATGCGTCCGAGGCCCTGGCCGATGAGGCGCGTGACGGCCGGCTCGACACGGACGCGGTGGCCGCGGTCATCGAGGCGGCCGGCGGCGATCCCCCGAAGCTCGAGCGCCCCGCCGGCCTCACCGACCGCGAGGCGCAGGTGGTAACCCTGCTCGCGCGCGGGCTCGCGACCAAGCAGCTGGCCCGCGCGCTGGGCGTCACGCCCAAGACCGCGGACCACCACATCCAGAACGCCTACCGCAAGATGGGCGTGTCCAGCCGCGCCGGCGCGACGGTCTTCGCCATGGAGCACGGCCTGATCAACTGGGGAGAACTCCCGATGGGCGGGCGAACCGCGTCGACCTAGCGTCGACGGTATGAGGATCTACCCCAAGCGAGGTGCCGCGCAGCCCACGAGCGTGCGCGCGCGGCTGCTGGGCGCGGCGGCCGCCAGCGCGGCCGTGTCGGCCGCGGTGCTCGCCACCTCGCTCGGGTCCGCCGCTCCCCTCGGATCGCCCTCGTACTGGCCGTGGCTGCTCACCGGCTTGCAGGTGACCGCGCTGTGGGCCGCCGGTGCCCACCGCTGGTGGGGATGGCCGCTCGGCGCCGCCGTGCAGCCCCCGTGGATCGTCTATGCCGTGCTCACCGGCCAGTTCGGCTTCATCCCCGGCTGCGCCATCTCCTGCGCCGTCCAGGCGGTGAGCTTCGTGCGCGCCTCGCGCCGCATCGTCCCGCAGCCCACCGCCGCACGCGCCGGGTCCGTGCTCATCGCCACCAGTTGAACCCACCTCAGGAGGAATCATGACCACCGACGAATACACGCCGATCGTCGTCATCGGCGGAGGGCAGGCCGGACTGGCCACCTCGTACCAGCTCACGATGCAGGGACTCGACCACGTGGTGCTCGACGCCAACGAGCGCCCCGGCGGTGGGTGGCGCCACCGCTGGGACTCGCTCAAGCTCTTCACTCCGATCCGCATCGACCACCTCGAGGGCCTTCCGTTCCCGCGCCGCGGGCCGCTGCCCACCGCCGAGGAGTTCGCCGACTACCTCGAGCTGTACGAGCGCACCTTCGAGCTGCCCGTGCGCCACGGCACACGGGTCGAGCGCCTGAGCGCCGAAGGCGACGGCTTCACGATCCGGACCTCCCACGGCGACGTCCGCGCGGACTCCGTCGTGGTCGCCATGAGCAGCCTGCAAGAGCCCAAGGTGCCCGCGCTCGCGGCGGAACTGGCGCCCGGAATCACGAGCCTCCACTCCTCCGAGTACCGCAACCCAGGGCAGCTGCGACCCGGCGGCGTGCTCGTGGTGGGAGTGGGCAACTCGGGCGCGGAGATCGCCGTGGAGACGGTGCGCGACCACGAGACCTGGCTCGCGGGCCGCGAGAGCGGCGCTCTGCCGTTCCGCATCGACAGTTGGTTCGGACGGAACATCGGCACGCGGATCGTCTTCCACGTCTTCTTCCACGTCCTCACCATGGACACGGCGATCGGGCGCCGCGCACGGCCGGTGCTCCTGTCTCAGGCCGCTCCCCTGATGCGCCAGCGTCCCGCGGATCTGCGCCGCGCCGGCGTCCGGCGAATCCCGCGCATCGCCGGCACCCGCGACGGCCGCCCCGTCGCGGAGGACGGCACGGTCCCGGACATCACGAACGTGATCTGGTGCACCGGGTATCGCACGGGGCTCGCCGACTGGGTGGACCTGCCCGTGCTCGACGATCGCGACATGCCCGTCCAGGAACGAGGTGTGGTGCACGATCATCCGGGGCTGTACTTCGTGGGCCAGAACTACCTCTACGCGCAGGCGTCGGAGACCGTCCCGGGAGTGAGCCGCGACGCACGCTACGTGGCGGATGCGATCGCGGCGCGAGTGAAGGCCGCCCACGCGCGAGCGGCGCGCTGAACGGGACCGGTCAACGAAGGGTGACGACGCAGGTCATCGAGGGCGTGTTCGGGTTCACCGAACGCGGCGAGTTGCGGGTCGGGTGAGGCGCCCGCGGGTCCCGCGTCTCAGTCCTCGATGATGGCTTCACCCCGGCGCTCGAGATCGGCCAGTCCGTCGCGCATGGCCTGCACCTGCTCCGGCGGGTGGCCCACCCAGCCGAGCAGCTCCCCCACCACCCGCACCGCATCGCGCGTCCTGTAGGACCGGGTCGGGTTGCCGGGAAAGCGCTTGTCGGTGACGTTCGGATCGTCCTCGAGCTCCCCGGTGGGCTCCACCACGTAGATGTGTCCCGGGCCCTCGCCCGCCGCGAGCTCCGCGCCCCAGGTGGCGGCGTCCAACGTCATGGTGACGTACACGTGGTTGAGGGTGCGGTCGGCGGCAAAGTTCGATTGATGGCCCGTGGTGAGCACGTCCCCGGGACGCAGGTGGGCACGAGTGCCGTGCAGGTACGTCGCGCCGTCGCCGTAGACCTCGAACGGCCGTGGTGCGGTGGTCATCGATGCCGCCTCCGAGGGTGGGGAACGGCTTCGATTCTAGGAGCGGAAGGGGCCGGGGTGCAGTGCAGGCGCGAGGTGGCGGAGCGCTCGATGCGCTCCCGCCGGGTAACCCCGTGCCCGGAGGCGTAGCGTGGCTGATATGGACACTGCAATTGCGTTCTTCCAGGGGCGGGACGAGTTCGACGAGCCAAGCGAGGTGGCCGCGTACCGGGTCTTCGTGCATGGCGTGGAGGTCGAAGTGATGGTCCGCGACTTCGGCGAAGCGGCCGGCGATACCCGGTACTCGGCGGTGGCTCGCTACGCCGATGCGCCGTTCGGGCACGAGCTCGTGATGAACACGTACGGCCTCAGCCTGGGCAAGCGTTCAGCGACCGTCGAGGGCGCGCTCGCGAGCGTCCACTGGGACGTGTTCCCGCCGCTGGGCTGAGCCCACGCGGAATCAGCGGACGCGTGCGCGAGCCGGTTCCAGCATGACGCCGGGCTCTCCGACGGGGACCGCAGAAGGATCCGCGATGCGCCGTGCCGACCTCCACCGCATCGCCACCGCCGAGAACACCACCAGCAAGGTGCCGTGGATCAGCACGGTAGAGACCACCGGGCCATAGCCCGCGTCCGCCTTGAGGTAGTCGTAGGGCACCCAGCCGCCGATCGCGCCGCGTCCCAGCGTGAGACCCACGTAGAGCGTCGCGTACCCGCTCACGATCCATAGGTGCCGCCACGGCAGCGGCCGGCGCGTCCCCACCAGCGCCTGATCCGCGATCACGTACAGCGGCGTCACCACGTGCGAGATCACCATCACCCACGCGAGCTGAGGCCCGTCCTGGGTGCCCAGCGGGAACACCGAACCCCAGTAGATGACGGCCACGATGGCAAGGTTTGCGGCGATGAACGCGCGCCCGTACTCGACCCACGGCGCGGGCGTGGACCGCCGCACGGCGTGCCACGTGAGCGCACCCCAGACCCCCAGGCACGCCACGTTGACCTGCAGCGTGAAGTACGTGACCAGGTCGATGTAGCTGTCGGGCACGCGCCCCGAGACGTCGGTGAGCGTCGCGACCAGCGCGGTGACGATCAGCACCATCATGATGACCCGCATGACGATGACGAAGCGGCGCATCCCCACAGAATAGTGGGCACGTTCAACCGACAATAGATCAGCCCGCCACGCCCGCGCCGCGCACCGGGCCCACCTTCTCCAGGTAGCAGCGCCCGCACAGCGACTCGTACGCGGCCTCCTGGCCGTCGATCGCCACCTGCGCGCCGTGGGAGACGAACTTCCCGCCGATCACCCGGCCGTTGAAGATCGCCTTGGACCCGCATCGGCAGATGGTCTTCAGCTCCTCGATCGAGTGCGCGATCTCGAGCAGGCGCAGCGACCCGGGGAACGAGTGCGTCATGAAGTCGCCCCGCAGCCCGTAGCAGAGCACCGGAATGCCATGGCGGACGGCCACCTCGAACGCCTCATCCACCTGGGCGGGGGTGAGGAACTGGGCCTCGTCGATGAACACCGCGTCGATCTCAGCAAGCGGCCGATGCGCCTCGAGCGCCGCGAGCAACGAGTCCTGGGCGCCCAGCACCACGTCGACGGCGCGGGTCACTCCCACGCGCGACGACACGGACTGCCCCGCCTTGGTGTCGACGCCCGGCTTGACGATCACCGGGTGCTGATCGCGCTCCTCGTAGTTGTACGCCGCGGTCAACAGCAGCGCCGTCTTGGACGAGTTCATCGCCCCGTATCGGAAGTACAGCTTGGCCATGCCGGAACCCTACCGGCGCGGGCCCTCGCCTCCCCCAACGGCACTCAGCCCAGCGCGTCCATGTCCCCGTCGAGCACGTGCACCGTGCGGCGCACCACTGCGCGGGCGGCCGCACCCACGCGCGCCCGTCGCCATGCCAGCGCCACCGCCACCACCGCACCCGTGATCGACGCCTCGAGGGCGCCCCACAGCAGGTGGTGAGGGATAAGCGAGTGCAGCGCCTGACCGTCGATGGCGGAGGGAGAACCGGCAGCGACCAGCCCCACCAGCACGATGGACGAGGCGATCACGCTCGCCCACGCGCCCAGCGCGGCCGCGCCCACGCGCCAGCCGTCG
>NZ_JAHEBP010000026.1 GCF_024642165.1 Demequina sp.
GTCGAGCGGGACGCCGAACGCCCGCGCGATCTGGAAGGCCATCTCGAGCGACGGCGAGTAGCGCCCCTGCTCGATGGCGATGACCGTCTGGCGGGTGACGCCGATGCGTTCCGCCAGTTCGGCCTGGGTCATCTCGCCGTGCGCGAACCGCAGCGTGCGGATCGCGTTGGTGACCTTGGTGGTCCGGCCCATCAGAATCCCGTCCGATAGGCGTGGGCCTTGCTGCCCGCGGCGATGAGGCCCGCGATCAGGCCCGCGAGGAACAGCGTGTTCGCGATCCAGAACGGGTCGGCGTCGAGCATCGCGAGGATGGTTGCGGCCAGGCCGCCCAACCCGGACATCGTGTACGCCCGGGCGTTGCCCAGCCGGTCGATCTGCTTGTCGCGAACGTCGCCGTCCTCGAACTCGGGCTTCTCCCCCGCCACCTCGGCGCGCACGCCGGTGGCGATGGCGGACGCAATGGTGCCCAGGATGATGAAGACGATGACGGAGCCCCAGGCCCACAGCATGGGCACCACCCAGCTGATGTCCTCGACCGGCTGGTCCGCCGCGCGCGTGAGGATGACGGTGAAGTACACGATCGCCACCAGGGGGAACACCACGAGCGTGGCCCAGACGGTGCGTTCGGTCATGGTCATCGGTCCACCCCCTCGCGGTACGCGGCGAGCGACGCGGCGGACCCGGCCATCGACCCCAGGAAGGCGCCCACGAACAGCACGTGAGCCGCCCAGAACGTGTCCACGTCGAGCGCGAGCATGATCAGCGTGGCCAGCACGGCAAGGCCCGTGAGCCCCGCGCCGACGGCCTCCGCGTGCCGCTCGATCTCGGCGTCGCGCTCGTCGGTGACGCGGGAGCCGCGGGCGCGCCAGCGCATCGTCCCGTAGACCACGGCGTACAGGCCGCCGCCGAGCCCGACGGACCAGAGCATGGGTCCCTGCCACGCGACCTCCGCGAACGGCAGCCCATCCGTCGCGGCGCGAACGATCACGATCGCCCAGTACGCGACGAAGGCCGCCAGCCCCAGCACCAGGCCGATCGCCTGGTTGCGTTCTCCGAAGCCCATGACCCCTCCTCAATGTCAAAGTTCTTTGACACATCCAAGGTAAGGCTGGCTTGACATGGTGTCAAGTTTTCTTGACATCGCCGGGACGATGCGGGCCGTCAGGCCGCGGCGACCCGCAGCCACGCGTCGCGGCGGGTCACGCGCGCATAGACGACCGCCAGAAAGACGCCGCGCGCCACGTTGAACAGCAGGAACGCGCGCCACAGATCGTGGTTGCGGGAGTCGTCGATCCACGCCACGCCCGCGAGCATGGCGGGCACGAACACCAGGCCCGCCGCCGCGAGCATCGTGAGGAACATCGCGCGAGTACGGCCCGAGCCCAGGAAGACCCCGTCGAACAGGTAGGCCAGCGAGGACGCGAGCGGCAGCCACACCACCCACCCGATGTACTCGTCCGCGGCCGCCGTCACCTCGGGCAGCGACGTGAGGACGGCTAGAAAGGGGCCGCTCGCCGCCAGGTACAGCAGGGTGAATGCCACGCCGATCCCCACCGCGGGCAGCGCGGACGCGGCGACGGCGCGATGGAACGCGGGCACGTCGCGGCGCCCGATCTCGCGGGCGACCATGGCCTCCGCGGCATGCGCGTAGCCGTCCTGCCCGTAGGACGCGAGGAGCATCAGCTGCATGAGGATCGCGTTGGCCGCCAGGATCTCCGGACCCAGCCGCGCCCCGTAGGCCGTGACGAAGGTCAGCACCAGGTACAGCGTCGCAGTGCGGAGGAACAGGTCCGTGTTCATCGAGGCGAGCCGGCCCCAACCGGAGCGCAGCCCTCTCCCGCGCCACCGGCGCACCGTGTGACGCACGTGAGGCGGAGCGGCCCGCCACCAGAGGACCGCGGCGAGCGCCAGCCCGAGCCACTCGGCGATGACGGTCGCCGCCGCGGCGCCGGTCGAGTTCCAGCCGAACCCGCCCACGAAGGCCAGGTCCAACGCCACATTGACCACGTTGACCGTGGCGACGATCGCCAGCGGGCGCCGCGTGTCGCCCGAGCCGACGAACCATCCGGCAATCACCAGGGTCACGAGCGCCGCGGGCACGGACGCCATCCGGATCAGGGCGTACTGAATTGCGTACTCGCGGACCTCGCCCGCCGGCGCGAGGATCGCCATGAGGGCCGGGATCGCCACCCACATCGCGAGCAGCGCTCCCCCACCGATCACCACCGCGAGCATCGCCGCGCGCTGCGCGTGGGCCACCGCCGCATCGTCGTTCCCGGCCCCGCGCGCGCGGCCCACGAGCGACGTGGTGCCCGTGCGCAGGAAGCTCACCAGCCACATCACCGCGCTCAGCACGGTCGAGCCGAGCGCCACCGCTCCGATGTGGGTCGCGTCGGAGAAGTGGCCCAGCATCGCGGTGTCCACGAGGCCCACCAGCGGCACGGTGAGATTGCCGACGATTGCGGGCCATGCCAGGGAGAATGCGCGCCGATGCGGGAGGTGGGCGAACGCGGTCACACGGCGACGCTACACCGGGGCTCTACGCTGGTTTCATGGCCCGCCCGCTCCCGCTCATCGCGCTGGCGCTGTTGGCGCCGGCGCTCGCCGGCTGCGGCGAGCCGCTGATCGTCGACCCGGCGCCCTACGCGGCGGATCCGGACTGCGCCCGCGTCATGCTCGCGATGCCCGAGGTGGTGGGCGGCCTCGAGTCTCAGCCCACCTCGTCGCAGGCCACCGCCGCCTGGGGTGACGAGTATCCCCTGGTGATGCGCTGCGGGGTCGAGCCCCCTGGACCCACCACGGACGAATGCCTCACGGTCGAGACTTCGGGAGAGTCAGTCGACTGGCTGATATTGGACGAGGGCGACGTGTGGCGGACCGTCACCTTCGGGCGCTCGCCCGCCGTCGAGCTCGTGGTGCCCAAGATCCGCGCGCAGGACGCCGTGGGAGACGTGCTGGCCGAGGTGTCGCGCGCCGCCGCGCGTGCGCCCTCCAACGGCCTCCAGTGCCGCTGACCCGGTCCCCGCGCTGACAGTCCGCACGGATTGAGATCCGACACCCCGGTGAGAAGGGCCGATGCAGGGGTTGCGCCCAGCGTGTCGCCGCCAACTCCGTGCGGAGCGTCAGACGGGCGGGACGCTAGCGCAGGCCCACCGGGCGCTCGAGCGCGACGGTCAGCAGCGTCTGGACCAGCTCGCCGTAGGAGATGCCCGCGGCCGCCGCCATCCGCGGGTACATCGAGGTGGGGGTGAAGCCCGGCATGGTGTTGATCTCGTTCACCACCACGTCGCCCCGCTCGGTGACGAACACGTCCACCCGGGCGAGCGACTCGGCGCCCACCGCTCGGAACGCGCGCCGGGCGTAGTCCGCCACCGTGGCCGCCACCGCGGGCTCGAGCTCGGTGGGGCACAGCAGGGTCACGGCGGCCTCGTCGAGGTACTTGGCCTCGAAGTCGTAGAACTCGTGGTCACCGCCGGTGATGATCTCCCCGGCGGGCGACGTCAGCAGCCCCGACGGCGTGGCCAGCACGGCCGTCTCGATCTCGCGCCCCACCACGCCGACCTCCACCAGCACCTTGGGGTCGTGCTTCTGCGCGTCCGCGATGGCCGCGTCCAGGGCGTCCCACGCCGAGACCTTCGAGATCCCCATCGAGGATCCGGCGCGCGCGGGCTTGACGAAGACGGGCAGGCCGAGCGCCTCGATCGCCTCGCGCTGCTCGTCGACCCCGCGGTCTGGAGTGACCAGCACATCCCTGGCGACCGGAAGCCCGGCGGCACGGAACGCGACCTTCATGTGCTGCTTGTCCATGCCCATGGCGGACGCGAGCACGCCGGATCCCACGTAACGCACGTCGGCGAGCTCAAGCGCGCCCTGAATGGTGCCGTCCTCGCCCCACGGGCCGTGGAGCAGGGGGAACACCACGTCGATGGTGCCGAGCGAGCGCACCTTTCCCGCGTCGGAGACGGTCTGCCACTCGGACACGCCCGCCTCGAAGGGCGGCACCACGATCGCATCGGAGGCCGCCACGTCCGGCATCCGCCCATCGACGATGCGCCACTGCGCGGGATCGTCGGAGACCCGTGTCCAGCGGCCCTCGCGGGTGATGCCGATGGCGATCACGTCCCAGCGTTCGCGGTCGATGGCACCCAGCACCCCGCCGGCCGTGACGCACGAGACGCCATGCTCCGACGAGCGGCCGCCGAACAGCACCGCGACCGTGGGCCGCGTCATCAGTCCACCTCGGCCTTGCGCGGGCGGGACAGCAGCGCCTCGACCACGGCGTCCAGGGGCGCTTGCCCGGAGAGCATGGTCACCACGCCGTGGCAGATGGGCACGTCGACGTGTGCGGAGGCGGCGAGCTCCTGCACGGACTGCGACGTCTTGACGCCCTCGGCGGTGCCGCGGGTGAGCGCGATCGCGTCCTCGAGGGAGGCCCCCCGCCCGATGTGCGCGCCCAGCGTGTGGTTGCGGGACAGCGGCGATGCGCACGTCGCGATGAGGTCGCCCATGCCGGCCAGGCCTGAGAACGTCTCGGGCCGCGCGCCGAGCGCCAAGCCCAGCCGGGTGATCTCGGCCAGCCCGCGCGTGATGACCGTCGCCGTCGTGTTGTGGCCGAACCCGAGCCCGTCGGTGATGCCCACACCCACGGCGATGACGTTCTTGTAGGCGCCACACAGTTCCACGCCCACCACGTCGTCGTTGGTGTACGGCCGGAAGTAGGACGATGCGGTGCTCGCGGCCACCATTTCGGCGGCCTGCGCGGAGCTCGAGGCGATCACGGTCGCCGTCGGCTGTCGGTGCGCGATCTCCTGGGCAAGATTCGGGCCCGACACCACGGCGACACGGTCAGCCGACAGGGCCCACACCTCCGCGATCACCTCGGACATCCGCGCGTGGGTGCCCAGCTCGATGCCCTTCATGAGCGACACGGCGATGGCGCCGTCGGGGACCAGATGCGCGAACGGCGCGATGATGTCCCGCACGCGCTGGGCGGGCACGGCGATCGCGATGAGCTGTGCGCCAGCGAGCGCCTCCTCGATGTCCGTGGTGGCGTGCACCCCGGCGGGGAGCTCGACGCCGGGCACCGAGGCCTCATGCCGGTGGTGCTCGCGGATGGACCGGACCACCGCATCGTCCCTGCCCCACAGGGTGACCTCCGTGCCAGCGTCCGCCAGCACCGCGGCGAACGTGGTGCCCCACGCGCCGGCGCCCAGCACGGCTGCGCGGGTCATCGGCCGTCGCCCCTGGCGTGCATGTCGTAGGGGTGGTCGGGCGGGGTCTCACCTCGGATGTCCGCGACCATAGAGGTCAGCGTAGCCATGATGCGGTCCGTGGCGGCGCGCAGCGTCTCGGTGTCCGGCTTGCCGCCCGCGACCCGTGCGCGGAACTCGTCCAGGTCCACCGGGGGCCCCGCCACCACGGTGATCGACTTGGGCGGGATGACCTTGGGCATCTTCCCGTAGCGGGCCAACAGATTCTGGGCGCCCCACTGCGCGATCGGGATGACGGGTGCGCCCGTATCGAGGGCCATGCGTGCCACTCCCGTGCGCGCGGTCATGGGCCAGAGGTCGGGGTCGCGGGTGAGGGTGCCCTCCGGGAACATCGCGATCATGTCGCCGCGCTTGAGCACCTCGACGCCCTGGTCGATCGCCTCCTTGGCGCGCGACGTCCCGCGATACACCGGGATCTGATCGAAGCCGCGCAGGAGCCAGCCGATGCCGCGCGCCTCGAAGAGCGAGGACTTCGCGAGGAACCGGGGCGGGTGGCCGTTGTTGTAGAGGAAGTGCGCGAGCGTGATGGGATCCGCGTACGACATGTGGTTCGAGACCGCGATGAATCCGCGATCCTTGGGCAGGTTCTCGGCGCCATGCCAGTCCTTGCGCGTGACGGACGCCATCAGCGCCTGGAGCGGCTTCGCCCCGCGCCGATAGAACGCCGACGGCTCGGTGGCCACTTAGGCGACCTCTGCGCCGAGCGCGGCGAGCTTGGCCCGGAAGCCCTCGTAGCCGCGATCGATGATCCCGATGCCGCGCACGGTGGAGGTGCCCTCGGCCGCGAGCGCCGCGATCAGATGGGAGAAGCCGCCGCGCAGGTCGGGCACCTCGATATCCGCCGCGGCCAGCTTGGTGGGCCCGCTGATCACCGCCGAATGCTTGAAGTTGCGGGCGCCGAACCGGCAGGCGCGGTCGCCTAGGCACTCGCGGAACAACTGCACGTGGGCGCCCATCTGGTTGAGCGCATGGGTGAACCCGAACCGCTGCTCGTAGACGGTCTCGTGGACGATGCTGAGGCCCTTCGCCTGGGTGAGCGCCACCACCAGCGGCTGCTGCCAGTCCGTCATGAAGCCGGGGTGCACGTCCGTCTGCAGCGCGATCGAGTGCAGGTCTCCGCCCGGGTGGAAGAAGCGGATGCCGTCGCTGACGACGTCGAACTCGCCGCCCACCTTGCGGAACACGTTGAGGAACATCCCCATGGTGCGCTGCTGGGCGCCATGGATGAAGATGTCGCCCTTGGTGGCCAGCGCGGCCGAGGCCCAGGACCCCACCTCGATGCGGTCCGTGAGCGAGTAGTGGTCGTAGCCGTGGAGGCGCTTGACGCCCTCGATGGTGATGGACCGGTCCGTGTCGACGGAGATGATCGCGCCCATCTTCTGCAGGGTGTCGATGAGGTCCTTGATCTCCGGCTCGACCGCGGCGCCCTCGAGGTGGGTGATGCCGTCCGCCATGACGGCGGTGAGCAGCAGCTGCTCGGTGGCACCCACGGACGGGTAGGCCAGCTTGTGCTTGATGCCGTGCAGGCCGTCCGGGGCGGTGAGGTACAGCCCGTCCTCCATCTGGGTGACGGTGGCGCCGAACTTCTGCAGGATCTCGAGGTGGAAGTCGATGGGCCGGTCGCCGATCCGGCACCCACCCAGGTCCGGGATCACGGCCGCTCCCAGCCGGTGCAGCAGCGGCCCGCACAGCAGGATCGGGATGCGGGAGGATCCGGCGTGGGCGGCGATGTGAGCCGCGTCGGCGTGGACCAGGCTCGACGTGTCCATCGACACCTCACCCGACTCGACGTCGTAGTCGACCCCCACGCCGTGCAGACGGAGCAGCGCCGAGACCACCGCCACATCGCGGATCTCGGGGACGTTGCGCAGGGTGGACGGGGTGGAGCCCAGCAGCGCGGCGACCATGGCCTTGGAGACGAAGTTCTTCGCACCGCGGACTGTGATCTCGCCTGTGAGAGGGCGCCCGCCGGTGACCCGGATGGAATCGGTCATGCGCCCTATCTTCCCCCATCGGCGCCCGAGCGCTCACCTGGGCGTGGCTAGACTCGCCGCGTGAGCACCGCCGCGACCCCGCGTCCGCGCGTGATGACGTGCGGGCTCGCCACCCTGGACGTGGTCCAGCTGGTCGATGACCTCCCGGCCCCCAACCAGAAGGTGGTCTCCCTCGACTTCCTGATCGCCGCCGGCGGGCCGGCCACCAACGCGGCGGTGGCCGCGGCGTGGTGCGGCGCCGAGGCCACGCTGGTGACGGCGCTTCCCCGCCATCCCCTGACGGACCTCATCGCGGCGGATCTCGCGTCGTGTCGCGTGGGACTCGACGTCGCGGATCACGACTTCGACGGCCCGCCACCCACCGCCGCGATTCTGATCACCCGCGGCACCGGCGACCGGGCGGTGGTGTCGCCCACCGCGGTGGGCACCGGCGAGCGCGCTCCCGCCGGCGAGCTCGAGGACCCGGCTCGCCTCGCCGGCGTGGGGGCGCTGCTGATCGACGGCTATCACCGCCACCTGGCGCTGCCGCTCGCGCGCGCCGCTCGCGCCGCAGGAGTTCCGGTGATCCTGGACGGCGGCTCGGCGAAGGCCCATACCGAGGAGCTGCTCGAGGTGGTGGACGTGGCGATCGTCTCCGACGACTTCGCGCCCCCGGGCGTCGAGAGCGAGGCCGGCGCCGTGCTCGACTGGCTGTTCGAGCGCGGGGTCGAGAACGCCGCGGTCTCTCGCGGTGGCCGGGCCATCGCATGGCGCACCCGCGCGGGCGCGGGCGAGGTCCCCGTCGCGCCGGTCGAGGTGGTCGACACGCTGGGCGCGGGCGACTTCTTCCACGGCGCGGTGGCCTTCAGGATTGCGGGCCTGGGTCTGGACGATGCACGCCTCGCAGAGGATCTCGCGTGGGCGGCCGCGGTGGCCGGGGCGTCGCTTGGCAGCTTCGGGACCCGTGCGTGGCTCGCGGGCGCGCCGCCCGCCGGCGCGCCGCCCGCGACCGCGCCTCAGTAGTCCTCGGGCCGGAGCACCACACGCGCACGGTCGACCGTGGGCGCGATCAGCGCCGCGTTGGCGGCGTCCACCGAGTCCACCCAGGCCACCGCATCGTCCCGTTCCCGTCCGGTAGCCATGCGGCGCGCGATGAGCCGCTCGCGCGCCAGCTCCCACGGGGCCTCGACGAACCAGAGCTCGTCGAGCAACGGCGCCACGCGGTTCCATGGCGGGGTGTCGAGCCCCAGATAGTTGCCCTCCGTGACCACCACCCGGACGCGCGGCCCGATCATCAGCCGCCCCGGGACCACCTCGTGGAGCTCGCGGTCGTAGTCGGGTGCCATGACGGCGAGCCCCTGGCCGTTGCGCACCTCGCGCAGCAACGCGAGATAGGCGTCCACGTCGAACGTCTCGGGCGCACCCTTGCCCGCCGACAGGCCGCGTTCGGCGAGCTCGGCCGCGCTCAGGTGGAAACCGTCCATCGGCAGGACGGCCGCGGGCGTGCCGCCGTCCTCGAGCTCCTCCACCAGCCACCGGGCCAGCGTCGACTTGCCCGCGCCCGGGGAGCCCGCGATGCCCACCACGGCACGGCCGCCGGCCGCGAGCGCGTCCGCCCGCTCCGCGAGTGCGCGGATCATGGCGCGGTCACGAAGATGTCGAGCAGCTCCGGGTGGTGCGCATGCACCAGCACCGCGAACACCACCGCGTCGAACAGCAGGTGGACGGCGACCACGTAGGGCAGGGACTTGGTGCGCGCGAAGATCCAGCCCTGCACCAGCGCGAACGGGATCGTCAGCACCGGCCCCCACTCCCGGTAGCCCAGCTCCCACAGAAAGCTCACGAACACCAGCGACTGCAGCAGATTCGCCAGCCACATCGGGAAGTGGGTGCGCAGCAGCGCGAACACCACGCAGATGAAGAAGAGCTCATCCCACAGGCCCACGGCGTTGACGCCCACGAACAGGCGGGCGATGTCGCCGCCGCCGTCCAGGTCCGGCCAGTTCATGTAGACGCCCGACGAGATGAAGTAGTACGGCAGCACCAGGTAGCCGAACGCCACCACGATCGCCAGGTAGAGCCACTGGGTACGGGTCCACCGCCGCCCCGTGCCTACCGGGAACTGGATCGCCGTGTCGCGGAACACGAACCGGGAGATCGCCCACGGCACCAGCACCGCGAGCGACAGGACCACCGCGAAGCGCGTCATGCCGGCGTTCGAGAGGTCCGCCTTGAGCGAGATGGTGGAGATGATCGCCTGGCCGATCCCGATGAGTGCGAGGTCGCGCGCCAGCCGCCGGTCCACGGCCGCAGCCAGCGCCACCCCGAGCACCAGGGGGACGTAGCCGAGCGGCCGTACGTGGACCGCGAACAGCAGGATCGCCGCGCCGCACACCAATACCGCGGCGACGATGCGGACCGTGGTCCGGGTATCAGCGCGCAGCTCGGGGACGGTGACGGTCATGGTGGGACTATGCCACGACCGGTGCGTGCCGCCGTGCGAGAGCCGGGTGCCCGCGTCAGGAGACGGGGCGCGCGGCCTCGATCTCGACGCTCGGCAGGTGCTTCGCGGGCAGCGTCTTCGGGCGCCATGCGGCGCGCGTCGCCTCGAAGGCCGTGATGTCCTCCTCGTGCTGGAGGGTGAGGCCGATGTCGTCGAGACCCTCCATGAGGCGCCAGCGCACGTAGTCATCGATCTCGAACGGCACGGTGAGCTCGCCGCACGTGACGGTGCGGTCCTCGAGCGAGACGGTGATCTCCTTGCCGGGCTCCGTCTCGAGCAGCTTCCACAGCAGCTCGACGTTCTCCTGGCTGACCTGGGCCGCAACCAGACCCTGCTTGCCGGAGTTGCCACGGAAGATGTCCGCGAAGCGGCTGGCGATGACCACGGCGAAGCCGTAGTCCTTGAGCGCCCACACCGCGTGCTCACGCGACGAGCCGGTTCCGAAGTCGGGGCCGGCGACCAGCACGCTGCCGTGCGTGTAGGCGGGCTGGTTGAGCACGAACTCCGGATCGCCCTTCCAGGCGGCGAACAGCGCGTCCTCGAAGCCAGTCCGCGTGATGCGCTTGAGGTAGACCGCGGGGATGATCTGGTCCGTGTCGACATTCGAACGACGCAGCGGGACGCCGATTCCGGTGTGAGTGGTGAACTTCTCCATGGCGGTTCTCCTTATGCGAGCGCGGCGGGCGCGTCGACCAGGTCGTCGGGGCTGGACAGGGTGCCGCGCACCGCGGTGGCGGCGGCGACGAGCGGCGACACCAGGTGGGTGCGCCCGCCCTTGCCCTGGCGTCCCTCGAAGTTGCGGTTGGAGGTGGATGCGGAGCGCTCCTGCGGCCGCAGCTGGTCCGGGTTCATGCCCAGGCACATCGAGCAGCCGGCGTTGCGCCACTCCGCGCCGAAGTCCTTGAACACCTGGTCCAGGCCCTCGGCCTCGGCCTGGAGGCGCACGCGGGCCGAGCCGGGCACCACCAGCATGCGGACGCTGTCCGCCTTGGTGCGGCCCTTGATGATGGCGGCGGCCGCGCGCAGGTCCTCGATGCGCCCATTGGTGCAGGAACCCAGGAAGACCGTGTCGACGGAGATCTCGCGGAACGGCGTGCCGGGCGTGAGGCCCATGTACTCGAGGGCGTTGGCGGCGGCCACGCGGTCGGACTCGTCTGCGAAGTCCTCCGGGTTGGGCACCGAGGCGCTGAGCGGCAGGCCCTGGCCCGGGTTGGTGCCCCAGGTGATGAAGGGCTCGAGGTCGGAGGCGTCCAGGTCGACCTCGGTGTCGAACACCGCGTCGTCGTCGGTGACGAGCGTGCGCCAGTAGTCGACGGCCGCGTCCCAGTCCTCGCCCTCGGGGGCGTGCGGGCGGCCCTTGACGTAGTCCCACGTGGTCTCGTCCGGGGCGATCAGGCCGGCGCGCGCGCCCGCCTCGATCGACATGTTGCAGATGGTCATGCGCGCCTCCATGGAGAGCGCGCGGATCGCGTCGCCGCGGTACTCGAGCACGTAGCCCTGGCCGCCGCCGGTGCCGATCTTCGCGATCACGGCGAGGATGATGTCCTTCGCCGTGGAGCCCTTGGGCAGCGTGCCGTTGACGTTGATCGCCATGGTCTTGAAGGGCTTGAGCGGAAGCGTCTGCGTGGCGAGCACGTGCTCGACCTCCGACGTGCCGATGCCGAACGCCAGGGCGCCGAACGCGCCGTGGGTCGAGGTGTGCGAGTCGCCGCAGACCACCGTCATGCCCGGCATCGTGAGGCCCAGCTGCGGGCCCACCACGTGGACGATGCCCTGATCCGCGTCGCCGAGCGAGTGGATGCGGACGCCGAACTCGGCGGCGTTCTCGCGCAGCTTGTGCACCTGCTTGCGGGACGTCTCGTCCGCGATGGGCAGGTCGATGTCGAGGGTGGGGGTGTTGTGGTCCTCGGTGGCGATGGTGAGGTCGGGGCGGCGCACCTGGCGACCGGCGAGGCGCAGGCCCTCGAAGGCCTGCGGGCTGGTGACCTCGTGACACATGTGGAGGTCGATGTAGATGATGTCGGGGGCGCCGTCCTCCCCCTTGCGTACCAGGTGGCTGGACCACAACTTCTCGGCGAGGGTGGTTCCCATGACGACCTCCTTTGAACTCATGACATCTCGACATCTCAGCATCTGAGACGCTAGTATCGCTCTGTGGACAATCATAGCGGAGTCGGCGTCATTGACAAGGCGGCCGCCATCCTGAGCGCACTCGAGCAGGGGCCCGCCACACTGGCCGAGCTCGTGGCCTCCACCCATCTTGCGCGCCCAACGGTGCATCGGCTAGCGCTGGCGCTCGAACACCACCATCTGGTGGGCCGCGACGCGACCGGCGCGTTCGTGCTGGGGCGCCGTTTCGCGCAGCTCGCCGCCTCGGTCAACGAGGACCGGCTCGTCTCCGCCGCACAGCCCGTGCTCACCGTCCTGCGCGACCGGACGGGCGAGTCCTCGCAGCTGTACCGCCCGCACGGCGACGAGCGCATCTGCATCGCCGCCGCGGACCGCCCGGTGGGCCTGCGCGACTCCATCCCCGTGGGCACCACCATGACCATGACGGCCGGCTCGGCCGCCAAGGTGCTGCTCGCCTGGACCGAGCCCGAGCGCATGCACCGTGGACTCGCCGTCGCGCGCTTCACCGCCGCGGACCTCGACACGGTGCGCCGACAGGGGTTCGCCGAGAGCTCCGGCGAACGCGAGGCCGGCGTGAGCTCGGTGTCCGCCCCCGTGTGGGGCGCGGCCGGGAACGTGATCGCCGCCGTGTCGATCTCCGGCCCGGCGGAGCGCCTCACCGCCGCGCCCGGCGCGGTGCACGCGGGGGCCGTCGTGGACGCGGCGCGCCAGCTCACCGAGGTCCTGCGGCGCACCGTCATCGCCTGAACCCTGGCGCCCAAGGAGCCGCCACATCGTCCCGGCGCCATCGATTCCCACTGGTCGATGTGACGAATGCATACCCGTGTGACGGATGTGTCAGCACCATCCTTCACACGGCATGACTCGCGCCACATCGACCAGTGGGAGTCGCGAGCAATCAGGCCGCCGGGGGCTCCCCTGTCAGCGCCAGCGCGCCCAGGAACGCCGCGAACTCGGGCTTGCCCGCGTCCGTGAGATGCAGGCCGTCCTCGAGCCAGTCGTCGTGCCCCGCGACGTAGCCCTTCCAGTCCGCGAACACCACGTTGTCGTAGTCGGCGGCGACCTTCTTCATGAGCTCGTTCGAGGGCTGGACGTAGGCGAACCGCGCCGTCGAGTCGACCAGCACCACGCGGGCGCGGTCCTCGAGCGTGTCGAGCGTCGAGCGCAGCACGCTCTCCTTCACCGGCCCCGCGGTTCCCATGTGCATGATCACCACAGGCCGCAGCTTGCCCTTGCGGTGCGCGCTCAGCACGGCGTCCATGATGTTGCCCGGCGAGCGGTTGATGGCCGCATCGACCGTCGCACCCGGCAGCTCCGCCTTGAGGACGTCCGCGGACCACAGCGACACCGAATCTCCGTAAATCGCAATGTCCGCCGTGGTGACATTCGGGGTGGACGATGCGACGGCGGAGGGCGACGGGGAGCTCGCGGGCGTCGAGGCAGCGGAGGGCGAGGCGGCCGGGCTCGCGGCCGCGCTCGGCGAGGAGGCGGCGCTGGCGGCGGGCGTGGGCTCCGCGCTGATCGCGACGGTCGAGCCGAGCGCCGCATCGGTCGCCCGGGGAACGCCCACACTGAAGGACAGCCCCACGATCAACGCGTACGCCGCCACCGCCGCCAGGCCCACGAGCGTCCCGCGCGGGCGCGCCGCCACCCACCCGACGGCACCCTGCTCCCGCACCCGGGCCCACCACGCGCCGATGGCGCCGTGACGGATGGGCGTCTCGACCCACCGATAGGACGCTCCGGCCACCGCCAGCACCAGGCCGATCCGCAGCGCCTGCACCCACCAGCCGTGCCACGGCAGGTCCTGGCCCGGGCGGGTCACCAGGAAGATCGGCCAGTGCCAGAGGTAGATCCCGTAGGACCGCTCTCCCAGCCACCGCATCGGCGCCCAATCGAGCGCGGCCCCCAGAGGCGATGCCGGGTGCGTCGCGAGCACGATGATCGCGCCCACCAGCAGCGCGACCACCAGGAACCCACCGCGATAGATGCCGGGGCTGTACTCGGAGACGGTCAGCATGATCCACGCCAGCGCCGCGAGCATCACCAGCCCGAGCAGCGCGATCGAGCCCCTTGCACCCGGCGCCACCCGGGACGATGCGGTACCCGGCCGCCAGACGGCGGCCAGCGCCGCGCCCACGAGCACGGACATCGCGTGGGTGTCGGTGCCGAAGTAGACGCGCGTCGGGTCCTGGTCGAGCGGGTAGCCGTGGCGGATCGACATCACGGCCATGGCCACGGTGGAGCACACGGCCAGGGTGAGCGCCACGGCCAACAGGGTGCGGCGCACGGATGAGCGGCGGGAGACCGCGACCCCCACGATCACGGCGACCACCGCGGGCCACACCAGGTAGAACTGCTCCTCTACGGCGAGAGACCAGAGGTGAGCGAGCATGTTGCCGCGCCCGATGAGCTCGAAGTATGACTGATCGTCCGCGATGTACCACCAGTTGCTCACATACAGCAGCGCGGCGAGCACGTTCTCGCGGAACCCCTCGATGGAGTCCCGCGCCACGGTGGCGACCAGGAGGGCCGTTCCCGCGAGCATGGCGAGCAGCGCGGGCAGCAGCCGCCGCGCGCGTCGCGCGTAGAAGCGGCCGAATCGGATCCGCCCGTGCCGCGAGCGCTCGGTCAGCAGCAGCGTGGTGATGAGGAACCCGGAGATGACGAAGAACACGTCGACGCCCAAGAAGCCGCCGGGCAGGGCGCCGATGCCCAGGTGGTAGACCACCACCGCGGCGACGGCGATGGCACGGAGGCCGTCGAGCCCGCGGATGCGCGACGGCGTGGACGAGTAGTCGTCGGCGCTGCGCCGATGACGCCTCGTCCGCGGCGGTGCGGTGGCGGCCATGAGGGACTCCCGGTCTCGTTCGCGCTCAGGATACGGTCACGAGATGCCCATATTGGGGATTCTCACGGCCCTCCTTCGCAGAAGGTTGCGATGACCCGTGGACGTGACCAACGTCCCTGGCGCGGGCGGCGGGACGGATCCACGCTGATGGCATGGACGCCGTCGTCGTGTACGAGTCGCTGTGGGGCAACACCGCGGCAGTCGCGGCCGCGATCGCCGAGGGCCTGGGCGAGGGTGCCGTAGCGATGCCCACCTCCGAGGCGACCCGAGACCTGGTCGCCGGCGCCCGCATCGTCGTGGCCGGAGCGCCGGTCCACGGCATGAGCCTGCCGACCGAGTCGAGCCGTGAATCGGCACGGGCCAAGCCGCAGGGTCATGAGAGGCTGGCCGCCGATCTCTCCCACCGGTCGATGCGCGACTGGCTGACCGATCTCCCCCGCGGCCCGATGCTGGGCGCGGCCTTCGAGACCAAGGTGCGCGGCCCGCTGGGCCGTGGCGCGGCGCGGTCGATCGCGAGCACCCTCGAGGCACACGGCGTCACGCTCCTCGACGGTCCGCGCGGCTTCACCGTGCACATGAAGACCTCGTCCTCCGAGCACGCGGCGCTGCTGGCCGATGGCGAGCTCGAGGCCGCGCGCGAGTGGGGCGAGGCGCTGAGGGATCGGGCGAACTCGCGGCTGTGAGGCCGCACCGTGGCTCCCGCTTAGGGTGAGACGGTGAACGCCATCGTGATCTTCGACGGCGACTGCGGCCTGTGCAACGGCTTCGTCGCCTGGCTGCTGCGCCACGACCCGGACGGCGCGTTCTCGATCGCGGGCTCGGACGGGCCCGTGGGCCGCGCGGTGCTGCGGGCCGCCGGCCTGGGAGACGCCGTCGCGGCGTCGAGCATCGTGGTGTGGGACGGACGCGAGGGACTGCTCCGGACCGATGCGCTCGTCGGGATCGCAGGCGGCCTCCCCTGGCCGTGGCGGGCGGCAGCCGCCATGCGCATCGTCCCTCGCGCGCTGCGCGATCGGGTGTACGACGCGGTCGCCGCGCGCAGGCCGCGCCGGCCTGCCGAGGATCCGGCGTGCGGGACTCCGCCGCCGTCCCTCGTCGGACTGTGGAGGTCACGTCTCGCGACGGCGACGGACGTAGCCGGTCTCGCTACGCCCCACTGACGACGATGCCCCGCGGCCGGAGCCGCGGGGCATCATCTGTGCTTCGCTGCGCGTCTATCAGGGCTTGCCTGTGGTCTCAGGCTTGCCTGCGGACTCAGGCTTGCCGGTGGTCTCGGGCTTGCCGGTGGTCTCGGGCTTGCCGGTCGACTTCTCGGTCGCGTCGGGCTTGCCCTTCTCACCCGACTTGCCCGGCGCGTCGCCGGACTTGCCGGGCGCCTCGGTCTCGACACCGGGCTCCTCCTCGGTAACCAGTGCGTCCTCGCCTGAAACCGCTTCGGTCGGGTCGACGTAGATGCCGCGAGCGTGCTGCGAGACGCCCTGGCCGAAGTCCTTGCCGGTCGCGTCGGTGGTGGCCATCCACTCAAGCATGGCCGCGACGCGCTCGTGCACCTCGGCCGAGTTCTCCGATCCGTTCTCGCGCAACTGCGCGGCGACGGCGAGCAGCGTCGCCGACGATTCGGCATCGTCCTCGACGGCCTCGGCCACGTGCTCGAGCGCACCCTCGGTGTCGCCCTCCTCGTCCATCTTCACGGCCTCGTCGAATCGCTCCTCGGTGCCGCCGTCGCCGATGCCCAGGTCCTCGAGCACGAGGTCGAGGGCATACAGCGGGTCACCAGGAGCGGCGTCATCCGCGGCCGCGGCGCCTCCCACGGCGGCCGCGCCCACGAGCGCGAGCGCGCCTGCGATAGCGGCGCGCACCCTCCACCTCGAGGGGGGTGCCGCCGCCGGGGCGATCGCGGGGGACGACGACCCGGCGGCGACACGTGCAAGCGCCGCCGCTGCGCGGGCCGACTCGGCCTGCGAGGGCGCCACGGTCAAGGTGCGCAGGGTCTCGATCGCGGGGAGGGCGTCGGCGAGGGCCGGCACATGGTCACCCCGAAGAAGCCGGTCCACGTCCCGGTCGGTGTATTCGTTGCTCGTCATACTCTGGTGATCGCTCGCCGGGCGCGATCGGTTACATGCGCGCCAAAACCGGCTTCTACACGCGAGCTTGGAATCGGCGGCGCAGCGCGCCGATCGCGCGGTGCTGTGCGACCTTCACCGCGGATTGGCTCTTGCCCACGATCTCTGCCGTCTCCCTGACGGAGAGCTCTCCGACCACCCGGAGCAGCAGGATGTCCCGCTGATCCGGCGTGAGACCCTCGAGCAGCGAGGCCGCGGCCGCCGCCTCTTCCCGCAGCAGCGCCTGCTGCTCGGCGCTGGGAACCGCCTCGCGGAGGACCAGATCGGCCGCCTCGTCCTCGACCGTCGCGGGCCGCCGGCTGGCGCGACGATACGCGTCGACCATCCGCCGATGTGCGATCGAGAACACCCAGGATCGGAAGGCCCGCTCGTCGCCGGTGAACGAATGCAGCCCGCGTGCGATGTGCAGGAAGGTCTCGGCGGCTTCGTCCTCGGGCTCGGGAGAGCCGCGCCCCGCGAGGTAGCCGCGCACTGGCCCCACCAGGTCGCGGTAGAGGGCCGACCAGGCCCACTCCTCGCCGGCGCGCGCGGCGCCGAGCACGGAGTCGAAGGTAGGGCCGAGCGTCATGCGGAGTCCCTCGACACCCGCACCGCGCCGTCGTCGGCGACCCCTCGCATCCACGTCATACAGCGACGCTAACAGGTGTGATGCGCCTGACGGCCGAGGCGTGGCGAACTCCACACGGATGCGTGGCAGTGGCGAAAATGAAGAAATCCCCGCCGCGAACGGCGAGGAGTTCCATCAGTAGCCCCGACGGGATTCGAACCCGCGCTACCGCCTTGAGAGGGCGGCGTGCTAGGCCGCTACACAACGGGGCCCTAGCGTGCTGAGCCACCCTCCCGGGCGGCTGGCGCGAGATAGAACTCTACAGCATCCCGTGCGCGGAACGCTAATCCGTCCGGGCGCCGCGGACGAGTGCCGGCGCGCCCCATCACGAGGGCGCGCGCGACCCCCGGCACCCCCGGGTCAATTCCGAGAGCGGGTGCCCGAATCCGCGCCGATTCGGGCACCCACGCTCGGAGTTGGCGCTGGGGGCCGCGCATGACCCGTGTGCCCCAGCGGGACATGAGTGCAACTTTTGGCCCGAATCCTGCACCCATGTCCCGCCAGGGGGCTGGCGCTGGGGGCCGCGCACGGGCCGCAACCGCTCCCCCGCCACGGCTCCACCCCTTGCTCGCGCCGCACGCCTTATGTAAACTTGAGTGCATGCGACTCAACTTGACGGTCGCGCAGATATCTAGCAGGAGGTTCCCATGACCGCTCAGCCCATGGCTCCCGGTTCGCAGGAGCAGCAGAGCGCCCTGGAGCAGTTCGGCCAGGACTTCACCGCCCTCGCCGAGTCCGGCGCGCTCGACCCCGTCATCGGGCGCGACGAGGAGATCCGGCGCGTCATGCAGGTGCTCACCCGCCGCACCAAGAACAACGCCGTGCTGATCGGCGAGCCCGGAGTGGGCAAGACCGCGATCGTCGAGGGCCTCGCCCAGCGGATCGTCGCGGGCGACGTGCCCAGCTCCCTCAAGGATCGCCGCGTCATCGAGATCGCGATGAGCTCGATCGTCGCCGGCGCCGCCTTCCGCGGCCAGTTCGAGGAGCGCCTCAAGGCCGTTCTCAAGGAGGTCGAGGAGTCCGAGGGTCGCATCATCCTCTTCGTCGACGAGCTTCACACCATCGTGGGCGCGGGCAGCGCCGAGGGCTCCGTGGACGCCGGCAACATCCTCAAGCCCATGCTCGCGCGCGGCAAACTGCGCATGATCGGCGCGACCACCCTCAACGAGTACCGCGAGCACCTCGAGACCGACAGCGCGCTCGAGCGCCGCTTCCAGCCCGTCTACATCGGCGAGCCCAGCATCGAGGACACGATCGCGATCCTGCGCGGGCTGCAGGAGAAGTACGAGGTCCACCACGGCGTGAAGATCACGGACGAGGCGATCGTCGCCTCCGCCCGGCTGTCCGATCGCTACATCACCGAGCGCTTCCTGCCGGACAAGGCCGTCGACCTCATCGACGAGGCCACCTCGGCGCTGAAGATGCAGCTCGACTCCATGCCCATCGAGCTCGACCGCGCCCGCCGCCGCATCATGCAGCTCGAGATCGAGCGCACCCAGGTGGCGAAGGACAAGTCCGACCACGCCAAGGCGCGCCGCGCGGAGATCGACCGCGACATCGCCCGCCTCAAGGGCGAGTCCGAGGAGCTGAACATGCGCTGGGCCCGCGAGAAGGACCTCATCGTGCGCGTCTCGAACGCCACGGAGCGGCTCGAGTCGCTGCGCGGGGACCTGGAGCGCGCCGAGCGCTACGGCGAGCTCGAGAAGGCCGGCCGCATCCGCTACGGCGAGATGCCCGCCGCGGAGAAGCAGATGGCTCAGGCCCGCGCGGAACTCGACTCGATCCCCGCCGAAGAACGGATGCTCCGCGAGGAGGTGACCGGCGAGGACATCGCCGCGGTGGTCGCCAAGTGGACCGGCGTGCCCGTGGAGAAGCTGCTCACGGACGAGTCCGGCAAGCTGTCGCACCTCGAGGATCGCCTCCACGAGCGCGTGGTGGGCCAGCACCGCGCCATCGCAAGCGTCTCGGACGCGATCCGTCGCGCCCGCGCCGGGATCTCCGACGCGAACCGCCCCATCGGCTCCTTCCTGTTCCTCGGACCCACGGGCGTGGGCAAGACGGAGTTGGCCCGCGCGCTCGCGGAGCAGCTGTTCGACGACGAGCGCGCCATGATCCGCATCGACATGTCCGAGTACATGGAGTCGCACGCGGTGAGCCGCCTCATCGGCTCTCCCCCGGGCTACGTGGGGTACGACCAGGGCGGGCAGCTCACGGAGGCCGTGCGCCGGCGCCCCTACAGCATCGTCCTGTTCGACGAGGTCGAGAAGGCCCACCCGGACGTGTGGAACGTGCTGCTGCAGGTGCTCGACGACGGCCGCCTCACCGACGGCCGCGGCCGCACGGTCAACTTCACCAACACCATCATCGTGATGACGTCGAACCTGGGCTCGGACATCGTGCTCGCGTGGGACGGCGAGGATCGCGGCGTGCTCGAGCGCGACCTCCAGGCCGTGCTGCGGCGCGCCTTCCGGCCGGAGTTCCTCAACCGGCTCGACGACGTGGTGATCTTCGACCGCATCGATCCCGCCGCCATGGAGGGGATCGTGGACGCGGAGCTCGCCAAGACGGTGGCGCGCCTCGCCGAGGCGAAGGAGGTCACCCTCACGGTGGACGGCGTGCTGCGCGCGTCGCTCGCGAAGGACGGCTTCGACCCGGCCTTCGGCGCCCGCCCGCTCAAGCGCCTCATCCAGTCGCGCCTGCTCAACGAGCTGGCGAAGGACATCGTGGACGGCCGCGTCCGCGAGGGCGACGCCGTCACGGCCGGCTGGGACGGGGAGCGGGTGACCATCGCCGCCTCCTAGCGCACCGCGGCGGGACGATGCGCCCCTCCCCCTCGGGTGCATCGTCCCGTGCCTGTGCGGGCGCCTCGGCGCGGGCGTACCGTGAAAGGGTCCCCACCGACCAGAGGAGTGTCGCGATGACGCGCACATATGTGGTGACCGGTGCCGCCTCAGGCATCGGCAGGACAACGGCCGAGCTGCTCGCCAGCCGCGGCCACGCGGTGATCGGCGTGGATCTCCACGGCGCCGACATCACTGTCGACCTCAGCAGCGCCGAGGGGCGCGCGGGCCTGGCCGATGCGGTGAGCGAACGAGCACCCGACGGGCTGGACGGGATCCTCGCGATCGCGGGCCTCGCCCACCCCATCCCCGCCACGGTGGCGGTGAACTACTTCGGCATGGTCGCGACACTCGAGAACCTGCGGCCGCTGCTGGCCGGTTCCGACGCACCCCGTGCGGCCGGTGTCTCGTCGATGGCGAGCCTCATGCCGAACGACCCTGAACTGGTCGACCTCATGCTCGGCGGCGACGAGCCGGGCTCGCTCGCGCGTGCCGAGGTGCTCGCCGCGGACGAGCAGACCGGACAGCTCATCTACGGATCCACCAAGGTGGCGTTCGCGCGCTGGATTCGGCGCAACGCGGCCACGCCCGACTGGGCCGGAGCGTCCATCCCCCTCAATGCCGTGGCGCCGGGGATCATCCGCACGCCCATGACGGCGGAGATGATCGCGACGCCCGAGGCGACCGCGCAGCTGCTCACCATGGTGCCGATGCCCCTGAACGGGGTGGCGGAGCCCATCGTGGTGGCCCGGCTGCTGGCATGGCTCACGGGCGAGGAGAACACTCACCTGTGCGGCCAAGTGGTGTTCGTGGACGGCGGTTCCGACGTGGTGATCCGCGGAGATTCCGTCTGGTGACGCGCGACGGGGTCACCGCGTAGGAGGTGGACGCCGACGGCGCGATGGGGCACGGCCGAACAGGGAGCGCCGCGGCATGTCGTGCGCGGCACCCGCGGGCGGGGAGGGCGTCGGCAGCGAGTTGATGGCAGCCCGTAGTTCGTCGGGATCCACGGTCACGTCCGCCTGTGGCGCGTCCGAGACGGATCTCCCGAGCACGGGCACGTACGCGAGGCCGGACGATGCGGCGAGGGTGGCGAAGTATGGGTACCGGTGTCCGGAAGGGAGCAGTTCTACCACCCCGGCACCGGGCGGGCAGAAGCCCAGGTCTCCGAGCGCGGCTCCGTGGGCCGCGACCACCAGTTCCGCACCCGCGAAATCGGCGGGGCTGAATTCGGACGCGCGCGGGTCGTAGATCTCGAGGTCGAACTCCGCGGCGACCGCGTGCATCTGCGCAGTGTTCGCAACTGCGCGCTTCTCGCCGGTGCGCAGGATCATGAGCCGCCGCCCCGGGCCGCCGGCGATGCCCAGGGATCGCATGAAGCGCGCCGGCGCCTCGGAGTACTGGCGGGCGCGCCCGGGGAACGTCGCCTGGACCAGCCGCTCGCACCACAGCGCCCCGCGCGCCGGCGCGGGGACGATGCGGTCGGGGCTCACGCCGGCGCGCGCGAGCAGCGCCGAGATGGTGGGTGATCGGAACCGCGGGACCACCACGTGATCCGCAACGGCGAGGTCGTAGCCCCCGGCCACCAGGATGCCTCCGCGGCCGAGGCCATCGAGCACGGCATGGGCGTAGTTGCGCATGGTGAAGGCGCTCGCGAGATTGACCGTTTCGCCGTCCAGCCGCACCTCCGGCGCCGCCGCGGCAGCGTTGCCGTAGGCGCGGTGCACGCGCAGCTCATGGACGAAGACCGCGTCGATAGGAACCGCATTGCCGGCCGTGAGCGGCCAAGCGCTGGGCCCGACGATGCGCGCGTCGGCAAGCACCGCGAAGCCCTCCTCGGGCAGCGTGGACGATAGCGGCGTCTCGACTGCGATTGAACTGCCGTCTACGCCGCGCAGCTCCGTCACGGGCGCCGGCCGCGCGAGCGCAGTGGCGGTGTAGGGCTCTCCCTCGCGCGCCGCGACCGTCCGGAGCCGCCCGGAACCCTGGGGACGCGGCAGCATCGCGGTCGCCTCGGAGCCTCGCGAATCCTCGCTCATCGTGACCGCCCCCTCCCAGGCTGGCTGGGGGTCCACAGTATCGGCCGGGTCCGCGCAGAGTATGCCCTCGCGGCAACAAGAAAGGGCCCGCCATCACGGCGGGCCCTGCTGTCGAGCGCTGGGCTACAAGGACTCGAACCTCGACTAACTGTACCAGAAACAGTCGTGCTGCCAATTACACCATAGCCCAATGGTCCGGTGTCCGGACCGAGAGACAACTGTACCGGAAGGCCGCCCCGGGGCCAAACGACGCCGGACCCGCTCAGGCCGCCGCGCGCACGATACTGTCCAGCACCGCCACCCCGGCCGCGTCGCCGTCGCAGTACTTCCCCATGAGTCCGAAGTACGAGTTGTCGTCGGCCCCTCCCGGCAGGTCCGCGAGCACGGCAAGGGTCCCCGTGCCCGAGACGGCATCCCCGACGGCGTACAGCTCGCCGCCCACCTGGGCACCGCCGGCCGCCCCGGGCTCGGCATCCGGAGGCCACACGATCCAGGGCTTGGTCCCGTCTCCGCGGTCGAGCATGAGGCAGCCGTTGTCGAGCGCGGCGATGACGCCCGAGAACTCCA
>NZ_JAHEBP010000027.1 GCF_024642165.1 Demequina sp.
GCCCCCTTCCCGCCGAATGGGTAGATGGTGGTCGGTTCTCCGCAATCCGCGCGCCTGGCGGGTAGGCAGTTGTCGTTCAGCCGGCACGCGGCGCCGTGTATCTGGGCGGGCGTCCTGACGCGCGTGGCCCCGGTCGGACCCGGCGAGAGCTGTTCTCGGGGCGGACGCGCCGCGAGACCGACAATGCCACACCACTGCGATGCGTCAGCTTCGCGAAGGCGACCACCACCCACCAATTCGGCGGGGCGGGGCTCGGTACGGCGGGTGCCGCCCGGCGCGGATGGGCGGGGCGGGTGGCGCAGGTCAGGCCGCCCGGGCCACCAGGGCCTCGGAGAACGCGATCAGCGCGTTCTTGACCTCGCTCTCGGGCAGGTTCGCGATCGAGCCCACCGCCTGATACGCCCACGCGCGAGCCAGCGCCGCCGTCTCGTCGACCACGGGATGCGTGGCGAGCCGCGCCACCACGGCGGCCAGGGCCGCATCGTCCGCCAGGTCGCCGTCGATGTCCGCGAGCAGTGCCCGGTCCTCGTCCGTCCCGCCGGCGGCGACCCGGCGACGCAACAGCAGCACGGGCATGGTGGGCACGCCCTCGCGCAGGTCGGTGCCGGGAGTCTTCCCGGTGGTCGCCGCGTCCGAGCGGATGTCGATCACATCGTCCGCGAGCTGGAAGGCGACGCCCGCGCACTCGCCGTAGTTGGTCACCTGCTGCACCACCGTGGGCGGGCAGCCGCCGAACATCGCCCCCAACCGGGCCGAGGTAGCGATCAGCGAGGCGGTCTTGTCCGCGAGCACCTGGAGGTAGAACTCCACCGGGTCGTCGCGCTCGTCAGGACCCACCGTCTCGTGCAGCTGTCCCAAGCACAGGCGCTCGAAGGTCTCCGCCTGGATCCGCACGGCCTGGGGGCCCAGCCCCGCCACCACCGCGGACGCGCGCGCGAACAGCAGGTCTCCGGTGAGGATCGCCACGGAATTGCCCCACACCTCGTGCGCCGCGGGTGCGCCGCGTCGCGTGGGCGCGGAGTCCATCACGTCGTCGTGGTACAGCGTCGCGAGGTGGGTCAGCTCCACCACCACAGCGGCGTCCAGGACCTCCGGCCGGGAGCCGTCGCCGAGCTGCGCGCACAGCAGCGCGAGCATCGGCCGGAGCCGCTTGCCGCCCGCGTTCACCAGATGGCGCGACGTCGCGTCGGCGAGCTTGTCCGACTGCGAGACGGCGTCCCGCAGGCGCTCCTCCACCAGGGCGAGCCGGGGCTGGAGCTCGCCCTCGAGTGAGGCATTGCCGATCGCCAAAGAGGCCATGCGTCAGCCTGCCGCCCCCAGGAGCAGGACGCCGGCGTTCTCGAAGGCCGACAGCACGGGACCCGGGACGATGCCGAGCAGCACCACGGCCACCGCGGCCGCCACCACGACCACACGGGCGAGCGGGCTGTAGTCGACCGCGACGGCGTCCTCCTGCCCGTCCGGCACGTCGGTGAAGAACATCAGCACGATGAGCCGCACGTAGAAGAACGCGGCGGCAGCGGAGGCGATGACCGCGACCAGGACCAGCGGCCACGCGCCCTCGGACATCGCCGCGGAGAACGCCACGAACTTGCCGACGAAGCCCGCCGTGAGCGGGATGCCCGCGAACGACAGCAGGAACAACGCCATGGACGCCGCGAGCCACGGGGAGCGGCGGCCCAGGCCGGCCCACTGGCCCAGCCGGGTGGCCTCGCCCAGCACGGTGCCGTCCTCGCCGCGCTCGCGCACCTGGGTGATCACCGCGAAGGCGCCCATGGTGGCGAGGCCGTAGGTCAGCAGGTAGAAGGGCAGGGCGCTGAGCGTCGAGTCGGGGAAGCCCGCGAAGGCCACGAGGATGAATCCGGCGTGGGCGATCGACGAGTACGCGAGCATGCGCTTGAGTTCCGTCTGCACCAGCGCCACGACGGTGCCGAGCAGCATCGACGCGATCGCCACAGTCCAGAACAGCCACGAGAGTTCCCAGTCGAGGCCGTACAGGGCGCCGTAGACGAGCCGGATCAGCGCGGCGGTGGCGGCGGCCTTGGTCGCCGCACCCATGAAAGCCGTGACGGGCGTGGGCGCGCCCTGATAGGCGTCGGGCGTCCAGGAATGGAACGGCACGGCACCCAGCTTGAACAGCAGGCCCACCACCACGAGCACGGCGCCCGCGAGGATCAACGTGTCGAGCCCGGTCGCGGAGGCGATGCCGGCGCCGACCTCGTCGAACGATGTCGAGCCCGTCGCGCCGTAGAGCAGCGCGGCGCCGAAGAGGAACAGCGCGGAGGAGAACGCCCCGAGCAGGAAGTACTTGAGCGCGCCCTCGTGGGACAGCAGCCGGCGACGACGAGCCAACGCGACCAGGATGTACAGCGGCAGCGAGAACACCTCGAGCGCGACGAACAGGAAGATCAGATCCGTCACGGAGGTGAACAGCATCATGCCGCCCACCGCGAACAGCGCGAGCGGGAACACCTCGGTGAGCTGCATGCCCTTGCGGCGAGCCAGCGTCTCCTCGGTGGATCCGGGCGCCACGGCGCCGAGCGGCGTGAACGCCTCCTCGCCGGCGCGCGTGCGCGCCGCGAACAGCAGCGTGCCCAGCACGCCGAACAGCAGCAGCACGCTCTGCCAGGCGAGCGCCTGGCGGTCGACGACCATCATGTGCTCGAGCACCACGGTCCCGGCGCCATCGAGCGTGGCCCACTGGAGGATCGCCACCAGCGCGGCACCCACCAGCGAGGCGAGCGCGAGCGCCAACTGGGCCGCTCGCCGTGTCGCCGGCGTGCGGATGAACGCCTCGACCAGGATCCCGATCGCGGCGGCACCGAGGACGATGATGATGGGCGCGAGCGGCGCCCAGGCGATGACGGGGGTCACGAAGCTCACTCGCCTGCCTCCTCGATGGATACGGTCGCGACGATGTCGGCCGATGGCTCACGGAGCGTGTCGATGGCGATGCCCGGCAGGAATCCCAGCACCAGCATCAGACCCACCAGCGGCCACAGCACCAGACGCTCGCGAAGCGTGAGCTCGCGCGTTCCGCGCATCGCCTCGGGCGTGGGCCCGGTGAACACCTTCTGGTAGGTCAGCAGCACGTACAGCGCCGCGAGCACCACGCCCACCGCGGCCACGATCACGCCGGCCTTGGCGACGGAGAATGCCCCGACGAGCACCATGATCTCCGAGACGAACGGCGACAGGCCGGGCAGCGCGAGCGCGCTGAGGCCGATCACCAGGAAGGTGCCGGCGAACACCGGGACCACCTTCTGGAGGCCGCCGTACGCCGTGACGTCAGGGGTGCCGTGGCGGTGGATCAGGAATCCGACCACCAGGAACAGCGCGCCCGTGGACAGGCCGTGGTTGAACATGTAGAGCGCCGAGCCCTCGATGGACGTCTGCGTGAAGGCGAAGATCCCGAGCACCATGATGCCGAAGTGGCTTACCGACGTGAAAGAGACCAGGCGCAGCATGTTGACCTGCCCGATCGCGAGCAGGGCACCGTAGATCACCGAGATGACGGCGAGCACGATGATGACCGGCGCGGCCCAGCGGGCGGCGTTGGGGAACAGCGCGACGCACAGCGTGAGCATGCCGAAGGTGCCGATCTTGTCCAGCACGGCGACCAGCAGCGCGGTGGTCCCGGGCCGCGCATTCTCGGCGACCGTGGGCAGCCATGTGTGCAGCGGGACCATCGGCGCCTTGATGGCGAACGCCAGGAAGAACGCGAGGAAGATCAGCCGCTCGGCGGTGCTCGACATGGTGAGCCCGGTCAGGTTGTCCGTGAGGAACGCCTGCTCGCCGCCGGGACCCTGGAAGTAGAGCGCGACCACGCCGACGAGCATGATGAGGCCGCCCACCAGCGAGTACAGCAGGAACTTCACCGCGGCGTAGCGGCGCTGCGCGCCGCCGAACGAGCCGATGAGGAAGTACAGCGGGATCAGCATCGCCTCGAACAGCACGTAGAAGAGGAAGACGTCCCGGGCGGCGAAGATGCCGACCATGAACGCCTGGCTCAGCAGGATCAGCGCGAGGTAGTGAGTCCGACGGGCGGGGTCCTTGTCCTCCCACCATCCCGCGAGGATCGCGAGCGGAGTGAGGAGCGAGGCGAGCACGATCATCAGGAGGCCGATGCCGTTGATGCCCAGCGCCCAGCTTGCGCCGATCTGCGGGATCCACGCGTAGGTCTCGGAGAACTGGAAGGTGCCGGCGGTCGCCGTGTCGAACTGGATGAACAGTGCGACGGCGAGTGCCAGCTCCACGGCCGTGACGGCGAGCGCCACCTCGCGCACGCGCGCCCGGGATGCGCTGGGCAGCGCCCAGAGCAGGCCGGCGCCGAGCGCGGGAAGCGCCACCATGACGGTCAGGATCGGGAACATGGTTTAGAGACCCCCCTGCACCACGATGATGATGACGATGACGAGACCCACGAGCATGGTGAGCGCGTAGGAGCGGACCTGGCCGTTCTGCGTGCGGCGGACGGTCTCGCCGGTCTTGCCCCATGCCTCGGCCTGCTTGTCCACCGCGGCGTCGACGATCGCGGCGTCCGCGTACACGAGGGTGCGGGTGAGGTGGGTGCCGGGGCGCTCGAAGACCGCCCGGTTGACCGAGTCCTGGAACATGTCGTTGCGCGCCGCGATGGTGCTGAGCGACGCCGCGGGCGCCGTCTCCGGCACGTCGGCGGCGCCGTACTTGCGCCACGCGACCCACACGCCCAGCGCGACCAGGATCAGCGTCGCGGCGATGAGCACCGGGACCGGCAGCACGGGCTCGTGGTGCTCGACGTGGCCGGTGACGGGCTCGAGCCACACGGCGAAGCGATCGCCCACCGCGAGGATGAGACCCAGGAACGCCGATCCCACCGCGAGGATGATCATCGGCACGGTCATCATCGCCGGCGACTCGTGCGGATGCTGGTCGTCTGTCCAGCGAGCCTTGCCGTGGAACGTCATGAAGAACAGGCGAGACATGTAGAACGCCGTGAGTCCGGCGCCGATGAGCGCGGCACCGCCCAGGATCCAGGGCTGAGCGCCCTCGCCCACGAACGCCGACTCGATGATCTTGTCCTTGGACCAGAAGCCGGAGAACGGCGGGATGCCCAGGATGGCGAGCCAGCCCAGCCCGAACGTGATCCAGGTGGTGACCATCGCGGTGCGTAGCGCGCCATAACGGCGCATGTCGACCTGATCCTTCATGCCGTGCATCACGGACCCGGCCCCCAGGAACATGCCGGCCTTGAAGAAGCCGTGCGTGACCAGGTGGAAGATGGCGAACGCGTAGCCCACGGGACCCAGCCCCGCGGCGAGCATCATGTAGCCGATCTGCGACATCGTCGATGCCGCGAGGGCCTTCTTGATATCGTCCTTCGCCATACCGATGAGGGCCCCGAGCACAAGGGTGAAGGCGCCTACGGCGGCGACCGCGGTCTGGGCGGCCGGCGCACCCGCGTAGATGGGCGCGGAGCGCACGATGAGGTAGACGCCGGCGGTCACCATCGTGGCCGCGTGGATGAGCGCCGAGACCGGGGTGGGGCCGGCCATGGCGTCGCCGAGCCAGGACTGCAACGGGAACTGTGCGGACTTTCCGCAGGCTGCGAGCAGCAGCGTGAGCCCGATCGCGGTGAGGGTCGCCGTGGATGCGGCGGGAGCCTCGGCGAACACGGTCTCGAAATCGACGGCGCCGAGGTAGGCGAACATGAGCCCCATCGCGATGATGAGCCCGATGTCGCCGATGCGGTTCACCACGAAGGCCTTCTTGGCCGCGGTGGCGTACTCCGGCTTGTAGTTCCAGAATCCGATGAGCAGGTACGAGGCGAGGCCTACGCCCTCCCACCCGACGAACAGCAGCAGGTACGAGTCCGCCAGCACCAGCAGCAGCATCGCGGCCACGAACAGGTTGAGGTAGGCGAAGAAGATGCGCCGGTTCGGATCGTGCTCCATGTACGCCACGGAGTACACGTGGATGAGGGTGCCCACGAAGCTGACGAGCAGCACGAACGTCATGGACAACGGGTCCACCAGCAGGCCGGCGTCGAGGTTCAGCTCGCCGCCGGGGATCCACGAGAACAGGTGGACGGCGTGTGCGCGCTCCTCGGAGTCGAGGCCGAGCATCTGGATGAAGGCGCCCAGGCCCACGATGAACGTGGAGCCCGACGCGGCGACGCCGACCCAGTGCCCCCAGGGGTTCGCGCGCTTGCCCGCGAGCATCAGGACGATGCTGCTGGCCAGGGGCACGGCGATGAGGAGCCAGGTGAGATCAAGCATGGGTCAGCCCTTCAGCTCTGAAGGCTCGTCGAGCGAGATGGTCTGGCGTGCGCGGAACACGGCGATGATGATCGCGAGGCCCACCACCACCTCGGCGGCGGCGACCACCATGACGAAGAACGCCATGACCTGGCCGTCGATCTCGCCGTGGATCCGGGAGAAGGACACGAGGGAGAGGTTCGCGGCGTTGAGCATCAGCTCGACGCCCATGAAGGCGATGATCGCGTTGCGGCGCAGCAGCACGGCGGCGGAGCCGATCGCGAACAGGATCGCGGCGAGGATGACGAAGTTGATGGGGTCCATCAGCGTCCCTCCTCCGTGTCCTTGCGCGCCGGATCCTCGAGCTGGGCGCGGAACTCGGCGCCGTCCTGGGTCTGATGGCGGATCTTGAGGACGCGCGAGACCGAGTCCTCGATGGGCTGGCCCTCGGGATCGAGCGCGGGCACGTCGAGCGCGTTGTGGCGCGCGTACACCCCGGGCATCGGCTTGTTGACGGGGTTGGCGCCCACCCGGACACGGTCCCGCTGGACCTCGAGCTGCGTCCGACGCGGCTTGAGGCGGGGCGCGTGGGTCAACACCAACGCGCCCACGGCCGCGGTGATGAGCAGGAAGCCGAGCACCTCGATCACCAGCACGTAACGCTGGAAGAGAACCTCGGCGATCACATCGGGCTCGCCCACCGTCTCCTCTTGGACGGGCAGCGCCACGCGGGCGACGACGGACACCAGGAACGCGCCCAGCCCGCCGGCGGCGAGCAGCCCGATCCAGCGCTGACCCTTGATGGTCTCCTTGAGGTCCTCGCGTTGATCGACGCCCACCAGCATGAGCACGAACAGGAACAGCATCATGACCGCGCCCGTGTAGACCACGATCTGCACCACGCCCAGGAACGGAGCCCCCAGCGCCACGTAGGCGGCTGCCAGGCCCACCATCACGAGCACGATCGCCATCGCGACGTGGACCGCCTTGCGCGCGAACAGCAGCGACAGCGAGGGGATCACGGTCAGGGCGGCGATGATCCAGAACAGCAGCGGGTTAACCACGGCTCGCCTCCCGTTCCTGCTCCCGGTTGTCCGGCAGGGTCGCGTCGTCGGGACGGTGCTCGCGCACCCAGTCGATCTGGGCCTCGACGGGCTCGGTCACGTCGCCGCGGTAGTAGTCGCCGTCCGTGGTCCCGGGCACCATCGGGTGCGGCGCCGCCAGCATGTTCTTGCCCAGGGGCGCCAGGAGGTCCTGCTTCTCGTAGATGAGTCCCTCACGGGTGGGACCGGCGAGCTCGTACTCGTTGGTCATGGTCAGCGCGCGCGTGGGGCACGCCTCGATGCACAGGCCGCAGAAGATGCAGCGCAGGTAGTTGATCTGGTAGACGCGGCCGTAACGCTCGCCGGGGCTGAACTGGGCGTCCGGCGTGTTGGAATCGGCCTCGACGTAGATCGCGTCCGCAGGGCAGGCCCAGGCGCACAGCTCGCAGCCGATGCACTTCTCGAGCCCGTCGGGATGCCGGTTGAGCTGGTGGCGGCCGTGATAGCGCGGCATGGGCGGCGTCTTCACGCGCGGGTACTGCTCCGTGACCGTGGGGCGGAAGAAATTGCGCAGGGAGACGCCGAAGCCGGCGACGGGCGCCAGCGCCTCGCCGATCGGGCCCTTCTTGGGGAAGTTGGACTCGAACGTCTCGCGCTTGCCGTCACGCTCGCGGTTGACCTTCCAGACCTCGTCGGACTCGCTCACTCGGAGTCCTCCTCTCGATTGCCCACATGCGCATCGACCGTGCGGCCCGAGCGCGGCGATGGCGGCAGCACCTGGTGCGGCATCGGCGGCACGGGGTAGCCGCCCGCGAAGGCGTCGAGCGTCTCCGGGGCAGAATCCTCCGCCGGAGCGTCATCCTCGCGTTTCGCCTTGGAGTCGGAGATGAAGCTCCACACGGCCACGATCAGCAGCACGCCGATCACGCCCGCCACCGCGTCGTACACGTTGAGGTCGCGGCCGAAGTGGTCGAACAGCGCGCGGCCCACGGCGAAGAACACCAGCCAGCCGAGCCCGACCGGAATCAGGATCTTCCAGCCGAACTTCATGAACTGGTCGTAGCGGAAGCGCAGCACCGAGCCGCGGATCCACACGAAGACGAACATCAGCAGCCAGATCTTGAGGATCAGCCATAGCGGCGGGAAGATCCCGGTGTTGAGGAACTCCGCCCCCGCCCAGGACGCCGGCCAGGGTGCGCGCCACCCGCCCAGGAACAGCGTCGACGCCACCGCCGAGACGTTGATCATGTTCATGTACTCGGCGAGGAAGAACCACGCGAACTTCATGGACGAGTACTCCGTCATGAAGCCTGCGACCAGCTCGCCCTCCGCCTCGGGAAGGTCGAACGGCAGGCGGTTGGTCTCGCCCACCATGGAGATGATGTAGAGCAGGAACGCGGGGAACAGCGGCCACACCCACCAGCGGTCCATCTGCGCGTCGACGATGCCCGAGGTGCTCATGGTGCCGGACAGCATGAAGACCGTGACGAGCGAGAGGCCCATCGCGAGCTCGTAGGAGATCACCTGCGCGGTGGAGCGGATCGATCCCATGAGCGGGTAGGTCGAGCCGGAGGCCCAGCCGCCCAGCACGATGCCGTACACGCCGAGCGCGGCGCACGCGAGGATGAACAGCACCGCCACCGGGAAGTCCGTGAGCTGCAGCGGCGTGACCTCCTCCGTGCCGTAGATGCGGGTCTCGGGGCCGAAGGGGATCACCCCGAAGATCAGCAGCGCGCAGAACACGGAGATCATGGGCGCCACGATGTACAGCAGCTTCTCCGAGGCCCGGACGGTGATGTCCTCCTTGAACAGGAGCTTCATCGCGTCGGCCACGGATTGCAGCAGGCCGAACGGGCCGCGCACGTTGGGGCCGGGCCGCTCCTGCAGGCGCCCGATGACGCGGCGCTCGAACCACACGGCGAACAGCACCGAGGTCAGCAGGAACACCACGATGAGGACGGCCTTGATGATGACGATCCAGATCGAGTCCCCCGCGAGGGACGATGCGACGGCCGCGTCGGTGGTCACCGGCTCCACCGTCGAGGGCAGGAATCCGAGCATCACGCCGCTCCCTTCACGGAGACGGTCGCGCCGGCGGTGACGCGCAGGTCTCGAGCCACCCAGGAGCCCGGCGACTTCACCGGAACCCACACCACGCCGTCGGCCATGTCCGTGATCACCACGGGCAGGTCGATCGAGCCCGCCGCCGTGGAGATGGTCGCTTCGCCCGCGACTCCGAGCGCGTCGGCGGTGGCGCGGGACAGCCGCGCCACGGCCACACGGCCGGTGCCGGCGAGATACGGCTCACCCTCCTGGAGAGCGCCCTCGTCGACCAGCTGGTGCCAGGTGGCGAGCACTGCCGTGCCCTTGACGGCCCGGCTCGGGCGCGGGGCCTTGGCCTTGGGCGCTGCGGGCCGCTCACCCTTGCCGGCGGCCCCCAGCGAGGCGAGCTCCGCGTTGACCGCCTCGACGGTCCCGGTGCCGAGCTCGACGCCCCACTCGCGGGCGAGCAGGTCGAGCACGCGGTGGTCGGACATCGCGTCGGTACGGATCGCCGTGACGAAGGAACGCAGGCGGCCCTCCCAGTTGACGAAGGTGCCGGGCTTCTCCGAGGGCGGCGCGACGGGCAGCACCACGTCCGCCGCCTCGGCGATGTGGCTGCGCCGCACCTCCAGCGAGACCACGAAGCCCGCGGCGTCGAGCGCCGCGGAGACGTCTCCGCTGAGGTCGGAAGCGCTCACGCCGCCCACGACGAGGGCGCCGATGCGGCCCTCGGCGGCGGCGGCCAGGATGCCCGCGGTGTCGCGGCCGGGCGCTGAGGGCAGCGCCTCGACTCCCCACGCCTTCGCGACTGCCGCGCGTGCGGGCTTGAGGGAGACGGCACGGCCGCCGGGAAGCAGGCCCGGCAGCGCCCCCGCCTCGACGGCACCGCGCTCGCCGGCGCGGCGCGGGATCCAGGCCAGGCGGGCGCCGGTGGACGATGCGAGATCCAGGGCGGACGTGAAGGTTCCGGGCGCCTCAGCGGCACGCTCGCCGAGCACGATGACCGCGCCCGGCTGCGCGAGGGTCTCACGCACGTCCGCAGGGAGATCGGCCAGGGCCGAGGCCTCGCGGCCGGGGACCGTCGCCACCAGCGTCGCGTCGAGCTTCTGCGCTCCGCGCGTCAGGTACGGCGCGACGGTCACGATCTTCTGGCGGCCCAGCGACTTGCGCAGGCGCAGGAACACCACGCCACCCTCGTCCTCCGCCTCGAAGCCCACCAGCACCACCGCGGGCGCCTTCTCGAGCTCGCCGAAGGTGACGCCCAGTCCGGTCCCCGCGACCTGCGAGCCCAGGAACGCCTGCTCCTCGTCGCTCGCGCTGCGCGCGCGAGCGTCGACATCGTTGGTGCCCAACACCACTCGGGCGAACTTCTGGAAGGCGTACGCGTCCTCGAGCGTCACTCGGCCGCCCACGAGCACGCCTGCGCCCGGCGCCTCCTCGTCCTCATCGGGCGCGGCCGTGGCCGCGCGGATGCCCGCGGCCGCGGCGGCGAGTGCCTCGGGCCAGGACGTCTCGACCAGCTCGCCGTCCTTGCGCACCAGCGGGCGGGTGAGGCGGTCGCCCAGGTTCTGCCACGCGAAGGCGAAGCGGTCCTTGTCCGTGATCCAATCCTCGTTCACCACCGGATCGTGCTCCGCCAGTCGGCGCAGGATCGCGCCGCGGCGGTGGTCGATGCGGATCGCCGAGCCCGAGGAGTCGTGCTCGGAGATGGCGGGTGAGGACACGAGGTCGAACGGGCGCGAGCGGAAGCGATACGCGGCGCTGGTGAGCGCGCCCACGGGGCAGATCTGGACCGTGTTGCCGGAGTAGTACGAGGAGAAGGCGCGGCCCGCCTCGTCCTCGGCCGCCGCACCCACCGGACGGTAGCCATCGAAGTCGAGCACGTCCTCGTCGAAGGTGCCGATCTGCTGCATCGCGCCGCGGTTCTGCAGGTCGATGAACGCGTCGCCGGCGATCTCCTTCGAGTACCGGGTGCACCGCTGACACAGCACGCAGCGCTCACGGTCCAGCAGGATCTCGGAGCTGAGGGCCAGCGGCTTCTCGAACACGCGCTTGACGTCGACGAACCGGCTCTCGGGGCGGCCGTGGCTCATCGCCTGGTTCTGCAGGGGGCATTCGCCGCCCTTGTCGCACACGGGGCAGTCGAGCGGGTGGTTGATGAGCAGCAGCTCCATCACGCCCTTCTGGGCCCGGTCCGCCTCCTCCGAGGTGTGCTGCGTGTTGACCACCATTCCCGGTGTCACCGTCATCGTGCACGAGGCCTGGGGCTTCGGGAAGGCACGGAGGTTGCCGTCGGGGCCGGGGCTCGCGACGTCGACGAGGCACTGGCGGCAGGCGCCGGCGGGCTTGAGGGCCGGGTGGTCGCAGAACCGCGGGATCTCGATCCCCACCTGCTCCGCGGCGCGGATGATCAGGGTCCCCTTGGGGACGGTGACCTCGGTGCCGTCGATGGTGAGGGTCACGGTCTCCACGGCCTGGGCCGCCGACTTGTCCGCGGTCGCGGTCATGCGTGCGCCTCCTCGGTAGCGGGGGTCTCGGAGTATTCGAACAGCGCGGAGGCGCTGCGGTCGAACGGGCAGCCGCCCTGCTCCACGTGCGCCTCGTACTCCTCGCGGAACAGCTTCACGGAGCTGATGATCGAAGAGGTCGCGCCATCTCCCAGTGCGCAGAACGAGCGACCGGCGATCGAGTCGCAGGTGTCGAGCAGCTGCTGGATGTCCGCCTGCGTGCCCTTCCCGCCTTCGATGCGCTTGAGAATCTGAGTGAGCCAGTAGGTGCCCTCGCGGCACGGCGTGCACTTGCCGCACGATTCGTGCTTGTAGAACTCGGTCCACCGGGTGACGGCGCGCACCACGCAGGTCGAGTCGTCGAACAGCTGCAGGGCGCGCGTGCCCAGCATGGAACCGGCGGCGCCCACCGACTCGTAGTCGAGCGGCGTGTCCAGGTGGTCCTGCGTGAAGATCGGGGTCGACGAGCCGCCGGGGGTCCAGAACTTCAGCTCGTGACCCGCCCGGATGCCGCCGGCCAGGTCGAGCAGCTCACGCAGCGTGATGCCTAGTGGCGCCTCGTACTGTCCCGGGCGCGTCACGTGGCCCGAGAGCGAGAAGAAGCCCATGCCCTTCGAGCGCTCGGTGCCCATCCCGGTGAACCATTCGACGCCGCGGTCCACGATCGCCGGGACCGAGGCCACGGACTCGACGTTGTTGACCACCGTGGGACGCGCGTACAGGCCGGCGACGGCGGGGAACGGCGGCTTGAGCCGAGGCTGCCCGCGGCGACCCTCGAGCGAGTCGAGGAGCGCGGTCTCCTCGCCGCAGATATAGGCGCCGGCGCCCGCGTGGAAGGTGATGTCGAGGTCGAAGCCCGAGCCGTGGATGTTCTTGCCCAGGTGGCCCGCCTCGTACGCCTCCCGCACCGCCTGCATCAGCCGCCGGTAGACGTGCACCACCTCACCGCGCAGGTAGATGAACGCGTGGTTGCAGCCGATCGCGAAGGACGTGATGATGACGCCCTCGATGAGGGTGTGCGGCGCGGACAGCAGGGTGGGGATGTCCTTGCACGTGCCCGGCTCGGACTCGTCGGCGTTGATCACCAGGTAGCGGGGCCCGCCGTCGTCCGGCGGAAGGAATCCCCACTTCATGCCGGTCGGGAAGCCCGCGCCGCCGCGTCCGCGCAGGCCGGAGTCCTTGACGGCCTGGATCAGGGCGCCAGGCTCCATCGCGAGGGCCTTCTTGAGCGGTCCGTAGCCGCCGGCCTTGGTGTAGGTGTCGATGCTCCAGGACTTGGGCGAGCCCCAGGTGGCGCTCAGCACGGGGGTCAGGTCGGTCACTTGGATCCCTCCGTCCAGCCCTGGCGCTTGGCCGCCTCGAGTCCGGCGAGCGTAGGAGCACCCACGCCCTGGTCCTCGTCGCCGCGGCCGTCCTCGAAGCCCGCGAGGACTCGCGAGACCTCCTTGAAGCCGCACACCTTGGCAGGGCCGCGGGTGGGGGCGACGTCCTTGCCGGCGCGGAGATCGTCCACCACCTGCTTGGCGCTCTGCGGCGTCTGGTTGTCGAAGAACTCCCAGTTGACCATCATCACCGGCGCGTAGTCGCAGGCGGCGTTGCACTCGAGCCGCTCGAGGGTGATGGTGCCGTCCTCAGTGGTCTCGTTGTGACCCACGCCCACGTGCTCCGAGAGCTCGTCCCAGATGCGGTCGCCGCCCATGACGGCGCACAGCGTGTTGGTGCAGACCCCCACCTGGTATTCGCCGTTGGGCCGGCGCTTGTACTGGGTGTAGAACGTGGCGACCGCGGAGACCTCCGCGGCGGTCAGGTTGACCTGGTCGGCACAGAACTGGATGCCGTCGGGTGACACGTACCCGTCCACCGACTGCACCAGGTGCAGCATCGGCAGCAGGGCCGAGCGCTTGACGGGGTAGCGCGCGATGATGGCGTCCGCGTCCGCCTCGAGCTGCGCCAGTGTGGACTCGTCGTAGGTCATCGGTCGACGCCTCCCAGCACCATGTCGATCGTGGCGATCGCGACCACCACATCGGCGACCTGCCCACCCTCGGTGAGGATCGACAGCGCCTGCAGGTTGTTGAATCCCGGGTCGCGGAAGTGCGCGCGCCACGGCTTGGTGCCGCCATCGGACACCAGGTGGACCCCCAGCAGCCCCTTCGGACCCTCGATGGCCTGGTACACCTGACCGGCGGGGACCTTGAAGCCCTCCGTGACCAGCTTGAAGTGGTGGATGAGCGACTCCATCGACTCGCCCATGATGTGGCGGATGTGCTCGAGCGAGTTGCCCTGGCCGTCCGCGCCCAGCGACAGTTGCGCGGGCCACGCGATCTTCTTGTCCGCGACCATCACCGGCTGGCCTACGGTCTGGTCAAGGCGGTCCGCGCACTGCTCGACGATCTTGAGCGACTCGTAGCACTCCTCGAGGCGCAGGACCACACGGGAGTACGCATCGCTCTCCGTCGAGGTGGGCACCTGGAAGTCGTAGGTCTCGTAGCCGCAGTACGGCTCCGCCTTGCGCACGTCGTACGGCAGGCCCGCGGAGCGCAGGATGGGGCCGGTGATGCCCAGCGCCATGCAGCCCGCGAGGTCGAGGTTCGCGACGCCCTGGAGGCGCAGCTTGAAGATGGGGTTCTGCAGCTGCAGATCCACCAGCTCGTCGAGCTTCTGACGCACCTTGGGGATCATCTGCCGGATGTACTCGACGGCACCCTCGGGGGTGTCCTGGGAGACTCCGCCGGGACGGATGTACGCGTTGTTGGTGCGCAGCCCCGTGATCATCTCGATGACCCGGAAGGTGTCCTCGCGCCCGATGAACGCAGTGGTCATGACCGTGGTGGCGCCCATCTCGTTGCCGCCGGTGCCGATCGCGACCAGGTGGGATCCGATGCGGGTGAGCTCGAGCATGAGCACGCGCAGCACGTTGGCCCGCTCGGGCACCTCATCCGTGATGCCCAGGAGCTTCTCGATGCCGAGGCAGTACACGGCCTCCTGGGACATCGAGGCGACGTAGTCCATGCGAGTGCAGAACGTCACGCCCTGGGTCCAGGTGCGGTACTCCATGTTCTTCTCGATGCCCGTGTGCAGGTAGCCGATGCCGGCACGGGTCTCCGTGACGGTCTCGCCCTCGATCTCGAGCATGACGCGCAGCACGCCGTGAGTGGACGGGTGCTGGGGTCCCATGTTGACCACGATGCGCTGCTGGCCCAGGCGGGCGGCCTCGTCGGCGATCTCGCTCCAGTCGCCTCCGTACGCGCTGTACTCGGGGGCCTCGGGGTCCTCGACGAACGCGCCGGTGGCGCCCGGAGCGGTCCTCTCCTGGCTCATCGGTACTGCCTCCGGTTGTCGGGCGAGGGGATCTCGGCGCCTTTGTACTCCACCGGGATGCCGCCGAGCGGGTAGTCCTTACGCTGCGGGTGGCCCACCCAGTCGTCCGGCATCTCGATGCGCGCCAGCGACGGGTGGCCATCGAACACGATCCCGAAGAAGTCCCACGTCTCGCGCTCGTGCCAGTTGTTCATCGGGTACACCGACGTGATGGACGGCACGTGCGGGTCCGCCTCGTCCACGGCGACCTCGATCCGGAGGCGGCGGTTGTGGGTGATCGACTGCATGGGGTAGACGGCGTGAAGCTCGCGTCCCGCGTCCGCGGGGTAGTGCACGCCGCTCACGCCCAGGCACATCTCGAACCGGAGGTCCTGATCGTCTCGCAGGTGCTCGCACACCTCGACCAGGTGCTCGCGGGCGATGTGGAGGGTGAGCTCGCCCCGGTCGACTACCACGTACTCGATCGCCGCATCGGCGCGCTCACCCAGCAGCTCCTCGAGGACGTTGACCGCCCCGTCGAACCACTCGCCGTAGGGACGCTCGGAGGCGCCGGGCATCTGCACGGGCGTGACAAGCAGGTCGTACCCGCTGGTATCGCCCTTCGCGCCGAACATCCCCTCGCGCACGTTGATGAGCGTGATGCGCTCACGGTCGCCCATCTGGGGGCCGCCCTTAGCGGCGCCGGTGCCGGTCAGGTCTTGGGAGTCGCTCAACGCAGCAGACCCTTCATGTCGGAGGTGGGCGTCGCGGCGAGCGCGGCGGCCTCCGCCGCTGCCGCCATCTGGCGCCGGTTACGGCCCATGGGGGTCTCGCGCACCTGCCGCTGGAGCTCCAGCAACGCGTAGAGCAGCATCTCAGGGCGCGGCGGGCACCCTGGCAGGTAGATGTCCACCGGCACCACGTGGTCGACGCCCTGGACGATCGCGTAGTTGTTGAACATCCCGCCCGACGAGGCGCACACGCCCATCGACAGCACCCACTTGGGTTCGGCCATCTGGTCGTAGACCTGCCGGACGATGGGGGCCATCTTGTTCGACACCCGGCCCGCGACGATCATCATGTCGGCCTGGCGGGGTGAGCCGCGGAAGACCTCGGACCCGATGCGCGCGATGTCGAACCGGGGCGTGCCCGTCGACATCATCTCGATGGCGCAGCACGCGAGACCGAAGGTCGCCGGCCACATCGAGCCGGCGCGCATATAGCCGACAAAGTCCTCGACCGTGCCGAGCATGAACGGAGGTGCGCTCTCTTCGATTCCCATATCAATCAGTCCCACTCGAATCCGCCGCGACGCCACTCATACACGAACGGGATCGTGATGAGGACGAGGAAGGTCATGATCGCGATCAACCCGAACCACCCGAGCGCATCGTGCGCCACGGCCCAGGGGTAGAGGAAGACCACCTCGATGTCGAAGATGATGAACGTCATCGCCACCAGGTAGTACTTGATGGGGATGCGACCGCCGCCGGCCGCACCCGGTGTGGGCTCGAGGCCCGACTCGTACCTGTCCAGCTTCGCGGCGTTGGCGCGCTTGGGCCCCAGGATCGAGCTCACGAACAGGCCGGCGCCGGCGAGAAGGCCCGCGATGACCACCATGACGATGATCGGCACGTACGGATTCACTGGGGGATTCCTTCCGTCGACCTCATGTTCGCCGATGCCCTCATGCCGCGGGAGCGACCCGTGAAAGGGCGACCAGCAGCTTGTCCGCCCAGTTGCCGCCATGCGGCTCGTAGACATCTGCGAGCAGTCTAGACGTGAATTCCATGACCAAAGGACTAGGAAGACCGTACCGTGTGCAGACCTTCATGACCGCGGGATGCTCCACCAGCGCCGCGAAGACTCGGCCGAGCGAGTAGTAGCCGCCCAGGTCCTCCTTCATCATGCGGGCATAGCCGGCGAGCGCCGCCTCTTGGTCTCGCGCTCCCGTCGCGTCGCGCCACGCGACGGCGGCCTCGGTCGCACGCCGCGCCGCCTGCATGGCGTACGCGATGCCTTCCCCGTTGAACGGGTTCACCATGCCACCCGAGTCCCCCACCAGCATCATCCCCGGCACGTAGTGCGGCTGGCGGTTGAACGCCATGGGGATCGCGGCGCCCTTGATGGGGCCCACCCGCTCGCCGAACTCCCAGTCCTTCGCGGAGTGGTCGAGCCAGTCCTGTAGCAAGGCGCGATGGTCGAGCTTGGGCGGCGCGCCCCTCGCGCTGAGCGTTCCCAGGCCCACGTTGGCGGTGCCGTCGCCCAGCGGGAAGATCCAGCCGTAGCCGGGGAGCAGGTTCGAGCTGCCGCGCTCGCCGTCCCAGATCTCGAGGTGGCCCTCCATCCACTCCTCGTCGTGACGGGGGGTCGTGAGATAGGTGCGGACGGCGACCCCGATGGGCCGGTCCGCCTTGCGCTCGATGCCGAGCCCGAGTGCGATGCGCGCGCTGACCCCGTCCGCCGCGATCACGAGCGGCGCGCGGTACTCCACGGGGTCCCCCACCTTTCGCCCGCGCTCGTCCGTGCGGCGCGCCGTCACGCCCACGACACGGCCGCCGCCGGCAAAGCCGTCCTGGCGTTCGTCGCGGATGGCGGCGTCGACGTGCCAGCCCTCGCGGATGTCCGCGCCAGCCGCGCGCGCATGCTCGGCGAGCCGCTGATCGAACTGCGCCCGCGGCAGCGAGAGTCCGTAGCGCGGGAACTCCTCCAGGTCATGCCACGGGAATTCGAGGCGGTGGCCGCCGCCCACCATCCGCAGGCCGTGGTTGGGGATCCAGCCCTCGTCCCTTGGCGTCGGCAGCCCGATGAGCTCGAGCTCGCGCACGGTCCGCGGCGTGAGTCCGTCGCCACACACCTTCTCGCGCGGGTAGCGGGACTTCTCGAGCGCGATGACGTCGAATCCCTCCGCTGCCAGGTAGCGGGCAGCGGCGGATCCGCCGGGACCCGCCCCGATCACGATCACATCGGCCTCAGTACGCACCTGGTCAGCCTAGTCAGCGTCCGGGTTCCCGTGAACGCCCTGGTGCCGGGACCGTCTCCCCGCCCTGCGCATCGTCCGACACGGGCGCTCTTCACTGTCTCCCGCGCATCGGCCCCCCTAGGCTGGCGAGGTGACCACCAACGACGTCGGCACCACCTGGGCCGGAACCCATCGCTTCGGCGCGTCGACGCTGGTCGAGGCGACAAGCGTCGACGAGGTGCGCAGGGCCGTGCGGGACGCCCCGGGACGCGTCAAGGCACTCGGCACCCGCCACAGCTTCAACGACATCGCGGACACCGACGGCACGCTCATCACGGTGACCGGGATCCACGACACGCCGCTCGTGGATCTCAGCAACCCCTCGCAGCCCACGGTCAATGCGCCCGCCGGGATCCGGTTCGGAGAGCTGGGTGCCTGGCTGCAGGCGCGCGGGTGGGCACTCCACAACACCGGATCGCTCCCCCACATCTCCGTGGTGGGCGCCACGTCGACCGGCACGCACGGCTCCGGCGCGCGCAACGGGGTGCAGGCCACCGCGCTCAAACGGATCGAGTACGTCGACGCGCACGGCGAGATGAGAACGGCGCGCATCGGCCAGCCCGGCTTCGAGGCACTCGGCGTCGGGCTGGGCGCGTTCGGGGTGATCACCGAGGTGACGCTGGGCATTCAGCCGACGTACGACGTGCGGCAGGACGTCTACACCGGGATGCCGTGGGAGCCGTTGCTCGACGATGCGCGCGGCATCCTGGGCGACGCGTATTCGGTTTCGATCTTCACCACCTGGACGGAGCCCACGGTCCAACAGATCTGGCGCAAGAGTGGCATCGGCCTCGACACCGCTCCGCCGGAGGAGTGGTGGGGGGCGCGCCGGCAGGTGGCCTCCGACGCGAGGCTCGTGGACGGCGACCCCGAGGCGCTGACGCCGCAGGGCGGTGAGCCTGGTCCCTGGATCGACCGACTCCCGCACTTCCGGCTCACGCACACGCCATCCAACGGCGCGGAGATTCAGACCGAATACTTCGTGCCCATGGAGGTCGCGGGCGAGGCGCTCGCCGCCGTCCGCGAAATCGGCCCGATGATCCGCCCGCACCTGATGGTCTCGGAACTGCGCGCCATCGCCGCCGACGACCTGTGGCTCTCGGGAGCGTATGGACGCGACACGCTCGCCATCCACTTCACGTGGCTTCCGCGGCCGGCCGAGGTGGCGGCGCTGCTCCCGGAGGTCGAGCGAGTTCTGGAACCGTTCGACGCACGCCCCCACTGGGGCAAGTGGCACGCCTTCGATGCCGACCGGATCGCGCGCGTGCACCCGCGACTGGGCGACGCGCGGGACGTCTTCGAGGAGCTCGATCCCGCGGGACGCTTCGTGAACGACCATCTGGTTCGAGTCGGGGTGCGGACAGCCCGCGGCTCGCGGTCCTAGGGTGGAGCCGTGACCGTGCACGCCACCGCCCCTGGACCACTTGTCGCCCGCACCGTCGAAATCGACGACCCCGGCGATCTGATCGACGCGCTGCCCGAGGCCGGCATCTCCTGGGTCCGCCGCGGCGAGGGGATGGTCGCATGGGGCGAGGTGGCGCGCATCGACGAGTCGGGCGCGGACAGGCTCGATGCGGCGCAGCACTGGTGGCGACTGCTGTGTCGGCATGCACAGGTCCGTGATGACGTCCGCACCCGTGGCACGGGCCTGGTGGCGTTCGGCTCGTTCGCCTTCGCCGACTCGTCTCCCGCGGGCGGCACGCTGGTGGTGCCGCGCTTCGTCATCGGTCGCCGCGAGGGACGTGCGTGGTTCACCACCATCGGTGGCGAGGCGGATCCGGAGGTCACCTTCGAGGAGGCTCTCGATGGGACCACCGCACCCGCGGATCCCGGCGAGGTCACCCTCGACCACGGGGACGAGGCGGCGTGGCGCGCCGGCGTCGACTCGGCAGTCGAGCGCATCCGCGCCGGCGAGCTGGAGAAGGTGGTGCTGGCGAGGGCGGTAGCGGCCACCGCTGCGAGCCCGGTCGACGTTCGCGTGCTCTTGCGGCGGCTGGCGGACGAGTACCCCTCCTGCTGGGCGTTCCATGTCGACGGACTGGTGGGGGCGACCCCCGAGTTGCTCGCGCGCGTCGATCACGGTCTGGTGACCTCACGCGTGCTTGCGGGCACGATCCGCATGACGGGCGACGACATGGGCGACCTCGCGCGCGCCGGAGCGCTCGCGAGGTCCTCCAAGGATCGCGAGGAGCACGAGTACGCCGTCCGCTCGGTCACCCAGGCCCTCGCGGCGCACTGCGCGTCTGTGAACGTCCCGGATGAGCCGTTCGTGCTCCACCTGCCCAACGTCATGCACCTCGCCACGGATGTCACCGGCGTGTTGTCGCACAACGTCGCCGCCCTCGAACTGGTCTCCGAACTGCACCCGAGCGCCGCCGTCTGCGGCACGCCCACGCTGGGTGCCGCTCGCCTCATCGACGAGCTCGAGGGGCTCGACCGGGGGCGCTATGCGGGACCCGTCGGGTGGATCGACGCGTCGGGCGACGGCGAATGGTGCATCGGGCTGCGATCCGCGGAGCTGTCCCGCGAGGATCCCCGCGCGCTCCGGCTCTTCGCCGGCTGCGGGATCGTCGCGGCGAGCGACGCGGAGTCCGAGTGGGCCGAGTCCGAGGCGAAGCTCGAGCCGATGCGTCGTGCACTCGGCGTGGTCGAGCCGCCGAAGCCGGAGCCAGAACCGGAGCCAGAACCGGAGCCCGAGCCGAAGCCCGAGCCCGAGCCCGAGCCCGAGCCCGAGCCCGAGCCCGAGCCAACGCCGGAGCCCGAGCCAACGCCGGAGCCCGAGCCAACGCCGGAGCCCGAGCCCGAGCCCGAGCCGCAACCGAAGGCCAAACCCAAGCGCGCGCGGAAGCCGAAAGCGGCGCCTGTTCAGGTTCCGGCGCCAGAGCCGGAGCCGGAGCCCGAGCCCGAGCCCGAGCCCGAGCCCGAGCCCGAGCCCGAGCCCGAGCCCGAGCCGCAACCTAAGCCCGCGGTCGCGGCACACTCCGAGCCGGAGGTCACCTTCGACGTCCGGCCGGATTTCGGACCCATCGTGGGCGCCACGTTCGAGTCGGGCGGCGACGTCGACTTCCCCACCCTGCATGTCGACCCGATCGACCTGGGAGAGATCCCCACCTTCGCGTCGACAGGCGCCCACCGGGGCGTGCGGTCCCAGACCGCGCCGCCGCCCGAGAGCTGGGACACCGCCGAATGGGAGGAGCGCTACCGCTCCAGCGAGGCCGTCTGGGGAGCCGAGCCGAACCTGCAGCTGGTCACGGAGTCGGCGCGGCTGGACCCGGGCCGCGCGCTCGACGCGGGTTGCGGCGAGGGTGCCGACGCGGTGTACCTCGCGACGCAGGGGTGGACTGTCACCGCCGTCGACATCTCCGAGACAGCAGTCAGCCGCGGCCGTCAGCGCGCCGCGCAGCACGGCACCGAGATCGCGGGGCGCATCGACTGGCGAGTCGCGGACGCGACGCAGGCCGGGCTCCGCAGCGGTAGCTACGACCTGGTGACGGCGCACTTCGCGCACCCCGATGCGGGCATCGCGTCGCTGGTGCGTGTGCTGGGGCGGATGGTCGCCCCGGGTGGAGTGCTGCTGGTGGTGGGTCACGACCCGAGCGATTCCCACGTGCAAGAGCACCCGCGCCTCAGCCAGACTGCGTTCCGGGCCGAGGATGCGGCGCTAGGACTCGATCCCACCGTGTGGGAGGTGGAGGTCGCGCAGGTGCGGGAGCGCACGGCGGACGACGCCGACGGCAAGCCCACCAAGCGTCGCGACGCGGTGCTGCGGGCACGTCGCACGGGCTGAAATCCTGCGGGCACGCACCCGCCGCCCTACAGCACGGCCTCGATCACCTCGAGGCCATCACACGGCGCTGCCAGGGCCGCAGTTAAGCCCTCCTGCGACGCCACCGAGAGGTGCGGCACTCGGTACGCCTCGCATAGCGCGGCAAGGTGGGCGCCGTGCGGCGTGGTGAACACCCGCTCCACGTCGGCCGCAGACGCCGCGGCGTGCTCGAGCCCGGCGAAGATGGTGCCGCCGCCGTCGTTGACCACCACGATCCGCAATCGTGGTCGCTCCTCACGCGGGCCTACCAGCAGGCCTCCCGCATCGTGCAGGAAGGTCACGTCGCCCATCAGGGCGAGCACGGGACGCCGCGTCGCCAGCGCGACGCCTACGGCGGTCGAGACAGTGCCGTCGATGCCAGCGAGCCCGCGGTTCGCGATCAGGGTGGGCGCCGCGCCGGGCGCCGCGGCGGGCAGGACCCGGTCGAGCGCCCTGACAGGTCCGGACGATCCGACGACGCCGATGCCGGCACCCACCGCGACCGCGAAGGCCGCGGCGATCGCCCGCGGACCCCATGACTCGGCCGGGGTCGGCTCGGCGGCAGCGCGCCACTGTTCGAGCCACCCGCGGTCCACGGCCTCGCCGGGGGTGCGCTCGAGCCAGGACGCGGGCACCGCGGGCAGGACGCTCTCGGCGTGGGCGGGCGCGTCGCTCCAGCGCGCACCGAAGCCCGCGACCGCGAGCGCCGGCGCGCGGGCGATCAACGCCTGCACGGACCTTGACAGCGTGGGCCGGCCCACCACCACCACCTGACGGACCTGCCGTGCCAGGGTCTCGCCGTGCGTGCCCGCGAGCAGCCGCGCGTAGTCCGGGATGCAGCACGCGCCCGCCCGGGCACCC
>NZ_JAHEBP010000028.1 GCF_024642165.1 Demequina sp.
GCCGCGAGCGGCGGGCGCCGCGGCGACCTGCGCCTCGACGGGCTCGGCCACGGGCGCCTCGACCACGGGCGCCTCGACCACGACGGCCGCATCGGCGCCGGCGGGGGCCGCAGGGGCCGCCGCCTTGGCGGCGCCGAAGCCCTTGCGAGCACCGCCGAAGCCCTTGCGCGCCGGACCGGCCGATCCGCCGGCCGACGGGCGACCCGCAGCGTTGCCGGTGCTGTTGAGCTTCTCCGTCTTGTTGACGCGCACCGTTGACTGCTCGGCGGTGTGGCGCGGCTTCATGTGGAGGTAGTACGTGGTCTTGACGCCACGCTCCCATGCGGCCGCGTAGAGGTCCATCATCTTCTCGACGTCACGGTCCTCGAGGTAGATGTTCCGGCTGATGGCCTGGTCGATCCACTTCTGGGCGCGGGCCGCAACCTCGATGAAGGCGTACGGGGAGAGCTGGAAGGACGTCTTGTAGACCTCCTTGAGGTGCTCGGGCACCTCGTCGATCTGCGACAGGTCGCCCTGCACCTCGAGGAGGCGGTCACGCACCTGCTCCCACATGCCGAGGTCCTGAAGGTCCTTGACCAGGTTGCGGTTGACCTCGAGGAACTTCCCCGACGAGGTGGCGCGGGAGAAGATCTGCGAGAACTGCGGGTCGAAGCCGGGGGTGGTGCCGGCGACCAGGCCGATCGAGGCGGTGGGCGCGACGGCCATCAGGGTGGCGTTGCGGATGCCGCCCTTGACCTTCTCCCGCAGCACGTCCCAGTCCTGGCGCGCGGTGCGGTTGACCGCGATCGGCACGCCGCGGTCCGCCTCGGTCTCGGCGATGGTGTCGAACGGCACCTTGCCCTGAGACCAGCCGGAGCCCTCGAAGTTGCGGTACGAGCCGCGCTCGCGGGCGAGGTCGGCGGAGGCGTCGATCGCGTGGAACGACACGAACTCCACGATCTCATCGATGAGGTCGTACGACTCCTCGGACTCGTACGCCATGCCCAGGCGTTCCGTCACGTCGGTGAAGCCCATCACGCCGAGGCCGATCGCGCGGTTCTCGCGGTTCGCGAACTCCGACTCGGGCACGGAGGACAGCGTGATGTCGACCAGGTTGTCGAGCTGGCGCACCGCGAGGTGCACCGAGTCCTTCATGCGGTCCCAGTCGATCTTGCCGTCGACCAGGTGGGTCGACAGGTTCACGGACGCCAGGTTGCAGACGGCGATGTTCTCGCGGTCCTGCGGGAGGCAGATCTCCGTGCACAGGTTCGACAGGTGGATGGTGCCGGTGTTGGTGTTGAGCGCGCGGTTGTTGATCGTGTCCTTCCACGTGAGCCACGGGTGCGACGTGGTCTGCAGCATGATGAGGATCGACTTGTACTGCTCACGCGCCTTCATCTTCTTGAAGGAGCGGATCTTGCCGGCCTCGGCCAGAGCGACGTAGTGCGCGTAGCGCTGCGAGAACGCGGAACCCACGAGCTCGACCAGGTCGGGGGTCTCGGCGGGGTCGAAGAGGTACCAGTCGCCGTCCGCGGCCACGCGCTTCATGAACTCGTCCGAGATCCACACCGCGGTGTTGGCGGTGCGGGTGCGGCGGTAGGGGTCACCGGAGTTCTGGCGAAGGTCGAGGAACTGGTGGAAGTCGAGGTGCCAGTTCTCCATGTAGAAGCACAGCGCGCCGAACTTCTTGCCGCCGCGGCTGACGGCGCGCAGCGTCGAGTCGATGGTGTGCATGAAGGGGATCGGCCCGGTCGACGTGGTGTTGTTCGAGCGGATGGGCGAGCCCTCGGACCGCAGCTTGGTCACGGACAGGCCGATGCCGCCGGTGCCCTTGGTCAACCACATGACGTCGCGCACCGACTTGGCGATGTGCTCGATGTCGTCCTCCATCTGCATGACGAAGCAGTTGGACAGCTGCGGGTACGAGGTGCCCGCGTTGACCAGCGTGGAGCCGGCGGGAAGGTAGTCGAGTCGGGAGATCTTGTCGTAGAACTTCAGCGCCATCTCCGTCGGGTTCGCCTCGTTGAGGGCGAGACCCATCGACACGCGCATCCAGAAGTACTGCGGGACCTCGAGGGCCTTGCCGTGGCGATCCGTGATCATGTAGCGGTTGCGCATGGTGACGGTGCCGATGTACTTCAGGACGTCGTCACGGGTGTGGTCGAGTGCGGCGGCGAGCGCGTCGAGGTCGAACAGGTCCTGCACGCGGATGTCCAGCAGGCCCTCCTCGACGGCGTCGCGGATGTAGCCCGGGAAGCGCGCCTGGTGAAGCAGCGCGAGCTCGAGCTCGGTGTCGTAGCCGCCGAGCACGCGCTTGTAGATGACCTTGCGCAGCAGGCGCGCGGCCACCACGTCGAAGTTCGGGTCGTCCTTGACGTTCTGGACGGCGACGCCGACGGCGGCCTCGTCCAGCTGCTCCGTGGTGATGCCGTCGAACAGCGTGATCGCGAGCTCGGTCGCGATCTGCGTGGTGATCGAGATCTGGTCCGGCAGCCCCTCCGCCGCGCGCTCGATGGCCTTGTTGATGCGGTCCGCGTTGTACGGCTCGCGGCTGCCGTCGCGCTTGGTGACGTGAATGCCCGGCTGCTCGGCGACAGCGCCGTCGCCCTCGACTGCGGCCGCCGCCGTGTTCTCTGTGATCGTCACGATGCTCCCTCGACTGTCATTCGCGACGCCCTCGGGGCCCTTCGCGAAGGTTCTGAAACGTAGCGCTCGGGTGGCGGCGTATCCGGGGAATCCCGCCGTGGTCGTCAGCTCGAGGCGCTCCCCGAATCTAACCCGAATTACACCCGTGTGCAACTAGATATAGGGGTTTCTTGTGACTTCTACCCCTAGATGTTGTGGTTCTGTGGACAAGCCTGTGCAAATGCTGTGGACATCTCGGCGTGTCGTGTGGACGACACGCTCCACCCTGTTGAAGACTGGTGCGTCGCTCTCGATCTCCACTCTTCGAGGATCTCACCGGGGTCTGACATTCCCGGCCCGCGGCCCGACAGCGCGCACGGAGTTTGAGCCGACACGCCGCCGAGAAGGCCCGATCGCGCCCCGTTTTCCGGCGCGTCGCCGCCCACTCCGTGCGGAGTGTCAGGGAGGCGGCGGAGTGTCGGGGAGGCGAGGGACTACTGGTCGACGATGCCGTAGAGACGGTCGCCGGCGTCGCCCAGGCCGGGCACGATGTAGCCCACCTCGTTGAGCCGCTCGTCGACCTGCGCGACCACCACGGAGACGTCCGCGCGGTCGCCCACCTTGTCCTGCACATGTTGAATGCCCTCGGGCGCCGCGAGCAGGCACACGCAGGTCACGTCCGTGGCGCCGCGCTCGAGGACGTACTCGATCGCCATGACCAGCGAGCCGCCGGTCGCGAGCATCGGGTCGATGAGGAACACCTGCCGGCCCGTGAGGTCGTCGGGAAGTCGGTTCGCGTACGTGATCGCCTCGAGCGTCTCCTCGTCACGCTTGAGACCCAGGAATCCCACCTCTGCGCTGGGGATGAGGCGCGTCATGCCGTCGAGCATGCCCAGTCCGGCGCGCAGGATGGGGACGATGATGGGCGCCGGGTCCGCGATGCGCGTGCCCGTGGTCGTGGTCAGCGGCGTCTCGACCTCCCGCGCCTCGACCCGCACCTCGCGCGTGGCCTCATAAGCGAGCAGCGTCACCAGCTCGTCGACCAGCAGCCTGAACGTGGGCGACTTGGTGTTCTTGTCGCGCAGGACGGTGACCTTGTGACGGATGAGCGGGTGGTCCGCGACGTGCAGGTGCATGGGTCGAGCGTATCGCCTCGCACACCCGTGGGGACGGGCCGATGCGCCGGTAGCCTGGGGCCGTGAACGAGCGTTGGGACGATGCGATGGGCACGGCCCTGGCCGAGGCTCGGGGCGCCGCGAAGGCGGGCGACGTGCCGGTGGGTGCCGTCGTCGTCGACCCCGATGGCGCGGTCATCGGCATGGGTCGCAACCTGCGCGAGGCGGGCGGCGACCCCACCGCCCACGCGGAGATCGTCGCGATCCGGGACGCCGCATCGTCCCTGGGCACCTGGAGGCTGGACGGCTGCACGCTCGTGGTCACGCTCGAGCCGTGCCTGATGTGCGCGGGCGCCGCGCTGCAGGCGCGCATTGCGCGCATCGTCCTCGGGGCGTGGGACGCCAAGGCGGGCGCGACGGGATCGCAGTGGGACGTGGTGCGGGACGCGCGCATCGGCGCGAAGGTCGAGGTGGTGTCGGGGGTGCGTGCCGATGAGAGTGCGGCGCTGCTCGCCGAGTTCTTCGCCGACCGCCGCTGACGGCGGCCCCGATTAGGACCGGAGGGTCCCCTGCAGGTATCCTCGTCGGCGGTGCCGTGTCCGAGCGGCCTAAGGAGCACGCCTCGAAAGCGTGTGTGGGTGAAAGTCCACCGTGGGTTCAAATCCCACCGGCACCGCCATTTTCGAAGCCCGTCTCGCAGCGTTGCGAGGCGGGCTTCGCCGTGTGCGGACCCGCCCTCAGGACAGGCGGCGGACCAGCTCTCGGTAGACGCCCGCGCTGGGCTTGGGCGTGCGCTCGAAGGTCTCGCGATCGACGGAGTACAGGCCCAGGTGGCGCGAGTACCCGAAGATCCACTCGAAGTTGTCCATGAGCGTCCAGTGGCAGTAGCCCAGCACGGGCACGCCGGCATCCATCGCCGCCTTGAGACCCGCCAGCGACGGCTCGAGGAACGCGGCGCGGAGCGAGTCGTCGGCCGTGGACATGCCGTGCTCGGTCACGAAGATCGGGACGCCGCTCACCCGGTGGGCGTACTCGACGGCGCCCCGCAGCGAGCCGGGCTCGATGCCCGTGCCCTGCTCGTTGACGTCGTCTCCCTCGCCCGGGCCCACGGCGCCGTCGGGTCCGTAGTACATGCGCTCGTAGTTCTGCACGCCCACGAAGTCGTCCTCGGACACGAGGTGCAGCCAGTGCTCGTAGACCTCGGCGCGCTTGCGGTCGCGCACCTCCTCGCCTCCGGGCAACGCGACGTCGTCGATGATCGCCAGGGACAGGCCCACGGGCAGATCCGGCCGATGGCTCTTGATCGCGGCCTTGGCGGCGCGGTGTGCCGCCGTCATGCCCGCGCGCATGCCGGCGAAGTCCTCGGGGATCATGACATTGCCCGCGCGGTAGCGCTCGACGCCCGCCGCCGCGGTGGCGGCCTCGAGGGTGGCGCGCTCCAGCTCGGAGATGAACGCCGGCATGCCGATCCACGCGAGCATCTCGGGCAGGTTGGGCTCGTTGAACGTCACCGCGCACGCGATCCGGTCCCCGAACCGCGCCATCACCGCGTCGCAGAAGCGGGCGAAGGCCTCGGGCGCACCCGCGTCGAGCCACGCACCGCGCCGGGCGAACCAGTCCGGCGCGACAAAGTGGCAGAACGTGACGATGGGCGAGAGCCCGCGGGCGAGGCACCCGTCGACCATGGCCTCGTAGCGGTCGAGCGCGGAGTGGTCGATGACGCCGGGCTCGGGTTCGATGCGAGCCCACTCGACCGAGAAGCGGTAGGCGTTCAGCCCGAGTCCCTGCACCAGGTCGAGGTCCGTTTCCCACAGCTCCCAGGAGTTGCAGGCCGCGCCGGACGGTTCCTGGAACACCGTGGGCTCGACGTTCTCGAGAAACCAGAGGTCGCTGGTCCGGCTGCCGCCCTCGATCTGGTGACCCGCGGTGGCGACTCCCCAGTAGAAGCCTTGGGGAAAGCTCATCGTGTGCTCCTCGTGGTGCCGCACGCCGTCGTGCGCTCGGTTCAACTGGCGAAATAGACTTTCGGTGAATGAACACTACCTCACGGCGTCCGATCAGCGCCAGGGCCGCGGCGTGCCACGCTGGGCGGTGAGCGAAAGGAGGGCAGCATGACGGCAGGCGACCGCCCTCGTGGCGCGCGCCGCCGCGCCCTGGCGGGCGGCGCGGGGCGTGCGGTCTCGAGCCTCGCAGTGGTCCGGCCGGCGCCCGGGCCGCGGTGGCCCATCGGACTGCAGGCTGCGATCTCCGTCGCCGTGCCCGTGGCCGTTGGCGGGCTCACCGGCCACGATCAGGCGGGCCTGCTCGCGGCGAGCGGAGCGTTCACGTGCCTCTATGTGGGCGGGCGGAGGTCCGTCGAGCGCGTCAAGGTGCTGCCCTTCATCGCGCTGGCCCTGACGCTGTGCGCGGCGGCCGGCACCGCCGCCGGCCCGTCACCCTGGATCGCGGGCGCGGGTCTCGTGGTCATCACGATGCTGGCCGCCGCAGCGGCGTACGGGTTCTCGCTCGGACCGCCAGGACCGCTGTTCGCCGTGCTGGTGTACGGCCTCTCCGCACACGTGAGCGGACTCGCGGACGGGCATCGGCTGGTGCCTGCCGGAACCGTGGTGGGGGCGGTCGCGGCGGGCTGCGCGTTCTCGTGCGTGGTCGCCGCCAGCGCGCTGATCCTGCCGAGCCACCGTCGCGGACCAGTTCCCACCGTCCGCGAGATGCTCCCCGGTCCGCGCTGGGACACGGAGGCCCGCGAGCTGCTGGCGCGCACGGCCGTCGTCGCGATCGTGGGCACGGCGGTCAGCATGGCGGTGGTCGACCCCACTCGCGCCTACTGGACCGTGAGCGCCGGCGTGGCCGTGATCGGAGCCCGGCCCGGGCGCGGCGCCGCCGCCTCGCGCGGCCTCCACCGCATCGTCGGGACGCTCGTGGGGGCCGGCCTCTACCTCGCCCTCGCGTCGTGGGTCGAGCTGCCGACCCTGGCGCTCGCGCTGGTGCTGGCCGCCCTGCAGTTCGCCGTGGAGCTGGTGGTGGTGCGGCACTACGCGCTCGCGCTGGCCTTCATCACGCCGCTCGTGCTGTTCATCACCGGGGCCGCGACGGGGTCGCCCCCGTCGATCGAGGTGGTGGGCGAGCGCGTGCTCGACACGGTGGTGGGCGGCACGCTCGGCGCGCTGACAGGTCTCCTGCATCGGCCGCCGCGGAGGGCCGAGCCGCCTCAGCCGTAGCCGGATCTCCTCTCGGGGTTTCCTCGAGCGCCCGCTCGGGATAGAATTTACATCGTTGGAAACTTCCCGCCGCCACTCAAGGAGGAGTCGTGCCGAACCCGACCCCAGCGCTCCCGCTGTGCACCCCCGTGGATGCCTCGGGGACCGCTCCGGATCTCACCCCGCTCGCCGTCGGGGCCGTGGTGCTGGACCCCGACCACGAGCTGGGCGCGTGGCAGCGCCTCAACCGCGAGCAGACCATCCCCCACGTGATCGAGCGCCTCGAGACCTCGGGCGTGCTCGACAACCTGCGCCGGGTCGCCGGCGAGGGCGACGCGGACTACCGCGGGTTCAACTTTGCGGACTCGGACCTGCACAAGACCCTCGAGGCGATCGCGTGGGAGTCCGCCCGGGTGCCGTCGAACCTCCCGTGGGAGGCCTTCACCCGGGACGCGACGGCGTTGCTGGCGCGCGCGCAGCGGGAGGACGGCTACCTCTACTCCCACGTACAGGCGCACCAGGACCAGGAGCCGTGGCGCGACATGCGGTGGGGCCACGAGCTCTACGTGCTCGGCCACCTGATCCAGGCCGCCGTGGCCCGCGAGCGCGCCACCGGCGAGGGCGACCTCATGGCGGTCGCTCGCCGGTTCGCGGACCTCGCGGTGGCGGAGTTCGGGCCCGGCGCGTCGCGCCCCGACGCGTACTGCGGTCACCCCGAGATCGAGACCGCCCTGGTCGAGCTGTACCGTCACACCGGCGACCGCTCCTACCTGGACACGGCGGTCGCCATGATCGACCGCCGTGGATCGGGCGCGCTCGGGACCGGGCCGTTCGAGCCCGCGTATCACCAGGACCACCTGCCCGTCCGCGACGCCCACGAGGCCACGGGCCACGCCGTGCGGCAGCTGTACCTGGCGGCGGGCGTCACCGATGCCGCCGTCGAGACCGGGGACGATGCGCTGCTGGCGGTGCTCGGCGACGTCTGGGCATCCGCGCACGGCACCAAGGCCTACGTCACCGGCGGCATGGGCGCGCGGCACAAGGACGAGTCCTTCGGCGACCCCTACGAGCTGCCCCCGGATCGCGCCTACGCCGAGACCTGTGCGTCGATCGCCTCCTTCCAGTGGGACTGGCGAATGCTGCTGGTGACCGGCGAGGCCCGGTTCGCGGACACCATGGAGACGGCTCTCTACAACGGCATCGCGGCCTCGACGGCGGTCGACGGCCGTCACTTCTTCTACTCGAACCCGCTGCAGATGCGCACCGGTCACGACGGCGCGAGCGAGTATTCGCCGTCGGAGCGGCTCGACTGGTTCGCCTGCGCGTGCTGCCCACCCAACCTGGCGCGCCTGGTGGCCTCGCTGGGCGCCTACGTGGCGACGGGCACGGAGACCACCGCGCGGCTGCACCTCTACGGCCAGGGCGAGGTGCGCATCGGCGCCACGACGCTGTCCGTCACCACGGACTACCCGTGGGACGGCCGCATCGAGGTCACGGTCGACGGCCCGCTCGAGACACTCGCGCTGCGGGTGCCCGCCTGGAGCTCCGGCGCGACAGTCGAGCTCGACGGGGACGCCCGCCCGGCGGCCATCGACCCGGACGGCTTCGCGCGCGTCGCGACCCATGACGGCGCGCGCATCGTCCTCACGCTGCCCATGCCCGTCGACGTGCTCGATCCTCATCCGCGGGTCGACGCCGTCCGGGGGTGCGTGGCGCTGCGCCGCGGCCCTGTGGTCCACTGCATCGAGCAGACCGACCTGCCGGCCGGAGTGACCCTCGAGGACGTGCGCATCGACCTCAGCGTGCCGCCCCGGGTGGGCGCGGGGGTGACCGCTCTGCGTGTGGGCGCGACCGTGCTCGCGCAGGGGGTGGTCCGCCCGTCCGAGGGGCTCGCCCGCGCGACCGCGATCGCGCGGTCATCGCCCGCCTCCGCTCGATCTGGCATGCTTCCGGGGAGGATCGCGATGCGCGCGGTGCCCTACGCCCGGTGGGCGAACCGGGCGCGCGGCGCCATGAGGGTGTGGATCCCGACCGACGAGGAGGACGCGGGCACATGAACGGCACCGGCGTGGGGGGCACCGTGACGATGCACGACGTCGCGGCGCTGGCCGGCGTCTCCGTGAAGACGGTGTCCAACGTGGTCAACGACTACCCGCACATCCGCCCGGCGACACGGGACAAGGTCAAGCGCGCGATCGACACGCTCGGCTACCGCATGAACATCTCGGCGCGGAGCCTGCGCAAGGGACGCACCGGCATCATCGGCCTCGCGCTGCCGGAGCTGTCGCTGCCGTACTTCGCCGAGCTCGCGGACTCCGTGATCCGCGCGGCCGAGGAGCGCGGCGTGGTGGTGCTCATCGAGCAGACGGGCGCCGATCGCCAGCACGAGCTCGACGTGCTCACCTCCGAGCGACGCCAGCTCACCGACGGCCTCATCTTCTCCCCGCTCGCGCTCGGACCCGACGACGCGGACGCCCTCAAGGTCGACTACCCCCTCGTGGTCCTGGGCGAGCGCATCTTCGGTGGCGACTGGGATCACGTGACCATGAACAACGTCGACGCCGCTCGCGCGGCGACCCAGCACCTCATCGACCGGGGGCGGCGGCGCATCGCCGTGGTGGGCGCCCACGCCGGAGAGACCATGGGCTCCGCGGCACTGCGCCTGCTCGGATACCAGGCGGCACTCGCCGCCAACGGGATCCCCTTCGACCCGGCGCTGGTGGTCGAGGGCGGCCTCTGGCACCGCTCGACCGGAGCCGCCTGCACGGAGCAGCTGCTCGACGCGCAGGTGAAGGTGGACGCGATCTTCGGCCTCAACGACGCCCTGGCACTGGGCGCACTCCACGCCCTCCACGCCCGGCGCATCGACGTCCCCGGCGAGATCGCGGTCATCGGATTCGACGACATCGAGGACGCGGCGTACGCCTCCCCCACGCTCACGTCGATCTCACCCGGACGCGAGGAGATCGCCGCGACGGCCGTCGAGCTCCTGCTGGCGCGCATCGCCGGCGGATCAGAGCCCTACCGGCGCGTGATCCCGGACTTCGACGTCATCGAGCGCGAGTCGACGCTGGTCTGATCCGACCGCGCGAAGCCGGGTGCGCGCTCAGCCGCGTCCGGCCTCCGAGTCGGCGCGCGCGTCGAGCTTGTCCAGCCAGCGGTCGACCAGCAGCCCGGTGAGCAGCACGGGCACGCTGAGGCCCGCGACCAGGAACGCGGGCAGGAATCGCAGCCCGATCACGATGGCCGCGGACATGGTGACCATGCACGCGAGCGCGGTGAGGGGCGACAGCAGCGGCGCGAGGGCGACGAAGCGCAGCGAGCGTCCCGCCGGATCCGCGTAGCGCCGCAGCACGGCCGGCACGTACGCGAGCCCTGCCAGCACGTAGAGACCCACCGCGATCAGCGCACCCGCCATCACCGCCGCGACGGTGTCCGTGCCGTGGGACAGCAGCACCAGCAGCTCGTACCAGGACAGCCCCAGGATCGCCACCAGCGGAGCGGTCACGATGGCGGCTCGCCGGAACTGGGCGCGGTACAGCGACCAGAAGTCGCGCCACAGGGCATCCGTCGCGTCGCCGGCGACGATGCGCGCGAGCAGAGACCCGCCGGCCACCAAGGCGGGTCCGAGCCCCGCCACCACCAGGCCCAGCACCGTGCCCGCCACCATCAGCAGCTGGATCGCCACCAGCTGCGCCGCGACGCGCAGCCACGCCATGATGCGGCCGGACCAGCCGGGCATGTCCTGACCGTCGGCGGCGCCCTCCATCCGCGGAAGGCGCCGGTCGCCTCCGCGCTGGTCGCGCTTGCCATTCGCCACGATCGCCATCATCGCACCCGGGTGCCGACCACGACCGAGCCGGAGGGCCCACGAGCGACGAAGGACAGCGTCTGGCATGCCCTCACCGCATCCCACGCGGGGAACACCACCGCGTCCACCGGGGCGTCGCCGCCCCGCGTGAACCGCCCGGCGCCGTGAGCGATCAACCCGGCCAGCGCATCGTCCCCCACCACCACCCGGCGCGAGGGAGCCACCGCCTCCGTCGCGTCGGTGTACTCGACGATCTCCCACTCGCCGGCCAGCTCGGAGAGGTCGGACGGCCAGCTCGACTCGTCGTCGATCTCGCGAGCCCCCGCCCACGGCTGGACGGACACGAGCGGCCAGCCATGGTGCGTCCAGACCAGCCGGCGCACCTGCACCTCGTGCTGGCGCGGAGTCTCGGCGAAGCGCGTGTGGTGCACCAGCAGCTGGTGGCCGGGCTCGGTGAGGACGGAGGCGTGGCCGGGGGCCAGGATGCCGCGGGCGCCCTCGAGCCGGTGGCTCGCGAGCACGGTGAGGCCCACGTCCCGCGGGTCCGCATCGAGGTCGGTGAGCACGTGGCCGCGGGGGTCGACGTACGGGCCCTCGACGTGCTCGGCCACCGCCACGCGCACGTGATAGGTGCTCACCAGCGAATCGTAGGAGACGATCAGCGCCCAGCCGCCGCCGGGCCGGGGGATCACGTAGGGGCCCTCGATCGCGGTGTCGACGGATCGTGGCCGGCGCGCGATGAGGGTGCCGGGGGACGATGCGGGGGCGCCGGGGGACGGCGCGTCCAGGGCGAATCCGGTCACCGGGTCGATTCCCAGCACGTGCAGGCCGCCGAAGAACGAGCCGTAGACCAGGTGGTGGCGGTCGCCGTCGATCACCAGTTGCGCGTCGATGGCGTTGTGGCCGTCGACCTCGTGCCGGGTGGTGACCACCAGCCCTCGGTCGCGCCATGGGCCGCGCGGCTCCGGTGCGACGGCGAGGCCGATCGCCGACGTTCGCGACCCGAAGGTCGAGGCGGAGTAGTACATGCGCCATTCGGCACCGGCCTCGGCGTCGACCCGCACCACGTCGGGCGCCCACAGGGAGTCGGCGCCGGTGTGTGCCAGCGCCGGTCCCGGGATCCCGTCGAGCGCGTGGCCCACGAACTCCCAGTTCACCAGGTCCGTCGAGCGGCGGATCTGGACCCCGGCGTTGAGCAGCGGGCCGTCCGCGTCGGCATCGGTCGAGAACAGCCAGTAGACGCCGTGCTCGTCGCGGACCGCCGTCGGGTCGTGGGCGTTGCGCGCGCCCCACGTGGCGGGATCCGGGCGCGGCGGGCCATCGGCCTCGCCACCGTGCGGCGCGGCCTCGTCGATGGAGGTCATGTCAGGTCTTCGATCCGGTGAGCGCGATCGACTCGATGATCTGGCGCTGGAACACCAGGAAGACGATCAGGATCGGGAGCACGGACACCACCGAGGCCGCCATGATCAGCGGGTAGTCGCGCTGCGTCGCGTACTGGACGTTCATGTTCGCGATCACCACCTGCAGGGTCTGCTTCTCGGGCGAGTTGAGGTAGATGATGGGCGCCAGGTAGTCGTTCCACACGAACATGAACCACAGGATGAACTGGGCGGCGATGGCGGGCCGGATGAGCGGCAGGATCAGCTTCCAGAAGATGGTGAGGTACGAGGCGCCGTCGATCTTGGCTGCCTCCACCAGCGAGTCCGGCACGTTGTGGAGGTACTGCCGGAGGAAGAAGATCATGATGACGTTTCCGAGGATGACCGGCACGATCAGCGGCAGCAGGGTGTCCACCCAGCCGATCCGCGAGAACATGATGAACTGCGGGATCATCAGCGTCGGAAACGGCACCATCATGCCGGACAGCAGCATGAGGAAGATCGCGTTCTTGCCCGGCAGCCGCATCTTGGCGAGCGCGAACGCGGCCACCGCGGAGAACACGGATCCGATGATGGTCACCGAGAGCGAGACGATCAGCGAGTTCTTGATGCCGGACAGCACGAAGGTGTCGTCGAAGAGGCGAACGTACGTGTCCCACACGAAGGGATTGGGGATCCACTCGGGCGGGAGGGAGTAGACGCCCTCCTTGGTCTTGAGCGAGGTCGAGACCATCCAGACCAGCGGGGCGACCATGATGACGGCGAACACCGCGAGCACCACGGTGAGGACGGCGTTGACGAGCGGGCTGTCCTGCGTGGCGCCCGTCTTGCGGAACATGCCACGCGTGCGCGGCAGCTCGCGGCCGCCGGCGGCGCGGGCCACGGCGGCGTCCGCCGTGGGCGAGGTCGAAGAGGTGAGGCTCATGTCAGTTCTCCTTGCCTCAGTCGATCGAGAAGTTGTTGGCACGGTTCATCCGGAACTGGATGGCCGTGACGATGAGGACGAGGATCCCGAGCACGAGCGCCATCGACGTGGCGTAGCCCATCTGGAGGTTCTTGAAGGCCTTCTGCCAGATGTACCAGACCAGTGAGGCCGTGCTCCATTGCGGGCCGCCGGTGGGCGTCATGATGTTGATCTCGGTGAAGATCATGGCGCCGCCGATGATGTTGGTGACCACCAGGAAGAACGTCACGGGGCGCACCATGGGCAGCGTGATCTTGCGGAACTTCTGCCACGCGTTGGCGCCGTCGAGCGAAGCCGCCTCGTACAGCGACTGCGGCACGGCCTGCACCGCCGCCAGGTAGAGGAGCATGGAGTAGCCCAGGCCCTTCCACACCGCCATGATGATCAGCGCCGGCTTGGCCCACGTCGCGTCCATCAGCCAGTTGGGCCCCTCGATCCCGAAGACCGCAAGGAACTGGTTCACCAGCCCGAAGTCGCCGTTGTAGGCCCACTGCCACAGGATGGCGATCGCGGCGAGCGAGGAGATCACGGGGATGTAGTAGACCGTTCGGAAGAAGGTGCGGCCGCGGATGCTGCGGCTGAGCGCGAGCGCAAGCGCGAGCGACAACGCGAGCCCGATCGGGATGCCGATCATGTAGAAGACGGTGTTCCACAGCGCCTTCCAGAAGTACGGGTCGCTCACCAGGTTCACGTAGTTCTGCACGCCGATGAACTTCATCTTCCCGATGCCGTTCCAGTTGGTGAACGACGCGTAGATCGAGAAGGCCATCGGGAAGAGCAGGAACGCCACCCACCCGATGACGGGAGCCGCCATGAACGCGGCCGCCCAGACGTACTCCTTGCGGTGAAGCTTGGCGTTGCGCTTGCGGGAGGCCTTCGCGTCCGCCTTGGTCCAGGTGGCGATCGCCTGGTCCGGAGGGGCTGTGGTTGCCATCGTCTCGTCCTCTCTCGGGGCGGTCGGGGGCCGGCGCCGTGGCACCGGCCCCCTTCCTGCCTCAGTGTGGAGCTAGCCCTGAGCCTTCGCCTGATCGGCGTTGGTCCAGGCGAGGTCGAGCAGCTGCTGCATCGAGCCCTGCTTCTGCGCGACGTAGTCCGCCGCCGTCATCTGGCCGTCGGTGACCTGCTCGATGCCCACCCAGAACTCGTCGTACCAGCCCGGCTCGTAGGTGAAGGTTCCGGGCAGCGCGCGGCCGTAGTCGTCCGCGATCTGGAGGAACTCCTCCGTGTTCGCCGGCCAGCCTGCCGCCGGCGCATCGGTCTCGATCCAGTCGCCGAAGGCGTAGCTCTTCAGGTTCGGGATCTGGACCTTGTTCTCGGCGAGGATCTTCTGCGCCTCGAGGTCGGTCGACAGGTAGGTCGCGAGCTGCGCCGCGAGCTCCTTGTTGGCCGAGTTCTCGGACACCGCGATGCCGAGCGAGCCCAGCCAGGTCGCCGTGTCGTCACCGGCGTTGGCGACGGGGTAGGGGATCACGTCGTACCCGAACTTGTCGGGGTTGTCGGCCGCCACGGCGTTGTACGTGGCGATGTCCCACGGTGCGACGGGGAAGAACCCGATCTCGCCGGCCATCCAGCGCTGGTACGTGTCGAGCGTCTGCGCCTGCTCGACCGAGGGGGTCACGCCCTCGACGATCGACAGGTCCGCGAACCACTGCAGGGCGTCCGCGAAGGTCGCGTCGTCCACCGTGATCGTCTTCTGGTCGTCGGAGATCCAGTCCGCGCCGGCGCCCCAGACGAAGGCCTGCGAGTTCCACTGGACGTTGAGGCCGGTGCCCCACTGGTCCAGCTCGCCGTCGCCGTCGGTGTCGGCCGTGAGCTCCTTGGCGAGCGCCACGAACTCGTCGAACGTGAGCGGCACGTCCTTGTCGGGCGCCTCGAGGCCCATCGCCTCGAACATCACGGTGTTGTAGCCGAAGCCGAACGGCCCGACGTCCTTGGGGAGGCCGTAGAGCGGCCCGGTCCGGGTCTCACCGGTCTCCTTGTCGAAGCGGTACGCCTCGACGCCGAAGTCCCAGATGTCGTCCAGCACGTCCTGCGCCACGTAGTCCGTGAGGTCCGCGAGAACTCCCGCGTACACATAGCCCTGCATGCGGCCGGGCTCGATGTAGAACACATCGGGCACCTTGTTGCCCGCGATCGCCGCCTGGAGTTTGGTCGCGTACTGGTCCGCGTCGGTGATGATCATGGTCACCGAGGCGCCGGTCTCCGCCTCGAAGTTGTCGATCGCCTGCTGGTACGCGATCTTGTCGTACTCGCCGCCACGGAACATGAAGGTGAGCTCGTTCGGAGCGTCACCGCCCGAGGTGTCCGGGTCCTCGCTCGCGCTGCCGCCAGAGCTGCCTCCGCTGCATGCCGCGAGCGTCAGCGCACCTGCCATCGTCGTGGCGATCGCCGCCGCCTTCATCCTTCGCATCTGCTTGCCTCCCTGATCGTCGTTGACGAGTGAGGTCGGGCCCGGTGGTCGTCCGCCCCCTCCTCGATGAAGGAGGGCCATTCTCCCACCTGGTCGTCGTTGACCCCAGGCTCATGTGGTTCGGCCCCTTGCCGATCCATTTACAACGATGGAATCGTGACACGAGACCAGGGCGCCGGTCAAGTGGAAAACGGTCACGATTCGGACAAGGCGCCCGTTTTGGCATGTCTGCCAGGCAATACAATTTGATGTACGTTCACATTTTCCGCGCATGGCGGGTCGATGTGGCGCCGGCGTCCGGCGCCGACGCGACGGAGTTTCGGGACCGGGGTTGACGCCGACGGCCGCGTATGGGCACGATTGCGTTACAACGATGTAGACAAGGAGGTGCCGCGCCATGCGTGCCACGACGCCGCCGATGGGCTGGAACAGCTGGGACTGCTACGGCACCACGGTCACCGAGGACGAGGTCCTCGCCAACGCCCGTCACCTCGCGGACCACCTTCTCCCCCACGGCTGGGACACCGTGGTGGTCGACATCGCCTGGTACGACCCCACCGCGCGGTCGCACGGCTACAACGCCGACGCGCCGATCGAGCTCGACGCCTTCGGGCGCCAGCTGCCCGCGCCCGTCCGCTTCCCCTCGGCCGCCGGCGGTATGGGGTTCGCGCCGCTCGTCGCCCAGGTGCACGCGCTGGGACTCAAGTTCGGACTCCACCTCATGCGCGGCATCCCGCGACGCGCCGTCGCGCTCGACCTGCCGGTCGCGGGGACCGAGTGGACCGCCCGGGACGCCGCGGACACCGGATCCACCTGCGAGTGGAACCCCGACAACTACGGCCTCGACCTCGACCACCCCGCGGGCCAGGCCTACCTCGACGGGCAGATCGCACAGATCGCCTCGTGGGGCGTCGACCTTCTCAAGGTGGACGACATGCTCGCGCCGTACCACCACCGCGCGATCGAGGCGCTCGCCCTCGCGGTGGCACGCAGCGGTCGCGACATGACGGTATCGCTGTCGCCCGGCACGCACCTGTCGACCGCTCACGTCGAGCACCTGCGCGCGAACGCCCAGATGTGGCGCATCTCCGACGACCTGTGGGACCGGTGGGACGATGTGCACGCCCAGTTCGCCCGCCTGGCCCGCTGGGCGCCCTTCCAGCGGGCGGGCGGCTGGGCCGACGCGGACATGCTGCCGCTGGGACGCATCGGAATCCGCGCGGAGCGCGGAGACCCTCGCCACAGCCGCCTCTCCGCCGACGAGAGCCGGACGCTGCTCACGCTGTGGACCATGGCGCGCTCGCCGTTGATGATGGGCGGCGACCTTCCCACGTCGACGCCGGAGACCATCGCGATGCTCGCGAACCCCGCCATCCACGAGGTGCTCGCGCGCTCCACCGGCGGCCGTGAGTTTCTGAGGGAGCCGCTCGACGGGGGCGAACTCATCGTGTGGGCCGCGCAGGCGGAAGGCTCGGACCGCTCGTACGCCGCAGTGTTCTGGACGGGCACGTCGCCGCGCTCGGTGAGCGTGCCGCTGTCCTCCCTGCTCGGCCATCGCGCGGGGCCCGTCCACGCCACCGACCTGTGGCGCACCCCTGGCGACGCGGCCGTCGACGGCGGCCGTCTCACCACCACCGTCCCGGCCCACGGCGTCGCGTGGGTCGCTCTCGACCCCGTACCCACCGACTGAACGCTCCGCACCCTCGCCCGCCGCGCATCGTCGCGCGGCACCAGAAAGGACAACCCGTGATCCACGCCAGCATCGCCGTCGACCCAGCCTTCCGGGTGGGACCCGTACGCCGCCGCACGTTCGGCTCGTTCGTCGAGCACCTCGGCCGGTGCGTCTACACCGGCATCCACGACCCAGCGGCCGCATCCGCCGACGAGGACGGCTTCCGCGGCGACGTCATCGACCTCGCCCGCGAGCTGGGCATCTCGACCATCCGCTATCCGGGCGGCAACTTCGTCTCCGGCTACCGGTGGGAGGACGGCATCGGGCCGGTCACGGAGCGTCCCCGGCGCCTCGACCTCGCATGGCACTCGACCGAGCCGAACACGGTGGGCGTCGACGAGTTCATGCGGTGGTCCGCCAAGGCCGGCACCGAGCCCATGATGGCCGTCAACCTTGGCACACGCGGCGTACAGGAGGCGCTAGACCTGCTCGAGTACTGCAACGTCGAGGGCGGGACGTACTGGTCCGACCGCCGCCGAGCCAACGGCGCCGAGCGACCGTACAACATCCGCATGTGGTGCCTCGGCAACGAGATGGACGGGCCGTGGCAGGTGGGTGCGCGCACCGCCGACGAGTACGGACGGCTCGCCCAGCAGACGGCGCTGGCGATGCGCATGATCGACCCGGACCTCGAGCTGGTGGCCTGCGGATCGTCGTCATCCATGATGCCCACCTTCGGGGAGTGGGAACGCACGGTGCTGGGTCACACCTATGAGTCAGTCGACTACATCTCCGCGCACGCGTACTACTTCGAGGACGATGGCGACCTGGGCTCGTTCCTCGCGTCCGCGGTCGACATGGATCACTTCGTCGAATCCGTGATCGCCGCGGCTGACCTGGTACGCGCGCAGAAGAAGGTCTCCAAGCGCATTCACATCTCCTTCGACGAGTGGAACGTCTGGTACCAGCACCGCGCCGAGTCGAAGTCCCCGACGGGCAGCGACTGGCCCGTGGCTCCCGTGCTGCTCGAGGATCGCTACAACGTGGCCGACGCGGTGGTCGTGGGCGGCCTGCTGATCTCGCTGCTACGCCACACCGACCGCGTCCACGCGGCGTCCCTGGCCCAGCTGGTCAACGTGATCGCGCCCATCATGACCGAGCCCGGCGGCCGGGCCTGGCGCCAGACCACGTTCCACCCGTTCGCGCAGGCGTCGCAGCTCGCGAAGGGAGACGTGCTGCGCGTCGAGGTCCAGGCGCCCACCTATGAGACCAAGCGCTTCGGCGACGTGCCGCTGCTGGACGCCGTGGCGACGCATGACCCGGAGACGGGCGAGACCGTGGTGTTCGCCATCAACCGGTCCACGACAGACGAGTTGGCCCTGGCCGTCGACCTGCGCGCGCTGCCCGGACTCCGGGTGCTCGGGGCCACCAGCCTGTCCAACCCCGACCACTTGTGGGCGGCGACGGCGGACGACGACTTCTCCGTCGCGCCGGTCGCCAACCCCACGGCCGCCGTCGCCGACGGACGGCTGGGCGCCACGCTGCCGCCGGTGTCATGGAACGTCATCAGGCTCGGCAGATGAGCGGCGAGTACGTCGTGGCGGCGGAGGCCCCCGCCGCCGAGGCTTCGTCGCGGGCGCGACGGCGGCTGATCGTGGCCGTCATCGCGGCGATCGCCGCGGCGGGGATCGCGGTGGCCCTGCTGCTGTGGGCGCCCTGGGGCGGCGGCGTTGTCGCCGCCGAGCGGCTGGACCTCTCGGGTGACATCCACACGCACGATCCGGCGCTCGTGGTCGGCACTGCGGAACATGACTGGTACGTCTACTCGACCGGCGACGTGCGCATGGGGCTCGGCGCCCCGCAGATCCGTCGCTCCACGGACGGCGAGACCTGGGAGTACGTGGGGACCGCGTGGGACGCGCAAAGCCGGCCCGAATGGGTCTACGAGGCGGTGCCGGGCGTGTCCAACTTCTGGGCACCGGAGCTGTACCAGCACGACGGCACCTGGTACCTCTACTACTCCGCGTCCACGTTCGGGTCCAACCGCTCGGTGATCGGCCTCATGACGTCGCCGACCCTTGACGTCGACAGCCCGGAGTACGGGTGGACGGACCAGGGCCAGGTCTGGGGCTCGGTGCCGGGTGAGACTCAGTACAACGCGATCGACCCGGGGATCGTCGAGGACGACGACGGCACTCCGTGGATGGCCTTCGGCTCCTTCTGGGGCGGCATCCAGGTGATCCAGCTCGAGTGGCCGTCCGGCAAGCCCGCCGAGGGCGCCGAGCCCACCACCCTCGCGACGCGCGCCAACTCGACCAACGCGATCGAGGCGCCGTACATCGTTCATCGCGACGGCTGGTTCTACCTGTTCGTCTCGCGCGACAGCTGTTGCGCGGGGTTGGACTCGACCTACTCCATCGCGGTGGGCCGGTCCACGGACGTGACCGGCCCCTACGTGGACAGCTGGGGCAGGGCCATGCGCCTCGACGGCGGCGACGAGCTCCTGTCCTCGCGGGGCGACATGGTCGGACCCGGCGGCCAGTCGTTCTCCGACGGCTACCTAGGTCTTCACTACTACGACGCCACCCTGGGCGGCGACTTCCGCCTCGAGATCCGACGCCTGGACTGGACCGATGACGGCTGGCCCGTCGCATGGACAGCCAACGAGCTGGAGGAGTGACGGGGGGATCCGCCGATACCCGGCCTACACGGGCTCCGTGAGCCACAGCGTGGCGTACGGCGGCAGGGTGACATGGCCGTCGACCACCGGCAGGTAGCGCTCGGACAGCCTGTCGTACGCGAGCGTCCAGCCGTGGCCCAGGATCTCGGCCGAGTCGAGCGCCACGCTCACGTCGGACACGTTGTACACCTGGACCAGGTCTCCGGCGGGATGGCGGCGGACGAAGCACACCACGGAGGGGTGACTGGTCGTATAGATGCGGGTGGGGACGGAGGCGTGGAGCGACTCGAGCGACCGCCTCACGTGGACCATTCGATGCAGCCCGGAGTAGGCGCTGGCCGCGTCGGAGACGGTGGTGGCGCGGGCATCGGCGATGTCCCACGGCATGGCGGGCCGGTGCGCCCACCGGTTGTCGTCCGCGTGCTCGGGGACGCTCGCGAAGTCGTCGTCGTTGAGCAGCGCCAATTCGTCGCCCATGTAGATGAGCGGCAGGCCGCCGAAACCCATCGCCATCGCGTACGCCAGCATGAGGCGGTCGAGCGCCAGCCGGCGCTCGGCCGCGGTATGCCCGCGCCCCAGCCCCACCAGGCTGGCAGCGGTGCCGGAGATGCGCCGGTCCAGCGTCTGCGGGTTCTCCTGGAACACCAGGCCGTCCGCGAACGATGCGGGGTGCGCGCCCGAGTAGAAGTCGGAAAGGAAGCGACGATGCTCGAAGCCGTTGAGTGCCAGCGCCTCGCAGTCCTCGTTGGCGATGGCCCAGCCGATGTCGTCATGGCAGCGCACGTAGGTCGCCCACGCGGTGGTGGTGGGGATGTCCTGGAACCGCGACATCGCCACCGCCAGCAGGCGCGCATCGCGTGACGCGAGCGCGGACCAGATCTGGACCATCAGCGAGTTGTGATACGCGATGTCCGAGACCCGGCCGGCGTGCCGCCCGCGCCCCAGATAAGCGACCAGATCGTCGGGCGCGACGATCGCCTCGGCCTTGAAGATCAACGACGGCGCCGCGATGTGCGCGGCCGCGCGCAGGATCTGCGTGATCCCGTGCACCTCGGGCTGATTGGTGCAGTTGGTGCCCATGCGCTTGACGATGAACGCGATCGCGTCCAGGCGAAGGCAGTCGACACCCTGGTTCGCGAGGTTGATGATGATGTCGATGTACTCGCACAGCACGTCGGGATTGGTCCAGTTCACGTCCCACTGGAACGAGTTGAACGTGGTCCACACCCACCCGTTCAGGTCGTCGTCCCAGGTGAAGTTGCCCGGCGCGAAGTCGGGGAAGACCTCGGGCAGCGTCCGCTCGTACTGGTCGGGCATCTCCCGGTCCGGGTAGATGTAGAAGTAGTCGCGGTACTTCGGGTCGCCGGCGCGCGCCTTGACCGCCCACTCATGCTCGGCGGCGACGTGGTTGAGCACCAGGTCGAGCGTGAGTGTGATGTCCGACTCGTGCAGGGCCTCCGCGAGCGACGCCAGGTCGCGCATCGTCCCCAGGTCCTCGCGCACCTTCCGGTAGTCCATGACCGCGTACCCGCCGTCGCTCTCCCCGGGGCGCGGCTCGAGCAGCGGCATGAGGTGGAGGTACGTCACGCCCAGCTCGGACAGGTACGGGATCCGCTCGCGCACGCCGTTGAGCGTGCCGGCGAAGCGATCCGCGTAGGCCGCGTAGCCCACGGCGTCGGGTCGCTGGAACCAGTCGGGGGTCAGCAGGCGTATCCGATCCCGCATGCGAAGCGTGTGCGACCTCGCCCGCAGTCCGTTCGAGACGATGTCGATGATGCGCTCGGCCAGGCCCGACTCGGGATAGACGTCCTCGATCCCTGCTATCAGGTCCGGGCCCCACCTCTCGATGCGGGCGAGGATCCCTTCGATGCCGGGCTCGTCACCTAGGTTCTTCTCGAGACGATCGCGCAGCTCGACCAGCTGCGGCGTGGGGAGCGACATTGGACCTCCGCCGGGGCGAGCAGTGCTCGCGGGTTCATTAGGTGGGTCAGGTAGTGCCACCGTAGCGTCTGCTCACGGCTCTCGCGTCGAAGAGAGGCGTCAGCCGGAGGCCGATGCGGACGGGCTCGGCGTCGCCGAGGCGGTCACCACAGGGTCGAGCGGGTTCTCAGGGAGGTTGCGCGGCGCGGGCTCCGGCGTCACCAGATTGACGGGCAGGCACTCGGCGTTCGCCGCGAGCGGCAGGTCCGGCGCCAGCTCCGGGGACAGCACGGAGCGCAGGCTCGGGCTGGCCGCGAAGCCCTCGCCGAGCACCACATCCACGAGCGAGCCCTCGCGGTTGTCGAGCACCAGCTCGGCCTCGGCGAACTGGCGCGCGACGGTGTAGCCGTGCTGAACGCCGTCCGGGCCGAACGCGACGCGCACGGTGTCGGAGTAGTCCCTGCCCCAGTTGCCGGTGGCAAGGCTGAGGAAGCCTCGACCCTCAAGGTCCTCGGTGACGCGACCGGCGAGACCGGACACGGTGGTGCCGTTGAGGACGCGCACCGCGACCGCTTCGGCCGGCAGAGCGGTGGAGTCCGGGGGCGGGCACACCAGCTTGACGTCGCTCTCGAACTGGCCCGCCGGAGTCACGAAGGGCTGCGAGAACGGTCCGTCGAGGTTGCCCCGGTAGATCCCGGCGGCGAAGACACCGACGAATCCGATCGCGATCACGAGCACACCGAAGACGATGATCTGCCGTTCACGGCGGTGGCGGCGGACCCCAGCGCGACGCGCGTCGGGGCGGCCGGTCGCTGGCTCCGTCACGCACACCATCCTGTCGCGAATACTGAAACTGGCGGAGGATGGGGGATTCGAACCCCCGAGGGCTTGCACCCAACACGCTTTCCAAGCGTGCGCCATAGGCCACTAGGCGAATCCTCCAGGCCCGGCAATGGTACCCGAGCCCAGGCGGGACGTCGAAACGCCTCGGGACGGGC
>NZ_JAHEBP010000029.1 GCF_024642165.1 Demequina sp.
GGCGCCGCCGGCACGGGCAGCGGCGGCTCGGGCAGCGGCGGCTCGTCGACCAGCCGCTGGAGGACCGCGAGTCCGCCGAGGCCGTCGGCGAGCACGTGGTGCATCGTGAGGACGATGCCGTGCGCACGGCCGTCCGGGCCCGCCACGACCGCGGCACGCCACAGCGGTCGGTCGCGAGGAAGAGGCTCGGTGGCCTCGCGCACCGCGGCGGCGATCAACTGCTCGGCGTCGGGCTCGTCGACCACCTCGACCACGGCGAGGTGGCGGTCGACGTCGAAGCCCGCGTCGGGCCGCCAGGATGGCCGTCGCAGCCGGTTCCGCGGGATGAGGAGGCGGTCGCTAAAGCGGTCGATGGTCGCGAGCCGGCTTCCGAGCGCGGCAAGGAGTGCGGCGGCGTCGGCGTGGTCAAGCGCCAGCAGCGCACCGACGTGCTTGGGCACCGGGCCCACGTCGGTGAGCAGCTCGGTGTGGTCGGTCGCGCTGATGCGGTGTCCGGGGGACGCCATGATTCGAGAATCGCCTCCCGCGGGCCCTCCGGCGCGGGACATTCGTCCCGTCGACTCGCACAGCGTGCACACTGAGAAGATCGCACCACCACCCAGAGGAGCCACCATGACCAACGGCCAGACCGCAGCGGGATTCGAGCACATCGCCGACGTCTTCGACGAGGTCCTCGCGGACACCCACGGGCACGGAGCGGCTCTTCACATCCGCCTCGACGGCACGCCCGTGGTCGACCTGTGGGGTGGCAACGCTCGCCCGGACGTCCCGTGGACGCCGCACACGTCGAGCGTGATCTTCTCCTGCACCAAGGGACTGGTGAGCATCCTGATCGGCGAGCTGGTCGACGAGGGCCTGCTGGACCTCGACGCGCCGGTCACGCGGTACTGGCCTGAATTTGTCGGCGGCGGCAAGGAGACAGTCTCCGTGCGTGCCATGCTCGCGCATCGTGCCGGCGTGCCGTTCATCCGCCAGCCCCTCGAGAAGGCGGACATCATCGACTGGGATCGGATGGTGGATCTGCTCGCCGCGGAGGCCCCCCAGTTCGAGCCCGACAGCACGTACTCGTACCACGGCCTGACCTTCGGCTGGCTCGCCGGAGAGCTGGTACGCCGCATCACCGGGAAGTCCGTGGGCACCTTCTTCAGCGAGCGGATCACAGGCCCACTGGGCGCAGACGCCTGGATCGGCCTCGATCCCGCGCATGCGGACCAGGTCGCCACCTTGTACGTCGAGGACGGGTACCCCGAGCCCCAGCCCGTGAGAACCGACGCGTCCGAGTTCGAGCGGCTTGCGGGCGAAGCGATGACGTTCGGCAACGCGATCCCGCGGCGATTCGCGGACCCCGGCATCGGCTGGAACGACCCCGACATGCGGCAGGCGGAGATCCCGGGAGCCGGCGGAATCGCGTCCGCGAGGGCGCTCGCCACCATCTGGAGCGCCACGGTCTCCGATCGCGAGGCCATCAGCCTCCTCTCCCCCGAGGTGATCCACGACATGCGCCGCGTGCAGAGCATCGGCGCTCCGGGCCCGGGCGTCCCCCCGCCGTGGCCGCGCTGGGCGACGGGCTTCATGCTCAGCACCGCGGTGCGACCGTTCCTCTCGCCGTCGTCTTTCGGGCACGACGGGCTCGGCGGTCAGGTGGGATTCGCCGACGAGGACGCGCGCATCGGCTTCGGCTTCGTCACCAACGATCTGCGCCTCACGCCCGACCCCCGCGGAGTGAACCTGGTGAACGCGCTGAAGCGCGTGATCGAGTGAGGCTGTGCCAGAGAGGCGCGTCCGTGCGCAACTAGGCTGGCGGCATGCCCATCCTCAACAAGGACATGACCCTGTGCATCTCGCTCTCGGGCCGGCCATCGAACCTGGGGACGCGGTTCCACAACTTCCTCTACGAGGAGCTAGGCCTCAACTTCATCTACAAGGCCTTCAGCACCGATGACATCGAGGGCGCGATCCGCGGCGTGCGCGCGCTGGGGATCCGCGGCTGCTCCGTGTCGATGCCGTTCAAGGAGGCGGTGATCCCGCTGGTCGACCGGCTCGAGGAGTCCGCCGCCGCCATCGAGTCCGTCAACACCATCGTCAACGAGGGCGGCCGGCTGGTCGCCTCCAACACGGACTACGAGGCCGTCGCGTCGCTGATCGCTTCGCACGGGATCGACCCGGCGCTGCCCGTGCTGGTGCGCGGCTCGGGCGGGATGGCCAAGGCCGTGGTGGCGGCCTTCCGCGGCGCCGGCTTCGAGGACCTCACCGTCCTCGCACGCAACGAGGCCGCGGGCCGGGCGCTCGCCGACAAGTACGGCTACGCGTGGACGGGCGAAGACCCCGCGCCCGGGGCGGCGGTCATCGTCAACGTCACGCCCATGGGGATGCACGGGCCGGACGCCGATGCGCTGTCCTTCTCCCTCGCCCACGTCGAGGCCGCGGAGGTCGTGTTCGACGTGGTGGCCTTCCCCGCCGAGACGCCGCTCATCGTTGCTGGACGGGACGCCGGGAAGCGCATCGTCACCGGCGCGGAGGTGATCGCCCTCCAGGCCGCGCGCCAGTTCGAGCGCTACACGGGCGTGGCGATCACGCCGGAGCAGGTGGCGCGCGCCTCGGAGTTCTCGCGCGCGGAACAACAACAGTCAGCGAACTGAATACCTGAGCGCCACTGCCCCGCCAGGGAACGCCCGTTCCTCGATCAGCTCGAGGTCGAGCCGGACTCCGTCGGGCAGCGCGCGCGTCCCGCCGCCCACGATCGCGGGGAGGACGGCCAGCAGGACCTCGTCGACCAGCCCGGCGCGGAAGGCATGCGCGGCGACGGTGGGGCCCACGATGGCGAGGTCCCGGTCCGCGGTGAGCTTGAGCTCGCGGATGCGTTCGGCATCGAAGGACCTCTCGATCCACGTGCGCTCCGTGGGCGCCGTCTCGAGCGTGGTCGAGATCACGATCTTGTCCGAGTCGCACCACGCGCGGGCAAAGTTCGCCGCGAACTCGGGAAGGTCCGGATCGTCGCGCATCGTCTCCCAGACGGCCATGGTCTCGTACATCCGCCGGCCGTAGACCCAGGTGCCCACGCCGCGCACCAGCTCGGTCCAGTAGTCGTGAAGCTCCTCGGAGGGCTCGGTGAAATCGAACTCGCCGCGCTCGTCGTTGATGTAACCGTCGAGCGAGGCGTTGATGCCGTAGATGAGCCGTGCCATGTGCGTCCCTCCCTTGTGTGACACGCTAGCCCGGCGGAGCCCCCGGCGGAGGGGGTCGCCAGCACGGAATCGAATTGATACGATTCAACGACAGTCGCGGGACGATGCGAGGCACAGGAGCCTCCGGCCGTCCCGCCGAGCGAGAGAAGCGACATGAGCCTGGCCCCCGACGACGCGCGCCTCCTGGCGGACGCCACCTTCATCACCATCGACGCCCCCGAGGGCGTCGCTCCCACGCTGTCGACGAGCGTCCCCCTGGACCAGCCGGCTTCACAGGTGACGTCCGCCATGCTTGTCGCCACCGCCCACGGCGTCTACGAACCCGTGATCAACGGCGAGCCCGCCACCGCATCGGTCCTCAACCCGGGCTGGACCTCCTACGAGTGGCGCCTCCAGGTCCAGCGGTTCGACGTGACCGGCCTGGTGGCCGGCGGGGACGATGCGGTCGCCCTCGACGTGCGCCTGGGCAACGGCTGGTACCGGGGCAAGATGGGTTTCGACGACGCGAACATCGACTACGGCAGCGAGATCGGCCTGTTGGCTGCGCTCGAGGTGACCTTCGCGGACGGCGCCACCCAGCGCATCGTCACGTCTCCCGCGTGGACCGCGCGCGCCTCCGACACCACGGAGAACACCTTCTACCAGGGGCAGAGCGTCGACGCGCGCCTGCGCGGAGCGGGTGCCGAGCTCCCGGTGCGCGAGGGCGAGTTCGATCGGTCGCGACTGCTGCCGCAGGTAGGGCCGCTGATCATGCGTCAAGAGGTGCTGCGGCCGGTACGGATCTGGACGTCGCCGGCCGGGCGCACCCTGGTCGACTTCGGTCAGAACCTGGTGGGTTGGCTGCGCTTCACCATTGCGGGCGAGGCCGGGACGGAGATCGTCATCCGCCACGCCGAGGTGCTCGAGAACCACGAGCTGGGCACGCGCCCGCTCCGCGCCGCAGCCTCCACCGACACCTTTGTGCTCTCCGGCGGCGAGGACTTCTTCGAACCCACGCTCACCTTCCACGGCTTCCGCTACGCGGAGATCACCGGCTGGCCTGGCGAGCTCACCGCGGATTCGATCGAGGCCGTGGTGGTGCACTCGCAGATGCGCGCCACCAGCGAGTTCGAGTGCTCGGAGCCGCTGGTCAACCAGCTCATCAGCAACTCGATCTGGGGCCAGAAGGGCAACTTCCTCGACGTCCCCACGGACTGCCCGCAGCGCGACGAGCGCCTCGGGTGGACCGGCGACATCGCCGCCTTCGCGGCCACCGCGGCCTTCCAGTTCGACACCGCGGACTTCCTCCACAAGTGGCTGCTCGACCTCGCCGAGGAGACGCGCCACGCCAAGCTGGGCTCCGTGCCCTTCGTGGTGCCGGACCCGCTCAAGTACGCGAGCGGCGGCGTGTTCGACATGTTCCCGCCGCTGCCCACCGCGATCTGGGGCGACGCCTCGGTGTGGGTGCCGCAGGCGCTGTGGAACGCGTACGGCGACAAGGACCGCCTGGCCGCCCACTACCCGGCGATGGTTCTCCACCTCGAGGGCGTCGAGAAGCGCCTGTCCCCCACGGGGCTGTGGGAGGAGAAGTTCCAGTTCGGCGACTGGCTCGACCCCGACGCCCCGCCGGAGGCGCCCTTCAATGCGAAGGCCGACAACTCGGTGGTCGCCACCGCATGCCTGTACCGTTCGGCATCGTTCGCCGCGGAGGCGGCTTCGATCCTGGGCCGGCCGGACGATGCGGCCCGCTGGGCGGCATTGGCGTCCCAGACGCGAGCGGCGTTCAACGAGCACTACGTGAGCGCGGACGGCATCATCACCTCGGACTGCACCACCGTGTACGCGCTGGCGATCTGCTTCGGTCTGCTCGACCAGGCGGACCAGGCGGCGGGCGCGGCGCGGCTGGCGGAGCTGGTGCGCGAGCGCGGCCACATCATCACCACCGGATTCGCCGGCACGCCGTTCGTCACGTGGGCGCTGTCCGAGAACGGGTACCTCGAGGACGCCTACCGACTGCTGCTTCAGACCAACTGCCCGTCCTGGCTGTACGCGGTCACCATGGGCGCGACCACCATCTGGGAGCGCTGGGACTCGATGCTGCCGGACGGCTCGATCAACCCCGGCGAGATGACGTCCTTCAACCACTACGCCCTGGGCGCCGTGGCGGACTGGATCTACCAGGTGGTCGCGGGCATCCAGGCCGCATCGCCCGGGTACGCGACCATCCGCATCGCGCCGCAGCCCGGGCCGGGTCTCGACTGGGTGCGCTGCGCGCACGAGTCGCCGGTGGGGCGCATCGCGGTGTCCTGGCGGGTCGAGGACGGGGTCTTCGCGCTCGACATCGACACGCCGGTGGGCGTGCCCGTCGAGGTGGTGCTGCCGGACGGTGCGGTGCACTCGGTCGACGGCGGCGCGCACACGTTCACCGCGGCGGCATAGCCCGACCCGGCCGCCGCATCGTCCCGTTCTAGGGTGATTCCATGACGCTTTTGCCTCTTGCCCTCAACGACGGCCACTCCATCCCCGCGGTCGGATTCGGCACGTATCCCCTGGTAGGGGACGCGGGCGGGGCCGCCGTGCGGTCCGCGCTGGACGCGGGGTATCGCCTGCTCGACTCGGCCGTCAACTACGAGAACGAGGGCGTGGTGGGCGCCGCGATGCGCGCATTCCTCGCGTCCTCCGGGGTCGCGCGATCCGACGTCACCGTGCAGACCAAGCTGCCGGGGCGGCATCACGCGTTCGAACGCGCCATCGAGTCCGGGGAGGAGTCGCGCGCGCGGATGGGGCTCGACCGGATCGACGTGCTGCTCATCCACTGGCCCAACCCGGTGACCGGCAGGTATCGCGAGGCGTGGCGCGGCCTGGTGGAGCTGCGCGAGCGCGGCGTGGTGCGGAGCATCGGCGTCTCGAACTTCACGGAGCGCCTGCTCGAGGAGATCATCGACGACTCGGGCGTGGTTCCGGCCATCAACCAGGTCGAGCTGCACCCGCACTTCCCGCAGACCGAGTTGATGGCCGTCCACGAGCGGCTGGGGATCGTGACGCAGGCGTGGAGCCCGCTGGGCAAGCGTCAGGCGCCCTACACGGAGCCGGCGGTGGCCGATGCGGCGGCGCGGTTGGGCGCGACGCCCGCCCAGGTGATCCTGCGCTGGCACCTCCAGCGTGGGTCGCTGCCGCTGCCGAAGTCCGCGACGCCGTCGCGGCAGGTGGAGAACCTGGCAATCGACGGCTTCTCGCTGCTGCCGGAGGAGGTCGCGGCCATCACGGCGCTGGGCCGCGCGGACGGGCGGCTGTTCGACGGCGACCCCGAGCGGCACGAGGAGATGTAGCGCGCCTCGCTCAGCCGAGAACGTGCATGAACCCGAGTACCGCCGATGCGGCGGCGAGGACGGCCAGGACCGCGGGCACGATGAACGGGTCGCCGCGGCGCCGATGAACCATCACGGCGCCCACCATGTCCGCTGCGAGGCCCACGGCCGCGAGCGGGGTGAGGATGGGCGCGATGCCGGTGGCGAGCGGCAGTATCAGGCCGATGGCGCCCAGGAGCTCGGCGGTGCCGATGCCGCGGATGGCGCCCTGGCTGAAGTCGTCGGTCCAGCCTTGGCCGGACGTTCGCAGCTGCTCCTTGGTGCGGACCAGCTTGATGCCGCCGGCGCCGAGGTAGACGGCCGCGAGGATGCCGTTGAGGATCCAGAGCGCGGTGATCATGGGGACTCCTTCGAACCGGGGAACGACGGTGATCCCGTTCAGGCAACCACACGGTGGGGCGAGTGTCGACCCTGGCAGGTAGTTGTCCACAGGTTGACGGTGTCCGATTCGTCGTGAATGTCAGACCCCGGTGATGGAATGGATCCATGGACATCCCCCGGCTGTTCGACTCCGAATCCGGCGGCGGCACCACGGCCGTCGCGGGCTTCGGACGGGCGTGCTCGCAGGCGCGGTCGGCGGTGGGGACCATGCGGGACCTGGCCGCGGCGGCCGACGTCCAGGCGACGGGACAGCGGGAGCTGCTCGAGCGGATCGAGGCCGCGGCGATGCTCGCGCGTGAGGTGGACCTGGTGCTGGCTCGCGTCAGCAGGGAGGTCGAGCGCCGTTCGGACGAGGTCCCCGCGGGAGGCCTCGCGCGGCGCCAGGGGCACCGGAGCGCGGCGGACCTGGTGGCGGCGGCGATGGGCGCGACGCGGGCGGAGGCGATGCGGTTGCTCGCCGTCGGGCGTGCGCTCGAGGAGGCGAGTGCGGCGGCCTCTCCCGACGTGTCGGACGGCGATGGCACGCCGGATTCCGAGTCCCACAACGCGCTCGATGATGTGCCCGAGGGCGGGCCCGACCTCTCGCCGCGCACCGTCGAAGCCGAACCGGGGCCCGAATCCCCGCCGCCACCGCCGCGGCCCGCGCCGCGCTACCCGTACGTGACCGCCGCGCTCGATCGCGGCGAGATCTCCGTCGAGTGCGGCACGCTGATCATGTCGATGCTCGACTCGTTGAGCGAGTCCGTGGATGTCGAGCGGCGGCGCACGGCGGAGCGTGACCTGGTGTCTCGCGCGCCCGGCATGGCCGCCGGCCAGTTCGCCCGGATCGTCAGGCGATTCAAGGCCGCGCTGGACGTCGCCGAGAACGACCGCCAGGTCGCGCGCATGCGGCAGGAGCGCACCCTGCGGCTATACGAGGACCGCCAGGGGATGCTGGTGCTGCAGGGGCGATTCGACCCGGAGACCGGGGCTCCGCTGCGGGCGGCTCTCGATGCCTTGGTGGGCGACGCGATGAGGCGCAGCCGTGAGGCGGTGGGCGAGGACACGCGCACCACCGATCAGATGCGAGCGGACTCCCTGGCCTCTCTGGCACGCCACGCGCTCGGTTGCTCCGCGACCGACCTTCCGCTGTCGACCGTGACGGTCGTGGTGCGCGTCGAGGAGAAGGATCTTCAGCGGGGCCTCGGCCTGGCCGAGGTCGACGGGTGCACGCAGCCGATCGACATCTCGACGCTGCGGCGGATGGCGGCGGACGCGGACGTGGTGCCCGCCGTGCTGGGTGGACGCAGCGAGCTCTTGGACTTCGGACGGCGGCGCCGGCTTTTCACCCGCGCGCAGCGCCTCGCCCTGGGCGAGCGAGACGGAGGGTGCGCGTTCTGCGGTGCCCCGCCGGCCTGGACCGAGGTCCACCACATCCGTTGGTGGAGCCGCGACCGCGGCCGGACCAACGTCGCGAACGGCGTGTTGCTCTGCAGCCACTGTCATCACGTGATCCACGACCAGAACTGGGAGATCGAGACCACAGCAACGGAGGTGTGGTTCAGACCCCCCGCGTCGGTCGACCCATCGCGGGCGCGGCGGCTTGGCGGGCGAGCGAGGTTCTATCCGCCGAGCGAATCTCCGCCGAGCGAATCTCCGCCGGGCGAATCTCCGCCGGGAGCCTCGTCACCCGCCACCGAGCCGGCCGCTGCCCCCGCGGCGTGAGCCCGGCGCGGGCCCGGCGCGGGCCCGGGGCTACCCGAACGTGAACGAGTAGACCTCGACGCCGGGATCGACCTCGACCGAGAGCACATGGCGCCCCTCGCCTACCGAGTCGGCCATGGCATAAGACCGGGGCGTGCCGCCCACCGCGATGGTGCGGGCCGAGCCGTCGTCGAGCCGCACGCGCACCTCGCCCTCGCCTGCCATGACCATCCGCACCTCGGAGGCGTGAAAGGCCAGCCGGATGGCTGCCGCCCCGTCCGTTGGCGTCGCGAACTGCGTCTCGACGCGCCAGGACCCATCGAGCGCGAAGGAATCGTCGGGTTGCGGATCCGGGAAGGTGAACTCGGACTCCCCCGCCCCGTAGGAGCCGGGGCCCGCGAAGTTGACGTCCTTGGAGGAGCCGATGAAGGTCTCACGCGTCGTGGAGCCCACGTCCGGGGTGTCGTCCGCGACCTCGGTGGCGGGGGGAAGGTCGGCATCGGGATCCGCGTCCGCGAGCAGCTCACGGATGAGCTTCTCCGTCGCCGCGTAGTTGCCCTCGCCGAAGGCGATGTGGCGGACCGTGCCCTCGGCATCGACGAGGTAGTGCGCCGGCCAGTAGCGGTTGCGGTAGTTGGTCCAGGTCGACAGCTTGTTGTCGAGCGCCACCGGGTAGGTGATGCCGAACTCGCGGGCACCCGCCGCCACGTTGGCCTCGTCCTTCTCGAACGCGTACTCGGGCGAGTGGATACCGATGACGGCCAAGCCCGCATCGCGGTAAGCCTCATCCCACGCCACCACGTGCGGGATCGAACGCTGGCAGTTGATGCAGGAGTAGGCCCAGAAGTCGATCAACACCACCTGCCCGCGCAGGTCGGCGAGGTCCACGGCCTCCCCGCCCGGGGTGTTGAGCCAGCCCTCGATGCCCGTGATGCTGGGCGCGGTCCCGCACGACTCCAGCTCCGTCGCGCCGTTGGTGCACTGGTCGAGGTCCTTGTTCTCCTCGTTGACCAGGCCGCCCAGGTCGAGCGCTTGGCGCGCGTCCTCGTTGTCCGTGAGCTGGCGCTGGACGCCGGCCGTGTAGTCGGGCACCAGCCGCTGCAGCTGCTGCGGCAGATTGAGCGCCAGCCCTGCGGCGAGCGCGATCATCGCGACGCCCGCCGTGATGCGCAGGCCCCGCTCGCGGGACCGGAAGGCCTTGATCCGCTCCGCGAGACCCCGGCCCGCGAGCGCGAAGACCAGCAGCGGGATGGCGACCCCGATCGCGAAGGAGAGGGTGAGCACCACCGTGCCCCACCCGATCTGCCCGGTCGAACCCGCCACGATGATCGCGGCCAGGACGGGACCGGCGCACGGGACGAACACGGCGCCGAGCGCGAGGCCCACGCCGAAGCCGTTCCTGCGGGTGTTGACGTCGCGCCGCGGAAGGAACGCGAACGGCCGCTCGAGCAGGTGCTCGAACCTGGGAACGATGAGGCCGATTCCGATGAGGACCAGCACGCCCATGGCCACCCACCGGATGATGTCCTGCGGCAGCCCCAGGGCGCCCAGCACCAGGGAGCCCACCAGGGTCACCGCGGTGAAGCTGGTGACCAGGCCCGCGATGACCAGGTAAGGCCGCCACCGCGACACCGTGCTGGACTGCGTGCTCCCGACGGCGAGTCCGTTGCCCAGGTCGATGCGCGCCGACTGCGCCCCGCCCGTGAGGAAGATGACCGGCAGCACCGGCAGGATGCACGGGGAGATCCCCGTGATGAGACCGCCGAGCAGCCCGATGATCGCGAGCGTCATGTCAATGCCTCTCCGTGTGATTGACGGGGGTTCGCGCGGCGGGGCCGGGTGGATTGGCGCCGGTGTCCGCGAGGACGTCCGCGACGGCGTCCGCAAAGGCGTCCGCAAAGGTGTCCGCGAAATTCATCCCAATCCGCCCATCGCCGCCGGGCGAACCCCCCGTGAAGCCGCAACCGCGGTGGCACCCCGGACGGGGGCCGAACACGACAGTCCGCCCCGGCGGACCCGCACCACGGAGGAACTCATGGCCCGCACCAAGAACACGTTCGCGGCAGGACTCACGCTGGCGTTGGCGAGCGCGCTCGCCCTGTCCGCCTGCTCGACCGCCGACGACACCATGGACGAGACGACCGCGATGGAGTCGACGCCCGCGATGACGCAGGAGGCGATGCCCGCGGACACCATGAGCGAGCAGCCCATGGTGATGGACGCCTACTCGAACCTCGTGGGTGCGGGATGCGCCGCCTACGACGAGGCCGTGCCGGACGGCGCCGGATCCGTCCAGGGCATGTCGCAGGACCCGGTCGCCGTGGCGGCCTCCAACAACCCGCTCCTCACCACCCTGGTGGCGGCCGTGAGCGGCCAGCTGAACCCCGATGTCAACCTGGTCGACACCCTCAACGGCGACGAGTTCACCGTCTTCGCCCCGATCGACGACGCCTTCGCCGCCATCGACCCCGACACCATCGAGGCCCTCAAGACGGACTCGGCGACCCTGTCCGCGATCCTCACCTACCACGTGGTTCCCGGCCAGATCGAGCCCGACGACATCGCCGGCACCCTGACCACCGTCAACGGCGCGGACCTCACCGTGACCGGATCCGGCGACCAGATCATGGTCAACGGCGATGCCTCCGTGATCTGCGGCGGCGTCCAGACCGCCAACGCGACCGTCTACCTGGTCGACACGGTGCTGCTGCCCCCGGCCAACTGAGCCTCGACGGGCGCGCGCGCCCGCTCAGGACGACGAGCGCACGGATCCCTTCGGATCCGTGCGCTCGTTCTCGTCCGCGCCGCGGAAGGGTGACACGTGACCGATAGACTGGGGGCATCGCCACCGAAGCGTCCCCCCACTCTCAACCGAGGAATCGCATGCGCGCCACTTACGCGAAGGCCGAGCAGATCGTCTCGACCCTGTCCACCGAAGACAAGATCCGGCTGGTCTCGGGCCGCGACTCCTGGACCACCGAGGCCCTCGAGGAGCACCACGTGCCCTCGATCCTGATGACCGACGGCCCCCACGGAGTGCGCAAGCAGAAGGGCAGCACCGATCACCTGGGCCTCAACGAGTCGGTTCCTGCGACCTGCTTCCCCCCCGCCGTGACCATGGGCTCGACGTGGGATGTGGCGCTCGCGGAGGAGGTGGGCGCCGCCCTCGGACGCGAGAGCCGCGCCAACGACGTCTCCGTGCTGCTCGGCCCCGGCCTCAACATCAAGCGCCACCCCGCGGGAGGCCGCAACTTCGAGTACTTCTCCGAGGACCCCTTCGTCTCCGGCAAGTTGGCCGCCGCCATGGTGCGTGGCACCCAGTCACAGGGCGTGGGCGCGTGCATCAAGCACTACGCAGCGAACAACCAGGAGTTCTTCCGCATGTCCGTCGACACCATCGTCGACGACCGCACCCTGCACGAGCTCTACCTCACCGGCTTCGAGATCGCGGTCAAGGAATCCGACCCCTGGACCGTGATGTGCTCGTACAACAAGGTGAACGGCGAGCACGCGGACATCAGCCGCGGCCTGCTCACCGACGCCCTCCGCGACGACTGGGGCTTCGACGGCCTGGTGATGTCGGACTGGTACGCCACCTCGGACCGCGCCCTCGCGCTGTGCGCCGGCCTCGACCTCGAGATGCCGGGCACCGACGGCTCCTGGGACGCCGAGATCGCCGACGCGCACGCCAAGGGCCTGCTCACCACCGCCGAGCTCGACCTCGCCGTGACGCGGGTGGTCGACCTCGCCCTGCGTTCGCAGAACGACGTCGCCACCTCGCAGGTGGACCCCGAGTCGCACCACCAGCTCGCCCGCCGCGCCGCCGCCGCCGGCACCGTGCTGCTGACCAACAACGGCATCCTCCCGCTCGACCGCACCGGCACCATCGCCGTGGTGGGCGCCTTCGCCAAGAAGCCCCGCTACCAGGGTGCGGGATCCTCGCTCGTGAACCCCACGAAGCTCGACACCTTCCTGGACGCCATGCGCCACGCCGTGGGCGACGATGCGGTGATCACCTACGCGCCGGGCTACGACGCGGCGTCCGGAGCCACCGAGGAGGCCCTGCTCCAGGAGGTTCGTGACGTGGCGGCCCGTGCCGACGCGGTGATCGTGGTGGCCGGCCTGCCCAACTCCTACGAGTCCGAAGGCTTCGACCGCACCCACTTGCGCCTGCCGGACGGGCACACCGCCGCGGTGATGGCGGCCCTCGACGCGAACGCCAACACGGTGGTCGCCCTGCAGAACGGGGCACCCGTCGAGCTGCCGTGGGCGGACCGTCCCGCCGCGATCGTCGAGGCCTACCTGGGCGGCCAGGCCGGTGGCAGTGCCCTCGCCGACGTGGTGCTGGGCGACGTGGCGCCCGGCGGACGCCTTGCCGAGTCGTTCCCGATGGCGGCCTCCGACCTCCCCTCGGATCGCACCTTCGCGAAGAACCCGAAGCAGGTCGAGTACCGCGAGGGCCTGTACGTGGGCTACCGCTTCCACGACTCCGCGGGCGTGCCCGCTCGCTTCCCCTTCGGCCACGGCCTCAGCTACACCGCCTTCGACTACACCGGTCTCACGGTGCGCAAGTCCGGCGACGGCTACAGCGTCACGGTGACCGTCACCAACGTGGGTCCCCGCGAGGGCTCCGACGTGGTGCAGGTGTACGTCCGCCGCCCCGAGTCCGTCGCGTACCGCCCCGAGAAGGAGCTCAAGGGCTTCGCCAAGGTGCACGTCGCGTCCGGGGAGTCGCAGAAGGTGACGATCAAGCTCGATCGCCGCGCCTTCGCCGTGTGGGATGTGCGCTCCCAGGAGTGGCGGGTCGAGTCCGGGGAGGTCGAGGTGCTGGTCGCCGCGTCGTCGACCGACATCCGTGCGCGCCGCGCCGTGAAGATCACCGACGGCAAGGCCGTGTCGCCCTCGCACGGGCCCGCGGCGTACGTCGCCACCGACAACGAATTCCGCACCATGCTCGGCAGCGAGATCCCGACGCCGGAGGGCAGCGTGCCGTTCCACCGCGACTCCACCGCGGCGGACCTGCACGAGACCGCACTCGGATCACTGGTGGCGCGCGCGATCCTCGACCAGGCGAGGAAGCAGTTCGACACCTCGAACGTCGACGAGACCACGGCCGCCATGTTCGACGCCGCCCTCAAGGAGGCGCCGATGCGCATGATCGCCATGTCGAGCCGCGGCAAGATGACGTTCAAGCGCCTCGACCTGATGCTCGGCGTTCTCAACCGCACCTCCCTGAAGGCGTGGCGCGCGCACTAGTTCGGACGTCGATCGGTCGCCGTCCGTGGCGCCGCCCGTGGGGCCATCCGCGGGCGGCGCGCCTCAGCGCACCCGGAACCTGAGTTCGACCCCGGGCCGCGCCTGGGCTGCGGCGGCGATCGCGTCACCGTCGAGCACGCCCACCACGGGGTAGCCGCCCGTGGTGGGGTGGTCCGCGAGGAAGATCACCGGCCGGCCCGATGGCGGCAGCTGCACGGCCCCCGTGACCAGGCCCTCGCTGGCGATCTCGCCCGAGCGCGCCCGCACCAACGGCCGGCCCTCGAGCCGCACGCCCACGCGGTTCGACCGGTCGCTCACCTGCCACGCCGCCTCCGCGAGCGCCCCCCAGCCGTCTGCTCCCAGCCAGTCCTGCCGCGGGCCGCGCCGCAGCTTGAGCTCCACGCGATTCGTGGCCTCGGGCGCGTGGGCCGCCGGCCGTCCGAACAACTCCTCCGGCGCCCCCGGGGCCGCACCCACCGCCACCGCGTCGCCGTTCGCCAGCGGCGCGGGACCCAACCCCGAGAGCGTGTCCGAGGACCGGCTGCCGAGCACCGGCTCGACCTCGATCCCGCCGCGCACCGCGAGATAGGAGCGCAGGCCCGCCACCGCCGGCCCCACCTCGACCGTCTGCCCGGGCGCCACCCGGAACGGCGCCCCCCAGGGCGCGCGCACCGCTCCCACCAGCACGGCGCACGCGGCGCCCTCGACCGCGACCACCAGCGGCGCGAGCGCTCTGAAGGTGAAGCCGAGCATCGTGGTCTCCAGCGTGGCCGCATCGTCCCCGTTGCCCACCAGCGCGTTGGCTCGCCGATGCGCGGGAAGGTCCGCGGCGCCCGCGCGCGGCACTCCCAGGTGGGCGTGGCCGCGCCGGCCCAAATCTTGCACCGTGGTCAGCGGCCCGGCCCGGACGATCTCGATCGCCGTCACGGCGCCTCCACGAACCGGACCCGGGTGCCGGGCGCGAGCAGCGCCGCGGGCTCGCGCGCGACGTCCCAGAGGAGCACATCCACCGCGGTCCCGATGATCTGCCATCCACCGGGCGACCGGCGCGGATAGACGCCCGCGTACTCGCCCGCAAGCCCCACCGCACCCGTGGGCACGGCCGTGCGCGGCGTCTCCCGCCGCGGCACCTCGCGCCCGAGCCCGCCCAGGTACGCGAAGCCCGGCGCGAAGCCGCAGAACGCGACGGTGAGCTCCGTGGACGTGACGATGCGCCCCACGTCGCCCGCGCCCACTCCCCAGTGCCGCGCCACGTCGGCGACGTCGGGTCCGTCGAAGATCACCGGGATCTCGACCCGAGGGCCGCCCGCGGTCTCGACCGGCGGGATGCGCCAGCGCGGCAGCGAGCGGGCGAGCGCCTCGACGCCGAAGCCGTCCGCTTGGCGAGGGGCCTCGATGCCGCCAGTTCCGCCAATTCCATCGAGCAGCACCGTGCGGGCACCGGGAACGATCTCCTCCGCGACCAGCACCCCGGCCGCTCGGCGCCGCACGCACTCGGCGTGCAGGGCCTGGGCCGCCGCTCCGTCCTCCACCTCCACCAGGAGCGCCCGCTCCCCCATGCGGTGGACGATCATGCGAACGGGCGCAGGCTCACCCCGGCCTCCTCGAGCGCCTCGCGCACGCGCGCGGCGAGCGCGGCGGCCCCCGGGGTGTCGCCATGCACGCACACGGAGTCCGCGCGCACCAACAGCTCCGTGCCGTCGACCGCGAGCAGCGGCACACCCGTCGCGATGGCGACCGCGCGCGCGACCACCAGCTCGACGTCGTCGATCACCGCGCCCGGCGTGCCCCGGGGCGCCAGCGTGCCGTCTGGGAGATAGGCGCGGTCCGCGAACGCCTCGGACACGGTGGGCAGGCCGGCGTCGCGCGCCACTTCCAGAAGCTCCGAGCCCGGCAACCCCATCACCGCCAGCGGGACGCCGGCAACGGTCGACGCGAGCATCACGCCCTCCACCACGGCCCCCGCCTGGAAACGGTCCCGGACCACGCGGTTGTACAGCGCGCCGTGCGGCTTGACGTAGCCCACCTCGCCGCCCGCCGCCCGCGCGAACAGCCCCAGCGCGCCCACCTGATAGGCCACCTCGGCGGCCAACTCCTCGGACGGCACGTCCATCGCGCGGCGCCCGAAGCCCGCAAGATCGCGGTACGAGACCTGCGCGCCGATCGCCACTCCCGAGGCCACCGCGCGCTCGCAGACGCCGCGCATCGTCACCGGGTCGCCCGCGTGGAAGCCACAGGCCACGTTGGCGCTGGTCACCGAGGCGAGCAGCGCGTCGTCGTCGGTGAGCGTCCAGCGGCCGAAGCCCTCGCCCAGGTCTGCGTTGAGATCGATCGTCACCACGAGTCCACCCTAGTGACGCGCGGCGCCCGCTACCGCGACAGCACCGCCACCTCGACCGCTCCCTCGGGCCCCTGGGGGCCCTCGCGGGGCGCATCGAGGTAGAGCTCATACCAGCATCCGTAGTCCTCGCCCGTCGTGGTCTGCTCGACGGCCGGATGGAAGCCGTCCGCCTCCCACGACTCCATGAGCGCGCGAGTCACGCCTCCCATGCCCGCGTAGGGGCCGTCGTACCGGGCGATCGAGTACTCGCCGCCGGGCAGCTCGCCCTGGACGTACGCATCGTCCCGCGGCACGGCGCCGTCGACCAGGTGACCCACCTCGATCGCGAAGGTGCCGTCCTTGAGGACGGCCACGTAGCGGATGACCGCGCCCCCGGGCGCCAGCCCGTGGCTCCCGAGAGCCGCCGCGACGCGGTCGAATGCGCCGCCCACCACCCGCGGCAGCCGTGCCAACGTGACGTCGAGGGCCACCGCGACGTACCGCCGCGGCTCGCGAGGCTCGCGCGAGAACGTCGGGGTGGTCACGCTCGATACTCCGGGTTCGGATGGTCGAACCGGGCCCCGGCGTCCCACTCCCTGCGCGAATTCCCTCCCTCAGGGAAGCCGCCCCCGTCCTTGAGCCAACGCGCCGTGTGCAACAGGTTCCAGGTCATGAACGTGGTGTTGCGCCGGGTGAAGTCGTTCTCCGGTCCCCCGCTGCCCTCGTCGAGGTAGGACGGGCCCGGGCCCGCCTCCCCGATCCAGCCCGCGTCGGCGTTGGGCGGGATGGTGTAGCCCAGGTGCTGCAGCGAGTAGAGGGTGTTCATCGCGACGTGCTTGACGCCGTCCTCGTTGCCCGTCACCACCACGCCCGCCGTGCGCCCGTAGTACAGGTACTGGCCGCGGTCGTTGAGCCGGCCCGAGAGCCCGTAGAGGCGCTCGATGACCCGGGTGGCGACCGACGACTTCTCACCGAGCCAGATGGGGGTCCCCAGCAGCAGGATCTGGGCACCCAGGATCCGCTCCGCGAGCGCCGGCCAGTCGTCGACGTCCTGGTTGCCGCCGGGCACGTCCTCGCGCATGTCGGGGTACACGCCCGGCGCGATCGCGTGATCGACCGCACGGATCACGTCGACCGCCACGCCCTGAGCCTCGAGGATCGCGATCGCGTTGTCGAGGAGGCCCTGCGTGTGGGACAGCGTGGGCGACGGCTTGAGGGTGCAGTTGACCACCACCGCCGTGAGGTCGGAGAAGTCAGGATCGCTCATCCTCCGACGCTACGTCACTGCGGCGGCGCTGTCAGGGCGGCGGGACGATGCGCAGTTCAGGACGCGCAGTTCAGACCTGGTCGAAGCGCCCGTTCACGTTGATCGCGTCCTCGTTGAGACGCGCCTCCCACTGCTGCTTCTCCCGCGTCACGAGGACCACGATGAAGCCCCACAGGCCCAGGTCGTCGACGTACCCGAGGGGCCCCAGGAACAGCTCGGGGATGATGTCGATGGGCACGAACGTGTAGATCACCGCGCCCACCGCGGCGATCCACGTCATGGGCGCCAACCGGTGCTCGCCGTTCTTGACCGCCTTGAGGAATCTCCACCACATGGCATCCAGTATGCGCTACGCGGTCGCGAGCGGCACCGAGGGACGGGTGACTACACGACCTCGCGCAGCGCGCCGGTGTGAACGTCGAAGACGAATCCGCGCACCTGCGACGTGTCGACCATGAAGGGGCTGCGCCAGATCCGCTCCATCGACTGCCGCAGGTCCGCGTCGAGGTCGCGGAAGGACTCGGGGCTCCAGGTGGGCTTGAGGCCCGTCTCCTCGAGCAGCTGGTTGCGCAGCTCGTCGTCGGTGAACGTGAGCGCGCCGCAGTCCGTGTGGTGGATGAGGATCACCTCGCGCGTGCCCAGCTTGCGCTGGGAGATCACCAGCGACCGGATCACGTCGTCCGTGACCACGCCGCCGGCGTTCCGGATCACGTGGGCGTCGCCGATCTCGAGGCCGAGCATGGAGAACACGTCGAGGCGTGAATCCATGCAGGCCACGATCGCGAGCTGCCTGCGCGGAGGCAGGGGACGGTCGGGCAGGTAGGACTGCGTATAGGCGCGGTTGTTGGCCAGCAGCTCGTCGGCGATCGCCATGGGGTCCTCCGGGGCTCGGGACGTGGGTGAGCACAGCATATTCGGCTCTTGCGTCGCGGAGGGGCTGCCGTGCGACGATGAGCCCATGCCGCGCGTCCTGGTCACCGGAGCAGCCCAGGGCCTGGGCGCCGAGATCGCGCGCAGGCTCATCGCCCTCGACTACGAGGTGGTGGTGCACGGCCGTGACGCGTCGCGCGCGGACGTGGCCCTCGCGGCGGCGCCCGGCGCCGCCGGCGCGGTCACGGGACGGCTCGATTCATTCGCCTCGACGCGGCTGCTCGCCGACGACGCCCGCCGCCGCGGCCCGTACGACGTCATCATCCACAACGCCGCCGCCGGCGGCGACCAGTCCTCCCCCGTCCTCACCGAGGACGGCCTCGAGCGCATCGTCCAGGTCAACACGGTGGCGCCCTACCTGCTCTCGGCCCTGCTGAGCCTTCCCCGGCGCATCGTCTTCATCGGATCCGACTCGGCGTTCCATGGCCGGCCCGCGGTGGACCTCGCGCCGCCGGAGCCGTGGGACGGCCCGCAGGCCTACGCGGACTCGAAGCTGCTCCTCACCATGCTGGCGTTCGACCTCGCGGCGCGTCACACGGACCGTCCCATCAACGTGGTGCACCCCGGCTGGGTGCGCACCCGCATGGGCGGGCCGCGCGCGGCGCTGCCCACGTCCGATGGCGCAGACACCCCGGTCTGGATGGTGACGTCCGACGAGGCGATCGCGCGTCGCACCGGCCAGTACGTGCACCGCCGCCGCTCGGAGGCCGCGCCCGCGGCGGCTCACGACCCGGCTCTGCGCGCCGCGCTCATCGCGCGCCTCGCGGAGGTCACCGGGGAGCATCTGCGCTGATCGTCAGCGCCTAGGATTTCACTATGAGTCCGACGCCGCAGGCCCGCGCCCGTGCGGCCGCGCGCGCCTCGATGACGGACGTCGCGAGGCTCGCCGGGGTGTCGGGGCAGACGGTGTCGAGGGTGGCGAACGGCTCGGTCAACGTGAGCCCCGAGACCCGGCGCCGCGTTCTCGACGCGATGGAGCGCCTGGGGTACACGCCCAACACCGCCGCGCGCGCTCTGCGCAGCGGCAGCTTCGACACGATCGGCGTCATCGCGCACCAACTGGCCCGCACGGGCGAGTCCCGCACGGTCGAGGCCGTGGTGCAGGCGGCACGCGACGCCGGCCACACCATCACGCTGCTCGACATCGACTCGACGGCCCACGAGGACGTGGCCGAGGCCGCGTCGCGGCTCTCGCACCAGGCCATCGACGGCCTCATCATCATCCGCGCGGAGATCGAGGACGTGCATCGCCTGCAGCTGCCCGCCGGGCTGCCGGTGGTGGTGGCGGACGCGACCTTCGGCGGGCGTCTGCCCATGGTGGGCACGGATCACGCGGGCGGCGCCCGGGCCGCGGTCGAGCACCTGCTGGACCTGGGCCACCGCACCGTCCACCACATCACCGGGCCGCCGGACTCGATCCCGGCGCGGGCGCGCCTCGCCGCATGGCGAGGGGTGCTGGCCGAGCGCGGGATCCGGGCGCCCGAGCCCGTACGTGGCGACTGGACCGCCGCCTCGGGCTACGCCGCCGGCGCCCTGATCGCCGGCCGGCCCGAGGTCACGGCCGTGTTCTGCGCGAACGACGAGATCGCCTCCGGCCTGCTGCTCGCGGCGCACCGGCACGGGCGCCGCGTGCCCGAGGACCTCTCGGTGGTCGGATTCGACGACATCACCTTGGCGGAGTTCCTCATCCCGCCGCTCACGACGGTGCGCCAGCCGTTCGGCGCGGTGGGCCGCGGGCTGGTCGAGAGCCTGTTGGCGCGCATCGCCACGGGCGCGCCCGCGGCGCCGCCGGAGCCGGCCGTGCTGATCCCCTGCGAGCTCGTGGTGCGAGAGAGCACCGCCGCACCGGCCTAGCGCCGGCCGCCGGCGAGGCGCGGAAGCGCTACGCCGTGCCGCGGACCACGATCTCGGTCGGCAGCGTGACCGGCGCGGCCGTGCCGCCGCCGATCTGCTCGAGGAGCAGGCGCACCATCTCCCGGCTCACGCGATCGAACGGCTGGTGCACGGTCGTCAACGCCGGGGTGGTCTCGAGCGCGACCGGGGCGTCGTCGAATCCCGCGACGGCGACGTCGTCGGGCACGCGGATGCCCGCCTCGGCGAGCACGTCCATGGCGCCCGCGGCCATGAGGTCGTTGGCGCAGAACACCGCGTCGAACGGGAGCCCGCGGCTCAGCAGCTCCCGCATGGCCCGCGCGCCGGAGGCGCGTCCGAAGTCGCCGAACGCGACCTGCTCGTCCGCATAGCGGTCTCCCCTGGCCGCCCGGAACGCCCGCAGGCGCCCGGTTCCGCCTGAGGTGTCCTGAGGTCCGGCGATGTGGACGATGTGCTGGTGGCCCGCGGCCGCGAGGTGCTCCACCATCGCCCGGGCCCCGCCCTCGTCGTCGGCCGTCGCGTAGGGCACCTGGCTCTCGAAGCCCAGCGGGGCCCCGGCCGAGACCACGGGCAGGTGGGCGCCCAGCAGCGTGCGCAGCAGCTCCTGGCTGTCGCGATGCGAGGACACCACGAGCGCTCCGTCCACGTGCCCGCCCGTGAGGTACTCCGTGGCACGCCGGCGCTCGTCCGGGGTGTCGGCCATGATGAGGATCAGCGTCATCCCGTGCTCCGCGAGCGCGTCCGCGGCCGAGCGGAGGATGAGCAGGAAGTTCGGGTCGGCGAAGAACCGTTCGTACGACTCGTTGAGCAGGAAGCCCACGGAGCCCGTGCGACTGGTGGCGAGCGACCTGGCGTGGGGGTTGATCCGGTACCCGGTGGACCGGATCGCGCGCTCGACGTGCGCACGGGCGCCGTCGGAGACCCAGTGGCCGCCGTTGAGCACTCGTGACACCGTGCCGCGCGAAACCCCCGCCTCGCGTGCGACATCGTCGATCGTCGGGCGCCGTCGCTCGTTGCTCACCGGTCGCGTCTCCTCACCGGCCTCGTCCTTGGGCGGGTCTGTGACGAGTATGGCCCAGAACCGTTCGGGGGCGCGCGGCGCGGCACCCGCATCGTCCCCACGCACGACGAGGGGCTCCGGCGACATCGCCGGAGCCCCTCGTGACGCGGTGGCTAGCGAGCGCCCGCGCGGCGCTTGTTGTAGACGTCGAACGCGACGGCGAGCAGCAGCACCAGGCCCTTGACCACGGACTGCACCGACTGGTCGACACCCATGAGCTGCATGCCGTTGGACATGGTCGCCATGATCAGACCACCGACGATGGCACCGGTCACTCGACCGACGCCGCCGGTGACCGCCGCACCACCGATGAAGCAGGCGGCGATCGCGTCCAGCTCGAACATGTTTCCGGCCGCAGGCTGGGCACCGTTCGAACGCGAGGAGTACACCACGCCGGCAACCGAGGCGAGGATGCCCATGTTGAGCATCACGCCGAAGTTCACCCAGCGCACCTTGACGCCCGAGAGCATCGCGGCGGACAGGTTGCCACCGATCGCGTAGACGTGGCGGCCGAACACCGTACGGGTGGTCACCAGCGTGTACACGATGACCAGCACCGCAAGGATGATGAGCACGTTCGGCAAGCCACGCGCGTTGGCGAGCTGCCAGGCGAACCACATCACCACGGCCGCCACGGCGACCAGCTTGAGGATGAACAGCGGGAACGCCTCGACGGGCTGCTCATAGGCGATGCGGGAGCGACGCGAGCGGAAGGCGCTGAACATGTATCCCGCGACGGCCAGCGCGAACACCAGCAGCGTGAACAGGTCGTAACCGTTCCCGCCCAGGATCCCGTTCTGGAAGCCACCCGCGATCTTCTGGTACTCCGCCGGGAAAGGCGACAGCGAGATGTTGTTGAGCACCAGCAGCGTCAGGCCGCGGAACAGGAGCATGCCTGCCAGGGTGGTGATGAACGCGGGGATGCCCACGAACGCGACCCAGAATCCCTGCCACGCGCCGATCAGGACGCCCACCACGATGGCGGCGAGCACGCCCACCCACCACGGCATGCCGTTCTTGATGACCAGCACGGCGGAGACCGCGCCTGTCACCGCGACCACGGAGCCCACCGAGAGGTCGATATGGCCGGCGATGATCACCATCACCATGCCGATCGCGAGGATCAGGATGTAGGAGTACTGCAGGACGATGTTCGTGACGTTGCCCGGGCTGAGCAGCGTTCCTCCCGTGAGGATCGCGAACAGGGCGATGATCGCGACGAACGCGATGTAGATGCCGCTCGTCCGCAGGTTCCGGGTCAACAGCTCCCGGATGCTAG
>NZ_JAHEBP010000127.1 GCF_024642165.1 Demequina sp.
CCGAGAAGGTGCGCGAGGACATCGAGCGCGACACGTTCCTCTCCGCGCAGCAGGCGCTGGAGTACGGGCTTGTCGACCAGGTGCTCGAGTCCCGCAAGGGCATCCAGACCGTGCATCCCGCTAAGGCGTAGGGTCACGAAGCTCGCTCGCGAGGGGCGCCGGCCACGCGCCGGCGCCCCTCGCCGCGTTTCGTCCATGTGACCCCGAGGTCACGATCCGGCATCGGGCCGGAATGTCCTGCCTGCTAGGGGTGGATCGCCCTGTCGGGCCCGGCGCGCCGCCCCGCGCATGTCGGAGCCCGTGGGTAGCCTGGAAGGGCATCACGGTGCACGCGAGGACTATGCACCCGAAAGGAGTCCCCGGATGAATCGACCCGCTGACAGCGGCGACCTGCTGAAGTGCTCTTTCTGCGGCAAGACGCAGAAGCAGGTGCGCAAGCTCATCGCGGGCGGCGGCGTGTACATCTGCGATGAGTGCATCGAGCTCTGCAACGAGATCATCGAAGAGGAGTTCGCCGAGCAGGTCGAGGCCGAGCTCACGGAGCTTCCGAAGCCGCGCGAGATCTTCGACTTCCTGGGTCAGTACATCGTGGGACAGGACCAGGCCAAGCGCGCCCTGTCTGTGGCGGTGTACAACCACTACAAGCGCGTGCGAGCGGGCGAGACCCGGGTGAAGGACGACGACGATCAGATCGAGATCGCCAAGTCCAACGTGCTGTTCATCGGCCCCACGGGAACCGGCAAGACGTACCTGGCGCAAACCCTCGCGAAGATGCTCAATGTGCCCTTCGCGATCGCCGATGCGACGGCCCTGACCGAGGCCGGATACGTGGGCGAGGACGTCGAGAACATCCTCCTCAAGTTGCTGCAGGCGGCGGACTACGACGTCGACAAGGCCCAGCGCGGCATCATCTACATCGACGAGATCGACAAGGTGGCCCGCAAGGCCGAGAACCCATCGATCACGCGCGACGTGTCGGGCGAGGGCGTGCAGCAGGCGCTGCTCAAGATCCTCGAGGGCTCCGTCGCCTCCGTGCCGCCGCAGGGCGGGCGCAAGCACCCCCACCAGGAGTTCATCCAGATCGACACCACCAACGTGCTGTTCATCCTGGGCGGCGCGTTCGCCGGGCTCGAGGAGATCGTCAGCTCGCGCGTGGGACGCAAGGGCATCGGCTTCGGCGCAACGCTCAAAGAAGCAGACAACATGGACCTGTTTTCGGAGGTCACGCCCAGCGACCTGCACAAGTTCGGCCTGATCCCGGAGTTCATCGGGCGCATGCCGGTGATAGCGACGGTGACCCCGCTCGACGTCGAATCGATGGTGTCGATCCTGTCGGAGCCCAAGAACGCGCTGGTGAAGCAGTATCAGCGCATGTTCGAGCTCGACAACGTGGAGCTCGAGTTCGAACCTGAGGCGGTGCGCGCGATCGCCGAGCAGGCGCTCGAGCGCGGCACGGGCGCGCGTGGCCTACGCGCGATCATGGAGGAGGTCCTCCAGCTCACGATGTTCGACGTGCCCGGTCGAGACGACGTCTCTCGCGTAGTCGTCACCCGCGACACGGTGATCTCCCGGGCGATGCCGGAGTACGAGGGCCGGGTCGAGGAGCAGGGCGCGGCCTAACCCGCCCGCGTTCCCCCGAACCCGCCCCCGCTCGACCCGCGCCCGCACTCAAACCACCCGAGCCTCGCTATGGGGAACTCACGGACGGTTTCGGGCGAATCTTGACTGCTGTGGGGAACTGAGCGACGTCTCGTCGCCTCCCCGAGCGATGTCCCCGGGTCGCGCCGGCGGCGCGACCCTCCTGCCAGCGGCTGCCACCCGCATCGGCACTCGACGCGCGCCCGTAGAACGGAGACATGACCCACCTCCGGCCCCTGCCAACGGCGGCGACCACGGGCTCGCTGACCGAGACCCTTCGCCGTCACCCGCGCGCGTTCACTTTCGACGAGCTCGCGGGGCTGGCCTCGGAGCGCAAGGCGCGCACCGCGATCGAGCGCGGGGAGGCGGTCAGGGTGCTTCCCAACGCGTACGTCTCGGCGGTCCACGCGGACTCCTTCGCCGCGAAGGCCGACGCGGCGCTGCTATGGGCAGGGCCCAACGCCGCACTGTCGGGCGTCGCGGCGCTCTTCGCCTGGCGATTCGTGGAGGAGCCGCCCGAGCAGATCGAGATCGCCGTCCCGCACGCGGAGCGTCCGTATCCGCCGGCGTGGGTCAAGATCCGTCGCCTTACATTCATGCCTCCCACGGTGCGGCTCGGCCGCGCCACGGTGGTAGGCCCGGACCTCGCGGTCATCCACGGCTACGGGATGCTGCCGCCGGGCCGCCGATCCGAGGCGCTCTACCGCGCGGTGCGCTCGGGGTTCGTCTCTCCAGAGGGGCTGCGGTCCACACTCGACCGGGTACCGCGGTGCCTCGCGCGCAAGGAGCTGGTGCGACGGATCGAGTCCGCGCGTCGCGGCGCTGAAAGCTTTCTCGAGGAGAAGGGTCTGTGGACCGTGTTCAACACGCGGGACTTCGCGCGATTCGCTCGCCAGCACAGCGTGCGGGCGTCGGGGCGGACGTATCGGCTCGACATGTACGACGCGGTGACCATGACCGCCGTCGAGCTCGACGGGGAGCAGTTCCACGGTGACGCGCTGCAACGGCAACGGGACCTGCGCCGCGATGCCGACCTGGCGCGCATCGGGATCCAGACCGTGCGCCTCACTTATCGCGACATCACGGAGCGGCCGGAGTGGTGCCGCGCGCTGGTGCGCGGCGTGATCGAGGCGAGGACGGCGCGATGAGGGCGGCGGTGGACTGCAGGTGCAGGTTCATCGCACGCGGGGTCGCTAGCGGAGGTGCACTGTCACGCCGCCGCAGCCGCTCCACGGTCGGGCTCGACCCGAGCTTCCAGGCCGGCCAGCATCGACTCCACCACCAGCGCCGCATCGTCGCCAACGCCGCCGAGCAGTGGCGAGGCGAGCCGCGTCTGGAACGGCATGCCCACGAACCCGAGCCCGGGCGCGCCGTCGACGAGCCCGAACGGTGCCACGGGATAGCCGCGATCGTCGACGCGCAGCCCCGCGACGTCGAGCCACGCGAAGTCGCCTTGGTACCCGGTGCACCACACGACGGCGTCGACCTGCTGCGCCGCGCCGTCCGCGACCGGGTGGCCGTCGGCGACGCCAGAGACGCGTCCCACGTGCCGCACGCCGGCGCGCTCGACGTCGCGAGGCGAGATGCGGATGAGCGGTGCTCCGTGCGCCGTGACGTGGGGCGCCACCTTGCGTCCGATCGGGGTCCGCCGGGTCAGCACCCGAGTCAGCACGAGCCACCACGCACCGCCGGCGATGGCGAGCACCGCGTTCGGCGGGTGGGGGGTGGGCTTGCCGGCGATCGTGACCTCGCGGCCGGCCTGCGCCAACTCGAGGGCGATCTCCGCACCCGAGGTGCCGTAGCCCACGACGAGCACCCGCCCCTCGGGTAGGCCGCTCGGGTCCCGGTACGCGCTCGAGTGCAACTGCACGATGCGCGGGTCGAGTTCGGCCGCCAACGCAGGAATGCGCGGGAGGGAGGTGGCGCCGGTGGCCACGATCACCGCGCGCGCGTGCCACGTGCGGTCCTCAGTGGTGACGGTGAAGCCGTGCGGATCGCGGGTCACGGAGAGCACGCGGGCATCGTGGGTCACGGGGAGGGCGAATCGGGTCGCGTAGCCGTCGAGGTAGTCGATGACCTGGTCGCGGGAGGGGTAGTCGCGGCCGGCCATGTCCCAGGGCTGACCGGGCAGGGCCGCGTGGCGCGCGGGCGTGAACAGCCGCAACGTCGACCACCGGTCGCGCCAGGCGTCGCCCGTTCTTGCGCGGTCGTCGAGGATGGCGAAGCGTGCTCCGGCGCGCGCGAGGTGGTACCCCGCCGCAAGCCCTGCCTGGCCCCCGCCTATGACGATGACGTCCTGGCGATCATTCATGGCACACCTCCCGACACGAGTCATTAGAACCACGTTCCAATAAATGGAATGCTATTCTAACAAGGTGGAAGACGTCAAGCGCAGTCGGGCACGAGCGACCCATACCCATCGCCGCCACACGGCCGCGACTCGCGACCGGATCGTGGGGGCCGCACGCGGGCTGATGGAGCGCGATGGCTATGCGCGCACGTCCATCGCGGACATCGCCGCCGAGGCCGAGGTTGCGGTGCAGACCGTCTACAACGCGGTGGGCTCGAAGAGCGAGGTGCTCGACGCGGTTCTCGAGGCGGCCGCCACGGGGCCCGACGCACCCCGCAGGGTGCCCGAGTTCATGGCGGAGCGCGGGGCGGCAGTCGCCACGGCGCGTGAGTACGTGACGATGCTCGCCGCGTGGTTCGCAGAAGTCCAGCCGCGGGTCGCGCCCGTGATGGAACTGATTCGAGAGGCCGCCGGACATGACCAGCGGATCGCTGAGCTCGAGCGCGCCCGCGCGTCGCAGCGGCTGCACAACTACGGGCTCGCCGCGGACCAGCTGCTCTCGCGGCCGGACGCGCGGCGGCTTCCGCGGGAAAGTATCGCGGCCGTGATCTGGAGCATCGGACACCCGCACACCTACGCGCAGCTGGTGGGCCAGGAGGGCTGGACGTTGGGGGAGTACGCCGCGTGGGTCGAGGAGACGCTCGCTGCGGCGCTGATCGAACCCTGAGCGACCGTCAGTTCCCCGCAGCAGTCAGAAATCTTCCAAGACCGTCAGTGAGTTCCCCCGGGCGGGCGCGACGGGCGCCTACTGAGCAGCCAGGACCGCGTTCTCCGTTCGCATCACCGTGACGTCCGCGATCTCGTCCGCCGAGCCGTCCTCCGGCGCGAGGCCGTCGACTCCCGGCTCCAGCGCCGCCGTGGCGTCCACGATCTGCATGGACCGCACGCGGCCCGCCGCGCGCAGGTCCGCGCTCGCGGCTCGCACGAGCGCCACCTTGGCCTCCGGCACCAGCAGGTCGATGGACTCGATCTCCGTGCGCTGCGACACCTTCGCCTCGGACTTCACCTTGCGCAGGACGGACAGCGCCTCGCCTGAGGCCGCCAGCAGGGGTGCACCCGCTGAGGTCACGCCCGCCACCTCACGCAGGTGACCCGACTCCGGCCATGCCGCGTGGTGCACCGAGCCGTTCTGGAACCAGCTCCAGACCTCCTCGGTCGCGAACGGCAGCACCGGTGCGAACAGGCGCAGGAACGTGTGCAGCGCCAGCGTGAGCGCGGCGCGTGCCGATGCGGCGCCCGGGGAGCACGGTGCGTGCGGGTCGATCGCCTCGCCCGGCGCCGCGCCGTCGTAGGCACGCGCCTTCACCAGCTCCAGGTAGTCGTCGCAGAACGTCCAGAACAGGGTTTCGGCGGCCTCGAGCGCGCGCGTGTGGTCGTACCCCTCGAGAGCGCGGGTGGCGGTGTCGACCGCGTCCGCCAGCGCGGACAGCATGGCCCGGTCGAGCGGCTCCGTGACGGCGGCAGCGGTGACCGCGGAGGCTGCCTTCACGCCCGACTCCAGCGAGGCCCCGGCGGCGGTCGCGATGCCGGTCGCCCCCAGCACGAACTTGGACGCGTTGAGCACCTTCATCGCGAGGCGGCGCCCGATCTTCATCTGGCCCTCGTCGAAGGCGGCGTCGGTGCCCAGGCGTGCGGCGGCGGCCCAGTAGCGGACCGCGTCGGAGCCGTGGGTCTCGAGCAGGCCCATGGGCGTGACCACGTTGCCCTTGGACTTCGACATCTTCTTGCGGTCCGGGTCCAGGATCCAGCCCGAGATCGCCGCATGCCTCCACGGCAGCGTGCCGTGCTC
>NZ_JAHEBP010000128.1 GCF_024642165.1 Demequina sp.
GGCGGCTGCCTCGCCGAGCTGTGGGGCCGTAGCGGCGGCCTCACCCCCGCGCCGCTCGAACCCGGGGACGTCGTGATCCTCGAGGTCGAGGGAATCGGCGCCTTGCACGGAACGGTCGGGGTCGCGATCGAGCCCGCCGCAATCCCGCCCGCACGCACGCGACCCCGCGCCCGCTCGCGGGCCTGACGGCGCCCGCCGGCACGCGCTTCACGGTATTCCAGGAATTCCTCGAATAGCGCGGAGCTCGTGCCTGTGCCGACGCCGCTCAGGCCACGCCCTCAGCCTCGAGCGCATCGACGAGCAGGCCGACAAGGGCCTCCAGCTGCACGTCGGTCGACGGCGATTCGTCATCCACCGCCGCCCCGTCCAGCGCGCGGGCCGCGAGCCCGGACTTGCTGTCGATCAGCTGCGCGATCTTGGCGTCGATGGTCTGGGCGGCGATGATCCGCCACGCGGTGACGGGTTCGGCCTGGCCGATGCGGTGGATCCGGTCGATCGCCTGGGTCTGCTCCGCGTCGGTCCAGGACAGCTCCGCGAGCACCAGGTTCGAGGCGACCTGGAGATTGAGCCCCACGCCGGCGGCCAGCAGGGAGCACACCACGATCGACACGTCGGGGTCCTCGGTGAACGCGGAGATGCTCGCCTGGCGCGCCTTCGCCGTCTGATCACCGCGGATCGACACGGTGCGCAGGCCGCGATCGGCGAAGATCTGCTCCGCCTGATCCATGACGTCGACGTGCTTGGCGAAGAACACCACCTTGCCCACGTTGCGGGCCAACTGGGCCGTGTAGTCGGCGGCCAGCCCGGCCTTCGCCTGACCGATCCTCCGGACCATGGTGAACACGTTGTCCCCGGTCTTCTTCGAGCTCGCGTCCTTGAGCTCGGTCGCCGCGATGCGACGCGCGAGCTCGAGGTCGATGTCCGCGGTCGGGTCGTGATCGGGGCGCGCCTGCACCGCACGCCGGTAGCTCTCGACCATCCTGGCGGCGAGCGCCGCCTCGGCGGCGCGGATGGAGCGGCCCACCGGGCCGTCGAGTTCGACCGGGAGGTCCGCAACCCTGCGAGCGGGGATGTCGGCAGCGACGTCCGCCTTGCGCCGCCGCACGATGCCCATGTCGACCACGGAGGCGCGCGCGGCGGCGTAGAAGCCTCGGTCCGTGGGAATCAGGCCGGTCTCCTCCAGGGAGGTCATCAGCGCGCCCACCGGCTTCTCGTCGTCGATCCAGCCCAGGAACTGCCAGATCGCCCGGAAGTCCTCGATGTCGTTGATCAGCGGGGTGCCGGTCAGCGCCATCAGCAGCGGCCGGGCCGTGCGCTGCCGAATCCGATCGCACAGCGCGAGCGCATGCCGCGAGCGCTGGGACGCCTTGTTCTTGATGAAGTGCGCCTCGTCGAGGATCATGCCTCGGAACCCGAGGTCGCCGAACCAGCCGACGTGCCGGTCGAGGATGTCGTAGTTGACGATCACCACGTCCGCGAACGCGTCGACCTGATCGCCGTCGCCGTGGACCACCGTGGCGCGCCGATGCGGGGTCCACAGATCGACCTCGTGTGCCCAGTTGGTCTTCACCACGTTGGGCACCACCACGAGCAGCGGATAGGCGTCCGCGGCCTGGGCGGCGAGCAGCGCCTGGGCCGTCTTGCCCAGGCCGGGCTCATCGGCCAGCAAGAAGGTGCGATGGCCGCGAGCGGCGGCGGCGACCACCTGCGACTGGTGCGGCATCAGCGCGCGACCGGCGGGGACGCGTATGGCGGTGGCGGACGCCGAGTCGGGCTCGGGAAGGCTCATGCAGGCGCGCGCGCCCGCCGCATCCTGCTCGAAGGATCTGAACAGCGGGTCGAGCAGCTCCCATCCCGCGAGCCGGCGGGTGCGAGCCGGCTGCCGCTCATCCGCGGCGCCGAAGGAGGGAGCGAGGAACGGGTTGGCCAGCCTGTGCGAGATGGCCGACTGCGGCACCACCCTCTTGTCATCACCGGGCGGCGGCACGGGAGCGGCGGGCTCCTCGGGCTCGTCCGGCGCCTCGCGTCCGGCGGCGCGCAGCACCGTTGCCTTGTACGCACGTGCCGCGTCGGAGACCTTGGCGTCCTCGGCGAGCAGAGCGAGCAGCGAGGTGTCGCGGGCCGCGATCTTGGCGAGCATGGTCGCCACCCCGTCGAGCCGCCGGAGCGCCTCGTCCCGCCGGGAGGCCGCCATCGCGGCATCGGCCTTGACCCGTGCCCGCTCCTCACGGACCAGGAGCGCGACCACCTGGAACTTGGTGCGCGTGGTCCCGCGTGTGGGTGGCCGCTGCACGCCGCGCTCGACCTCATTGGCGATCCCGGCGAGCACCGCCATCAGGTCCTGCTTGACGGGGCGCGCCGGACTCCTCCGTCGGGTGCCCGCGTTGCCGCGTGCGCCACCGCGCCGCTGCCCTGTTCCTGACAACTCGTCTCCTTCTGTTCCCGCGCCGTGCAACCGGCACGCTACCCCTCGCCGTGACGCACATTCCGTCACCCTCAGCGCGGATGAGCTGGCCGATACGCCGGGTTCTGTCTGGTGCGCGCGTTGCCGCAACGCACCTGGCGGCCATCCATCTACGACGCACGTTGCCGTACGCCTCTAGCGACCTACCCGGATGCTCGGGCGAGCAGCCCTCGAACGCATCCTGTCTGGCCTTGCTCCGAGTGGGGTTTACCTGGACCGACGCTGTCACCAGCGACGCGGTGAGCTCTTACCTCACCTTTTCACCCTTACCCCCGTTGCCGGAGGCGGTAGTTTTCTGTGGCACTGTCCCGCGGGTCACCCCGGGTGGCCGTTAGCCACCACCCTGCTCTGCGGAGCCCGGACGTTCCTCGGGATCCCGAAGGATCACGCGACCGCCTGGCCAGCTCATCCGCACCTCCAGCGTACCGGGAACGGCAGATTGCACGATGCGCAGGCTCGATTCTGGTCGAGTCCGGCGGGCCGCGGGAATAAGGGGCGTGCCAGCTACGCTCTTTTGTTGATGCTTCAACAATCGGCGTCCTGAGCGAGGAGTACCCACCATGACCACCCGCGCGTCCGACGTCCTGTTCGGCATCGAGACCTTCGGAGATCTGCCGTTGCACGATTCGGGTGAGCCGATGAGCCATGCCGCGGCGCTGCGCCAGGTGGTCGAGGAGGCCGCGCTCGCTGACACGGTGGGCATCGACGCGGTCGCGCTAGGCGAGCACCACCGCTCGGACTTCGCCATCTCCTCCCCCGAGATGGTGCTCGCAGCGATCGCCCAGCGCACCGATCACGTGACCCTGGGCTCCGCCGTCACGGTGCTGTCCTCCGATGATCCCGTGCGGGTGTTCCAGCGCTTCGCGACGCTCGACGCGGTGTCCAACGGCCGCGCCGAGGTGATCCTCGGGCGCGGCTCCTTCACGGAGTCCTTCCCGCTGTTCGGCTACGACCTCGCCGATTACGAGGTTCTCTTCGAGGAGAAGCTCGAGCTGTTCGCGCAGCTCCTCACCGAGAGGCCCGTGACCTGGTCGGGCACCACTCGATCGTCCCTGCAGGACGCCGACGTCTACCCCAAGACGGACTCCGGCTCGCTCACCACATGGGTCGGGGTCGGCGGCTCACCCGAGTCCGTGATCCGCACCGCGCGCCACGGCTTCCGCCTCATGCTCGCGATCATCGGCGGCGACCCGGTCAGGTTCGCCCCGTACATCGACCTGTACCGCCGCGCCACCGAGAAGTTCGAGACCAGTGCGCACCCCGTGGGCATCCACAGCCACGGCTTCATCGCGGCGACCGACCAGGAGGCCCGCGACTCGTACTACCCGGGCTACAAGACGATGCGCGACCGCATTGGCGCCGAGCGTGGCTGGCCGCCCATGACGCGGGCGCAATTCGACGCCGAGGTCGCCCACGGCTCGCTGTACGTCGGGTCGCCCGAGTCGGTCGCGGCCAAGATGGCCGTGACGATCGACACCCTCGGGGCAGGGCGCTTCGACCTCGTGTACACCGGCGGAGGCGCCATGCCCGCATCGTCCCGGATGCGGGCCGTCGAACTGTTCGGCACCCAGGTCATCCCCCGCGTGCGCGAACGGCTCGCGGGCGGGACCGCGTCGTGACCCGGCTGCGCACGGTCGGCATCCTTGGCGCGGGCAAACTCGGCACGGTGCTCGCCCGCCGCGCGGTCGCTGCGGGCCATGACGTGATCGTCGCGGGGTCCGGAGACCCCGACCGCATCGAGCTCACTGTCGAGGTGCTGGCGCCAGGCGCGCGCGTCGCCACCGCCGAGCACCTGGCGGCACAGGCCGACGTGGTGATCCTTGCGCTGCCGCTCGGCAAGCACCGTTCGGTGGCGGCAGCCGCGCTCGCCGGTGCGCTCGTGGTCGATGCCATGAACTACTGGTGGGAGGTCGACGGCGTACGGGACGATCTCACGGATCCGCGCACCACGTCCTCGGAAACAGTCGCCGGCCACCTCGCTGGCGCGCGAGTGGTCAAGGCCTTCAACCACATGGGCTACCACGACCTCGACGAGGGCGCGCTTGCCCCAGGCACCCCCGGCCGGCGCGCCATCGCTCTCGCCGGGGACGACGATGCGGCGGTCGCCGCCGTGGCACGGCTCATCGACGGTTTCGGGTTCGATCCAGTGCCCATCGGCGGCCTTCCGGAAGGCCGCCACCTGCAGCCCGGCACGCCCGCCTTCGGAGCGAACGTGAGCGCGGAGGAACTCGTCGACCTCGTCGAATCCTCACGTCTCACCCCCGATCGCGCGCGGCTGACGTAGGCCCGCCTCGGGATCCCGAAGGATCACCCGGCCGCCTCGCCACCTCATCAGCGCCTCCCGTCGAGCGCGGGGCAACGGCGCTATTGGCGGCCTGGCACCGTGAGGGTCGACGCCGGGTACAGCACCTTCACCAGGGCCACCGCGATCGCGCCGCCCACCAGCTGCATCAGCAGGAACATGGGCACGGATCCGGGCGAGATGCCCGCGAAGGTATCGGAGAACATGCGCGCGAACGTGACGGCCGGGTTGGCGAAGCTGGTGCTCGAGGTGAACCAGTACGCGGCGGCAATGTAGGCGCCCACCGCGAACGCGACGGTGCGCGCGCGATCCGCCCGCACGGAACCGAAGATGATGAGCACGAGTCCGAGCGTCGCGACCACCTCCGCGACCCATTGCCCCGTTCCCCCGCGCTCCGCGGTCGAGATCGATACCGCCGAGAGGTCGAACATGACGTTGGCCGTCACGGCACCCACCACGCCGCCGGCGATCTGGCCCGCGATGAGCAGCAGCGCGTCGCGGGTGCCCACCAGACCCAGCGCGCGCTCGACCAGCGTCACCACCGGGTTGAACGCCGCGGACACGGGCTGCAGCGCGAGGATCAGCGCCACGAGGACGGCGCCGGTCGCGATCGAGTTCTGGAGCAGCTGCAGGCCAACATCGTCGGGCGACAGGCGGGTGGCCATCACTCCGGAGCCGATGACGGCGGCCACCAGGAAGGCGGTTCCCACGAATTCGGCGGCCACCTTGCGACCGATCTCGGGCAATCGTGGGCGCGCGCTCTCCCGGGGTGTCGACACGCGACGATCCTAGCGGCGGCCCGCGCCCCCTCCGCCAGCACCTACCCTGGTCCCCGTGCTGCTCCTGCTGCCGCCCTCCGAGGGCAAGACCGCTCCCCCGGCGGGCGACCCGGTGGACCTGGCCTCGCTGTCCCACCCGGGCCTCGCGCCGCACCGACGCCGCGTGGGGGACGCGCTCGCCCGGTCAAGCGGCCAGCGCAACGCCATGC
>NZ_JAHEBP010000129.1 GCF_024642165.1 Demequina sp.
GCCCTTGACCGATGCGGCGGTCGTATGTCTACAGTGGGGAGCCCTCACGGGCCCGCACAGCCGCAGGGCGCCCCTCCTGGGAGCGCCGCCGCCAGCGTTGTCGATCTCCACCTCACGCACACGAGCGCGATCCCCCGCGCGCGCCGAGAGGAGCCGATCTTGACATCGCTCGACGCTGCCCCCACGTCCATCGGACGCGAACCGTCCCCCGGACAATCCCCCGTCATGACCCTGCTGGTGGTCATCGCGACCATCGGCATCCTGGTCTACTCAGCATTCCTGCTCGACCCCCAGAACCGCGGGGACGTCATCCCGTACGTCCTTGTCATCTCCGCCGAATCGGTCCTGGTGTTCCACGCGCTCCTGTCGATGTGGACCATCCTCGCCGGCGGGCAGAATCCCCGGGACTTCGCGTACTACCGAGCGCGGGACTCCCTGTTCGGGCGCTCTTCACGAGGCGACCGGACCCAATGGCCGCTGCAGCTCGACGGCCGCCGGGTGAACGTGGATGTGTTCATCACCACCTACGGCGAGGACCTCGCCGTGATCCGCCGCACGGTCACCGCCGCCATCGCCATGCAAGGCCGCCACCGCACGTGGGTGCTGGACGATGGTCGCAGCGACGAGGTGCGCGATCTCGCCACCGAGTTGGGCGCACGCTACGTGCGCCGGCTCAGTTCCGGGGGCGCGAAGGCCGGGAACGTCAACCACGCGCTCACGCTCGCGAAGGGCGACTACTTCGCGATCTTCGACGCCGACTTCATCCCCGACCCCACCTTCCTGCTCGAGACCGTCCCGTTCTTCGTGGACGAGCAGGTCGCGTTCGTGCAGACGCCGCAGACGTACGGCAACCTGCACACCACCATCGCCATCGGCGCCGGCTACATGCAGTCGGTGTTCTACAAGTTCGTGCAGCCCGGACGGAACCGCTTCAACGCGGCGTTCTGCGTGGGCACCAACGTCATCTTCCGGCGCAGCGCGGTCGACTCCGTCGGCGGCATGTACACGGACTCGAAGTCCGAGGACGTCTGGACGTCGCTCATGCTCCACGAGGCGGGATGGCGCACCATCTTCATCCCCACCGTGCTCGCGGTGGGTGACGCCCCCGACACCGTCGAGGCGTACGCGAAGCAGCAGCTGAGGTGGGCCACCGGCGGCTTCGAGATCCTCCTCTCGCACAACCCGCTGAGCCCCCGCCGGAGGCTCACCGCGGACCAGCGCATCCAGTACCTGGTGACCGCCACGTTCTACCTCACGGGGATCACGCCGCTGCTGCTTCTCCTGGTGCCGCCGCTCGAGATCTACTTCGACCTGCGGCCTATGGCGCTGTCCATCTCGGTGGGCACCTGGTTCCTGTACTACGCGGGCTTCTACCTGATGCAGATCGGACTCGCGTGGTTCACGCTGGGCTCGTTCAAGTGGCAGACGCTGACACTCGCCACCGTGTCCTTCCCCATCTACCTCAAGGCGTTCATCAACGCGCTCACCCAGCGCGACGTGGGCTGGCAGGCCACGGGGTCCACCCAGGCGCGCTCGCCGTTCAACTTCATCGTCCCGCAGGTGCTGTTCTTCGTGTTCCTGGCGCTCACCTCGGTGGTGGCGGTGTGGCGCGACTGGGAGAACGGGATCGTCACACTCGCGACCGCGTGGAACGTCACCAACACCGTGATCCTGGCCGCGTTCCTGCTCGCCGCACGCCGCGAGGCGAGGGCCATCAGGAACGGCCGGTCGCTCTCGCCGCCCCCCACCCCGCTGCCCGAGGCCCCCGAGGAGCCGGCGCTCGTGGTGGCGCGGCCCGCGCCGGTCGAGGTGCCCGAAGCTGCGGCACCGGCGCGCTCCCCGCGGCGCAATCCGGCGCCCGACATGGCAGACGCCATGGGCACCCTCGCGGGAGAGCCCACGCGAGCATCGTCCCGCGGCAAGGCGCCGCATCCGTTCACACCCGTCACCGCCCCGGCCACGCGCCGCCACAGAAGGGAGATGTCCTGATGACCTGGACCAACCGCTTCAAGATGTTCTTCGGGATCATCGCCGTGCTGCTGATCGTCGCCGCCGCCACCCTGGTGTTCAATCAGCGCCAGACCCACGTGCTCAGCTCCTCGGCGCAGATCGCTGCGGAGCGCTACGACGTGGGCACCGACTACGGCGGCCTGGTGCTCGAGCGCTACGTGGACGAGGGCGACACCGTGACCGCGGGTCAGCGCCTGTACGACATCGAAAGCCTGACGCTCAGCCGCGATCTCGAGCAGGGGCTCGTGACCGATGACAGCAGCACGATCGCAGGAGACGGAACCCTCGTGGTCCGCGCCTCGGTCGACGGCACGGTCACGGACCTGACCGTGGACGCCGGGGGCTACGCGAGCTCCGGCGGCGTGGTCGCGACCATCGATCGCGAGGGCACCCTGTTCGCCGAGGCGGAGTTCATCCTCAGCCCGCGCGACTTCGGCCGCATCACGGACGATGCGGCGGTCGAGCTGCGGCTGCCCGACGGCCGCCAGCTGGCCGGCGTGGTCTCGGAGATCTCCGTCGAGACCGTCGACGGCGACGCGCACGTCACGGCTCGCATCGACTCCGAGCAGCTGGTGCAGGGCGACGCGAACGGGCTCATCGCGCCCGGCACACCGCTCGAGGCCACGCTGCTGCTGCGCGACGACGGCCCGCTGGCCGGCGTGACCGATGCGCTGGGTGATCTGGCTCGCAAGGTGGGGCTGTGAGGGCGGCCGGGATGGCGATCGCGGCATGCGCGCTGCTGACTCTGGTCGCGTGCGACGGGTCGGGAGATCCGCCGGAGGGCGGCGGCTCGGACGCGGTGGCCGCGATCACCACCGCCCCGCGCGAGGGCGGCCCCGACGCGTCGATCCTGCCCGCCGCGGCGGGCACGGAGCTGCCGATGCGCCTCGCCGAGGACGTGGTGCCGCCCACGAACCGCTGGTACTCGTCGTTGGCGTTCGGCGACACCGGGCTGCCCGTGTTCCCCAAGCCGCTCTCGTTCCAGATGGTCGACGGCGGATTCGCCGCCGGACTCACGCGGCCGGTGGCGAGCGAGAACGCGATCCTGGCTCCTGCGGCCGCGGACGTGACGGTCCAGGTGTCAGGCGCGCCTGGCTTCGGCGAGGTGATCGAGGCGACACCGGTGGCCGTCACCGTGGGGCTGGGCCCCGTGGACCTCACGGTCGCGCAGGGGGTGCCCGCCGTGGGCATGACCTCCGCGGGAGGCGCCCAGGCGACGCTCTCGGTGGCCTTCGCTCCGCAGGACTCGGAGGGCCTCGCCACCGCCATCGTGGGAGAGACCACCTACGGCCTGAAGATCGATCGGGGCAGCGTCGACGGCGCGGCCCTCGCCCTGGACCCCGGAGGCTCGGCGCAACTGTTCGCCGTGCCCGAGGGCGGCACCGTCGAGTCGTTCGCCGCCGCGCTGGGTGCGGTCCCGCGCGGCGCGGACGCCGGCTACGCGCTGGGCGATGCCGCCACCACCTCCGTCACGTACGGCGAGGAGCCCACCGTGGTCGCCGTGCCCGCGGCGCGCGCGGACGCGCTCGACTGCACGCTGGGGACCTACGCGACCATCGACGGCACCTACGCGGTGTGCGAGGCGGCGTCCGTGTCGTGGGACGTGCCGCTGGTGGAGCCAACCTCCTCGCTCGACCTCGACGACATCACAGGCCCCGAGCGCGAGGCGATCGTGGCGGCCCTCCAGGCCGACGCATCGTCCCTCCCCGAGCTTCCCGCGGACACGTACTTCGGCTCGAAGGCGCTGTACCGGATCGCGAACCTGGTGCAGGTGGCGGACGCCCTCGACCAGCCGGCGCTGGCGGAGGACCTCCAGGCCGTGCTCGCCGAGCAGCTGCGGATGTGGGGAGACCCCGATGGCTGCGCCACTCGCGCTGAGCGCTGCTTCACGTACGACGGCGAGCTGGCCGGCGTGGTGGGGCTCGCCACCGCCTTCGGCTCCGAGGAGTTCAACGACCACCACTTCCACTACGGATACCTGCTCTACGCGGCCGCCGTGGCCGGCGCGAGGGATCCGGACCTGGCGGGGGAGATCGGGCCGGTCCTGGACCTGGTGGCCGAGGACATCGCGGCGCCCGGCACGTCCGACGCCTTCCCCGTCCGCCGCGCCTTCGACCCTGTCGAGGGCCACTCGTGGGCATCCGGCATCAGTCCGTTCGCCGACGGCAACAACCAGGAGTCCAGTTCCGAGGCAGTGCTCGCCTACAACGGCGTCGCGCTGTGGGCTGACCTCCGTGGTGACGAGGCGTTGGCCACGTCCGCGCGCTGGATGCTCGCCGCCGAGGCCGAGGCCTCGACGCGGCTCTGGCTCGCTCCGGACCTCAGCGGCTTCGAGGCGTTCGCGCACCAGATCGTCGCGATCGAGTGGGGAGCCAAGCGGGACTACGCGACCTGGTTCAGTGCGGACCCCGCGGCCATGCTTGGGATCCAGATCATCCCGGGGCAGCCGGCCGCCGTGGGCTATCTGTCCTCGGTACCCGCCGAGCGCATCGTCGCTTCCGTCGAGGCCGCATGGCCGGACGCACGGCCGGACCAGTTCGCCGACTACCTGCTCATGTACCAGGCGCTTGCCGGCGACGAGGCGCGCGCCGCGGCGTGGACGGCGGCGGTGGACCTGCCGGACGATGCGATCGACGACGGAACCTCCCGCACCTGGCTGCTCGCCTGGATCGCCGCGGCGGGCTGACGTGGCGTGAGGGCCGCCGGGTGCCAGTTGGCCGCCGGTGGCCCTCACCAGCGGGTGCCAGACGGTGGGAGAATCCGGGGGTGACCCCTTCGATCGACCGCCGCGGCCTGCTGTTCGGGGCGTCCGCGTACTTCGTCTGGGGCCTGTTTCCCATCTTCATGGCGGCGCTGGAGCCTGCCGGCGCGCTGGAGATCGTGGCCTGGCGGTCCATCTCCTCTCTCCTGGTGTGCGCCGCGATCGTGCCGTTCCTGCACGGCTGGTCGCGCATCGTCACCGTGGTGAAGGACCGTCGGGTGCTGCTCCGACTCTCGCTGGCCTCCGCGGTCATCGCCATCAACTGGGGCGTGATGGTCTACGCGGTGGTGACGGACCGCGTCGCATCGACCTCGCTCGGCTACTACATCAACCCGCTCATCACGGTCGCGCTGGGCGTGCTGCTGCTGGGCGAACGCCTGCGACGGCTGCAGCTGGTCGCGATCGTGGTCGCGGCCGTGGCGGTCCTGGTGCTGGCGGTCGAGATGGGCGGGGTGCCGTGGATCTCGCTGGTGCTCGCGTTCAGCTTCGCGACGTACTCGTTCATCAAGAAGACCGTGGGCCACAAGGTCGACGCGCTCACGGGGCTGAGCGTGGAGACGGCCGTGCAGCTGCCGGTCGCGATCGGCGTGCTCGCGTGGATCGGGGCGAGCGGGCAGGCCACCCTGTTCGCGCGCGGCGCCGAGGGACTGGGCGGGTGGCACGATGCGCTGATGCTCACCACCGGCACCTGGACCGCCGGCGCGCTGCTGCTGTTCGCCGCGGGCGCTCGCCGGCTGCCGCTCAACATCTCGGGGCTGCTGCAGTACATCGCGCCCACCATGACGTTCGCGCTCGCGGTCTGGTACTTCCACGAACCGATGCCGGCGGGGCGGTGGGCCGGCTTCGCGCTGGTGTGGGTGGCGTTGGTGCTCATCACGGTCGACTCGTGGCGCGCGCGGTCGCGGGTGCGGGATCCGCTCGCGGCGCAGTCCGGAACGGTGACGGAGCCGGTCTAGGGGTTCTGC
>NZ_JAHEBP010000130.1 GCF_024642165.1 Demequina sp.
TCCCCGACAGCTGTGCGATCACGCGGCGCCCCTCTCGAACATGTGTACGAACACGCTAACCGACGGGTCGGACGTCACGCGTGCACGGCGCGCCGATGCGACCACACGTCAGCCGCGCCTGCGCGCCGCCTTCTCCGCCTCGGCCCAGCGGCGCTGAGCGTCCGTGGTGGCCGCGCTCCCCACCGGCGCCGCCCCACCTCGCCACGCGTGCGCGATGGCGATCGCCAGTGCGTCCGCCGCATCGGCCGGGCGGGGCGGCTCGGCCAGGCCCAGGATCCGCTGGACCATGAAGGTCACCTGCTCCTTGCCGGCGCGGCCCTCGCCGGTGACGGCGGCCTTGACCTCTGACGGCGTGTAGAGCACCAGCGGCAGCCCGCGCCGCTCGGCGGCGAGCATGATGATGCCGGACACCTGGGCGGTGCCCATGATGGTGCTGACGTTGCTGCGCGCGAAGATGCGCTCCATCGCGACCGCCGCCGGCCGGTGCTGGTCGAGCACGCTCTCGAGCACCGCGGAGATCTGCGCGAGCCTGGCCGGCGTGTCGTCGGACGCGGGCGAGGTGGCGACGCGAACGTCGACGAGCGTCACGGTGCGGGCCGAGCCGGAGTCGACCACCCCGAGCCCGCACCGGGTGAGACCCGGGTCGACCCCCAGGATGCGCATCGTCCCTGCCGCCGCGGCCGCTAGTCCTGCGCGGCCTCGAGCACCTCGTCGGTGGCATCGAAGTTCGCCCACACGTTCTGGACGTCGTCCGAGTCCTCGAGCGCGTCGATGAGCCGCAGCATCTTGCGCGCTCCGTCCACGTCGAGCTCGATCCGCATCGACGGCAGGAAGGTCGCCTCGGCGCTGTCGTAGTCGATGTCCGCCTGCTGAAGCGCCGAGCGGACGGCGACGAAGTCGGTGGCCTCCGAGATGATCTCGAAGAAGTCGTCGAGGTCGTTGATCTCCTCGGCACCCGCGTCGAGCGCGGCCTCCATCAGATCGTCCTCGGTGGCGCCGCCCTCCTTGGAGACGATCACCTGGCCCTTGCGGGAGAACAGGTACGAGACCGAGCCCGGGTCCGCGAGCGTGCCGTTGTTGCGCGTGAGCGCCGTGCGCACCTCCATGGCCGCACGGTTGCGGTTGTCGGTGAGGCACTCGATCAGCAGGGCGACGCCGCCGGGGCCATAGCCCTCGTACATGATCGTCTCGTACTCGGCGCCGCCCGCCTCGAGGCCGGAGCCGCGCTTGACCGCGCGATCGATGTTGTCGTTGGGCACCGACGACTTCTTGGCCTTCTGCACCGCGTCGAACAGGGTGGGGTTGCCGGCCAGGTCGCCCCCGCCGGTGCGCGCCGCCACCTCGATGTTCTTGATGAGCTTGGCGAACAGCTTGCCGCGCTTGGCGTCGATGACCGCCTTCTTGTGCTTGGTGGTGGCCCACTTGGAATGCCCGGACACGTGTGCTCCTCGGGTGTTGCAGGTTCAGGACTGCCGTTCAGTCTAATGCGCTCGCCGCTCACGCCCGCCTTCAACTCGGTACACGGGTGCACGTTCCACCCGCGAACCGCGCACTCATGTACCGATCCGCGGCCTGCGCCGCCTCAGATGAGGTCGAGCAGCAGCCGGTGGACCCGACCGTCGGGCACCGCGCCCCGGTGGGCGATCTCCGGGTGGAAGCTGGTGGCGATCGCGTTGCCGTGGCGCACCGCCACCGGGTGGCGGGCGCCGTCGGGGCCCTCCGTGGTCGCGAGCACCCGCACGGTCGGATCCCAGGACTCGACCCAGGGCGCGCGGATGAAGGTCGCGTGCAGGGCGGTGCCGTCCGGCTCCCACACCAGCTCCGTCTCCGCGGAGTCGACCTGGCGGCCGAACGCGTTGCGGCGCACCGTCATCGGGATCGCGCCCAGGCTGCGCTGTCCCTCGATCGCGCCGATGATGTCGGTCGCCAGCATGATCATCCCGGCGCAGGACCCCATCACCGGCATCCCGGCGTGGATGCGCTCGCGGAGCGGCTCGAACAGACCGAACGCCCGCAGCAGCTTGTCGATGGTGGTCGACTCGCCGCCGGGGATGATCAGCGCGTCGACGGCCGCGAGCTCGGACAGGCGCCGTACGCGCGTGGCCGTTCCACCCGCGCGCTCGACCGCGGCGGCGTGCTCGCGCACGTCGCCTTGCAGCGCCAGGATCCCGACATCCGCCATCACTCCTCCACCGTGCCCAATCTCCGCAGCGTGCCGTCCCAGACCCGCAGCGACTCCCATGGCTCCCGCAGCTGCGCCGGGAAGATCTCGATCTCCGCCGCGACCAGCTCCTCGTAGGTGAGCCAAGCGACCTCGTCCAGCGTCTCCTCCTCGGTGGCGGTCCACCGGGCGTCCCCCTCGTCGGCATCGTCCACGTGTGCCACGAAGAACCACTCGTGCTGCACGTACGGCCTCGACAGGAAGTCGAAGAACGCGGTGCGCTCCCACACGGGTCCCACGAGCGACGCGGAACCCACCAGGTGACCGGTCTCCTCCGCGAGCTCCCGGGCCGCGGCCTCGCGAGGGCTCTCCCCCGCGTCGAGCCCGCCCCCCGGCGTGAACCACCAGGACCGGTCCGGGAGGTGCGGATCGTGCCCGCGCAGCAGCAGCATCCGGCCGTGCCCGTCGAAGAGCAGCACGCGCGCGCCCTCGCGCTCGATGCGCGGGGACGATGCGGCGTCCGGCCCGGGCCCGTCGCCCACGTGGGTGGTGGCTACCAGCCGCGCTCGGCGAGGCGGTGCGGCTCGGGGACGTCGTCGACGTTGATACCCACCATCGCCTCGCCCAGGCCGCGCGACACCTCCGCGATCACGGCCGGGTCGTCGAAGAACGTGGTCGCCTTGACGATGGCGGCGGCGCGCGTCGCGGGGTTCCCGGACTTGAAGATCCCGGAGCCCACGAACACGCCCTCGGCGCCCAGCTGCATCATCATCGCCGCATCGGCCGGAGTGGCGATGCCGCCCGCGGTGAACAGCACCACGGGGAGGGTGCCGGTCTCGGCGATCTCCTGCACCAGCGGCAGCGGCGCCTGCAGCTCCTTGGCGGCCACATAGAGCTCGTCCTTGGGCATCGCTGCCAGCGCCTTGATCTCGGCGCGGATCTTGCGCATGTGGGTGGTGGCGTTCGAGACGTCGCCGGTGCCGGCTTCACCCTTCGAGCGGATCATCGCCGCGCCCTCGGAGATCCGCCGCAGCGCCTCGCCCAGGTTGGTGGCGCCGCACACGAACGGCACGGTGAAGTTCCACTTGTCGATGTGGTGGGTGTAGTCCGCGGGCGTGAGCACCTCGGACTCGTCGACGTAGTCGACGCCCAGCGACTGCAGCACCTGCGCCTCGACGAAGTGCCCGATCCGCGCCTTCGCCATCACGGGGATCGAGACGGTGTCGATGATGCCCTGGATGAGGTCCGGGTCGCTCATCCGCGCGACCCCGCCCTGAGCCCGGATGTCGGCCGGAACGCGCTCGAGGGCCATGACCGCGACCGCGCCCGCGTCCTCGGCGATGCGCGCCTGCTCGGGGGTGACCACGTCCATGATGACGCCGCCCTTGAGCATCTCGGCCATGCCGCGCTTCACAAGGTCGGTGCCTACCTGGGGCTTCGTGGTCTCGGCGGGGGTACTCATGGTGATGTGACGTCCTTCGTCGGGTGGGGATGGAACTCGGCATCCATTCTAATCGCGTCGCGGTACGTCTCCTCGACGCGGGGGGCGACGTTCGCCCAGTCGAACGCCGCCGCGCATTCGCGGCCGCGGGCCGCGAGCGCGGCCCGCGCGGCGGGATCGTCGAGCAGCTCGTTTACGCAGACGGCTATCGCCGCGGGATCCCCGACGGTGTGGTGCGCGGCCGCGTGCCCGCCGTCCGCGATGGTCGAGACGTCCATGAACGCCGTGAGGTCCGAGGCGACCACGGCGGCGCCGGCGGCCATCGCCTCGACCAGCACGATGCCGAAGCTCTCGCCTCCCAGGTTGGGGGCGCAATAGACGTCGACGGAGGCCATGAAGCGCGCCTTCTGCGGCTCGTCGAGCTCGCCGATGACCTCGGCCCCCGCGCGGGCGGCCTTGGCGGCGACGCGGTCGGAGAACCGTCCCGCGACAAGGAAGCGGGCGTGCGGGTGGCGGGCGCGCACGGCAGGGATCGCGGCAAGGTAGTCCTCGAGACCCTTGCGGGGCTCGTCGAGGCGACCCAGGATCCCGATGGTGGGTGCCTCCGGGGTGCCCTTCCAGTGCGGATCGGGGATGGCGTCGACGTAGTTCTTGGTGTCCACCCCGTTCGGGATGATGTGGGTGGCCTCGACGCGTAGGTGATCGCGGATGGTGGCGGCGGCCGAGGGCGACACGGCGATGCGCGCGTCGAGCTCCTCGTAGCCCGGCTTGATCCACGGCTTGGCCATCCGCATGATGGCGGACTCCGCGTTGGAGCTGTGGAACGTCGCCACGGTGGGGCCGATGCGCGCCCACATCGCGATCAGGCTGAGCGACGGCGCGCCGGGCTCATGCAGGTGGACCACGTCGAAGTGGCCCAGTTTCAGCCACTCGCGCACGCGCGCCGCGGCCACCATTCCGAAGGTGAGGCGTGCAGTGGCTCCGTTGTAGCGGATCGGCACCGAGCGGCCGGCGCTGGAGACGTAGGCCGGCACGGGGGTGTCGTCGGCGGCGGGCGCCAGCACGGAGACCTCGTGGCCCCGGGCGATGAGGCTCTCCGCGAGGTCGAGCACGTGGAGCTGCACGCCGCCGGGACGGTCGAGCGAGTACGGGCAGACGATGCCGATCCTCATCTCAATCCGTCCATCCGAAGCGTTGCAGCATGTGCCAGTCCTCGGGGTGTCTCGAGATGGCCTCGCCCATGAACTGTACCCAGGCCCGCGTGAGGTGGCCGATGCGGTCGTCGGCCGGCGCGTCCGCGGGCTCGACGATCTCGCCGAAGGTCATGACGATGCCCCACTTGGAGCGGGCCGCCCGTCGCGCGCGGCCGCGAAGCCTCTCGTAGTGCACCATGACCGGCACCAGCCCCGTGCCGGTGGCGGCGGCCAGCGCCGCCGGGCCCGGGGCCACCTTGACGCCGTGGCCGAACATCTCGACCTCGACTCCCGAGCCCGACAGGTCGCGATCGGCGACGAGACACAGCAGCCCGCCGTCGGTGCGCGCGATCCGGATCAGCTCACGGAAGGTGGACCCGCCCTCATGCCCCAGGATCCGCATCCCCACAGCTTCGCGCAGCGCGACGAACTCATCGAACAGCTCACGCGGCTTCAGCACCTCGGCGACGCTGACCACGGGGGCCAGGTGGCGGCACGCGTACGCGCCCACGATGTCCCAGTTGCCCGAGTGCGACAGTGCGATGACGATGCGCCCGTCCTTCGCGATGCGGGCGATCACCGCATCCGCGTTCACCATGCGCACCCGCGCGTCGATCACGGGGCCCGTGAGGCGCGACAGCTCGAAGGTCTCCGCGTAGTAGCGCGCCGCGGACGCCATGCCGCGGCGGCTGAGGGCGCGCAGTTCATCGCCCTCGAGCCCCGTGACCCGGTGGAGGTTGTCCTCGAGGCGCCGCGCGGGCTTGGCGCGGCGCGACCACTGCACCATGGTGCCGGTCCACGCCCCGGCGCGGATGAGCGAGACGGGGACGTACCGCGAGGCGCGGAAGGCGAGCAGGAGTCCGTTCATTCGTGGGGGTACAGCTGCCGTCCGGCCTCGAGGCTGCTCGCGTTCCACGCGGG
>NZ_JAHEBP010000030.1 GCF_024642165.1 Demequina sp.
ACGTTGCCCGGGCTGAGCAGCGTTCCTCCCGTGAGGATCGCGAACAGGGCGATGATCGCGACGAACGCGATGTAGATGCCGCTCGTCCGCAGGTTCCGGGTCAACAGCTCCCGGATGCTAGCGGTGCCGGTCATGCCCGGACCTCCTTGTCCATGGTGGTGGTACTCGCCTTCTCCTGAGTCATCAGGGTCATGAGCTTCTCCTGCGTGGCATCCGCGACCGACATCTCGCCGGTCACGACGCCAAACGCCAGGGTGTAGATGCGATCGCACGTGCCGAGCAGCTCGGGAAGCTCGGACGAGATGATGACGACGGCCTTGCCGGCGGCGACCAGACGATTCACGATCGTGTAGATCTCGTACTTGGCGCCCACGTCGATGCCGCGGGTCGGTTCGTCGAGGATGAGGACCTCAGCGTCCGAGTAGATCCACTTCGACAGCACCACCTTCTGCTGGTTGCCGCCGGAGAGGTTGCCCACCGTCTGCATGACGGTCGGGGTCTTGATGTTCATCGAGCCGCGGTACTCCTCCGCGACCTTGATCTCCTTGTTCTGGTTCACCCAGCCACGCTTCGCCAGCTTGAACAGGGCCGCAGCGGAGATGTTGTGACGCACATCGTCGATGAGGTTGAGGCCATACCGCTTCCGGTCCTCGGTCGCATAGGCCAGGCCGTGCTTGATCGCGGCCGCGACGTCGTGGGTCTCGATCTCCTCACCACGCATGTACATGCGCCCGGTGATGTCCCGGCCGTAGGCGCGTCCGAACAGGCTCATCGCCAGCTCCGTACGCCCCGCCCCCATGACGCCGGCGATGCCGACGACCTCGCCCTTGCGGACGTTGAAGGAGGCGTTGTCGACCACGATGCGGCCCGGTTGGGTCGGGTGGTGGACGGTCCAGTCCTCGACGCGGAAGATCTCTTCGCCCACCACGTGATCGCGCTTGGGATAGCGGTTGGTGATGTCGCGGCCGACCATGCCGCGGATGATGCGGTCCTGGATGCCCGTGCCGGCGTCGATGTCGATGGTCTCGATGGTGTGGCCGTCACGGATGATCGTGGTGCGGTCGCAGATCTCGGCGATCTCGTTGAGCTTGTGCGAGATCATGATCGACGTGATGCCCTGCTCTTCCTTGAGCGTGCGGAGCAGGCCGAGCAGGTGCTCGGAGTCGTCGTCGTTGAGCGCCGAGGTGGGCTCGTCGAGGATGAGGAGCCGCACGTCCTTGGACAGCGCCTTCGCGATCTCGATGAGCTGCTGCTTGCCGACGCCCAGCTGCATCACTGGCGTCATGGGGTTCTCGTCGAGGCCCACCCGGTCCAGGAGCTTCCTGGCCTGCTGGTTGGTCTCGTTCCAGTCGATCATGCCGCCCCTACCGCGGCGTTCGTTGCCTAGGAAGATGTTCTCGGCCACCGACAGGTACGGGATCAGCGCCAGCTCCTGGTGGATGATCACGATGCCCTTGGCCTCGGAGTCCGGGATGGAGTGGAACTTCTGCACCTCGTCGTCGAAGACGATGTCGCCCTCGTAGGTGCCGAACGGGTAGACGCCCGAGAGCACCTTCATCAGCGTTGACTTGCCTGCGCCGTTCTCGCCGCAGATGCCGTGGATCTCGCCGTCGATCACGCTGAGCTCGACGTCGGATAGTGCCTTGACTCCCGGGAAGGTCTTGGTGATCTTCCGCATCTCAAGGATGTGCTTCGGCATGGGTCTCACCTCCGTGGTGTGAGAGAGGGGGATGGAGAGAGGGATGGTGGTGCCGACCCCCGCGAGGGGGCCGGCACCACCGTTGGATCAGGACGCGACGCCCGATGCAACTTCCTCTTCGGTCCAGTATCCCGAGTCCACCAGGAGCGACTGGATGTTGTCCGCGTAGACGATGTCCGACTCGAGCAGGTACGACGGCACAACCTTCACGCCGTTGTCGTAGGTCTCGGTGTCGTTCGCCTCGGGCTCCTCGCCGTTCAGGTACGCCGATGCAGCGGTGACGGCCTGGGCCGCCAGCTTGCGGGTGTCCTTGAAGATCGTCGAGAACTGGATCCCGTCGGCGATCAGCTTCACGGATGCGATCTCAGCGTCCTGACCGGAGACGATCGGGAAGCCATCGGCCGTGGTGCCCGAGTAGCCGTTGTTCTGCAGGGCGGTGATGATGCCGCGCGACAGACCGTCGTAGGGCGACAGCACGCCGTCCACCTTCTTGTCGGAGCCCACGTAGTTGGCGGTGAGGAGGTCCTCCATGCGCTTCTGCGCCGTCTCCTGCTGCCAACGGAGCGTGGCGACCTGCTCGATGTCCATCTGACCGGACGGGACCACGAGCACCCCGGAGTCGATGTACGGCTGGAGCGTGTCCATCGCGCCGCTGTAGAAGAAGTGCGCGTTGTTGTCGTCCAGCGAACCAGCGAACAGCTCGACGTTGAACGGACCCGCGGCGTCACCCTCGGAACCATCGGCGTTGAGAACGCCCAGGCCCACGAGCAGCGAGGTGGCCTGCTGCACGCCAACCTCGTAGTTGTCGAACGTCACGTAGAAGTCGACGTTCGCCGAGTCACGGATCAGGCGGTCGTACGAGATGACGGGGATGCCCGCGTCCGCGGCAGCCTGGAGCTGGCCGGACAGCGCGGTGCCGTCGATCGCCGCGATGATCAGGGCCTTGACGCCGTTGGTGATCATGTTGTCGATCTGCTGCGACTGGGTGGGGATGTCGTCGGCGGCGAACTGAAGGTCCACCTCGAAGCCTGCCTCCTCGAGGCCGGTCTTCACGGCGTCGCCGTCGGCGATCCACCGCTCCGAGGTCTGGGTGGGCATCGCCACACCGATGGTGCCGCCCTCGGTCATCGCGCCGCCGTCGCCCGTGGGCTCCGCGGAGCTGTCGGTGTCGCCCGCGCCGCCGCCTGAGCAGGCCGCGAGGGTGAAGGCGAGAGCCGCTCCGGCGCCCGCGGCGAGGAACTTCCTGTACTTCATATCTCCTCCTCGAGATACAGGCCCGCGTCCTTACGAGCCCTGTGCTCCATAGTGTGTTTGCGTTCACACGGCGAGTCAAACGCGACGCGTCACGATGTGGTCACAACACCCGCATACCTTGAATTAAATATGTCTACCAGGCATTTCTCGCAGATGCTGGGAGCGGTCACAGGCGTCTGAGAGGCGCGCGCCGTGACCTGGGCGAGCCCTCGGGGCCCGTGAACGTCGCTCCCGGCCGCGCAACGAGGCCCGGCGGCGCCCCTGGAGAGGGGTCGCCGCCGGGCCTGGTCGAGCATGAGGTTCGCTTGAGCGCCCGCGGGTTCAGCGCCCACCCATGGAGTAGTACGCGGCGTTCCATCGGATCTGCTTCTCGAACCCCTCGATGGTGGTGTCCTCATCGATGACGAGCAGCTCGATCTCGACCATCCGCGCGAAGTCCTTGACCACGTCGATGCCGACCTGCGTGGACATCGCGGTGTGGTGCGCGCCGCCGGTCTGAAGCCATGCCCCGACGGCCGTGGTGAAGTCCGGACGCGGCTTCCACACGGCGTGGCCCACCGGCAACGCCGGCATCGGCTCGGGCAGGTCCACGTTGTCCACCACGTTGGCAACCAGCCGAAAGCGGTCGCGCATGTCGGACAGCGCCACCACCACGGCGGGGCCCGCATCGGCGGTGAAGACCAGGCGCACCGGGTCCTCCTTGCCGCCGATCCCGAGGGGGTGCACCTCGAGGCGCGCCTTGGCCGAGGACAGCGCCGGGTTGACCTCGAGCATGTGCGCCCCGAGCGACAGCTCCTCGCCGGGCACCAGGTGGTACGTGTAGTCCTCCATCAGCGACGCGCCGCCGGGCAGCCCGGAGCCCATCACGGCGCACAGGTGCACCAGGATGGCCGTCTTCCAGTCGCCCTCGGCGCCGAATCCGTAACCGTCCGCCATGAGGCGCTGCACGGCGAGGCCCGGCAGCTGCTTGAGCCCGCCCAGGTCCTCGAAGGAGTCGGTGAAGGCCTGAAAGCCGCCGTCGACCAGGAAGGCACGCAGCCCCGCCTCGATGGCGGCCGCGTCGCGAAGCGACTGGTGGCGCGCGCCGCCGGGCAGCAGCACGTCCTGGACCTCGTAGGTCTCGAGGTACTCCGCGACCAGCGCGTCGACCTCGGAGTCCGTGACCGCGTCCACGCGCTCGACCAGCTCGTTGATGCCCCACGTGTTGATCTGCGCGCCCAGCTTGACCTCGGCCTCGGTCTTGTCGCCCTCGGTGACCGCGACGAACCGCATGTTGTCGCCGAACCGCGCGACCTTGAGGCTCTTCGCGGCGGCGCGGCCGGCGGCGGCACGGGACCAGACGCCGATGCGCTCCGACACCGCCGGCGTCGAGGCGTGGCCCACGACGGTGGTGCGAGGGATGCCCAGGCGGGTCTCGATGTACCCGTACTCGCGGTCGCCGTGCGCGGCCTGGTTGAGGTTCATGAAATCGAAGTCGATGGTGCCCCAGGGGAGCTCGCGGTTCGCCTGGGTGGCGAGGTGGAGAAGCGGCTTCTGGAGCGCGTTGAGCCCGGCGATCCACATCTTCGCCGGCGAGAAGGTGTGCATCCACGTGATGACGCCGATGACCTTGGGGTCCGCGTTGGCGGCCATGATCGTGTCGAGGATCTCGTCGCGGTTCTTCACCACGGGCTTCCACACCACGGTGACCGGGATGTCGTCCGAGGCCTGCAGGGTGTCGACCACCGCGGAGGACTGGTCCGCCACCTGCTTGAGGACCTCGTCACCGTAGAGGGTCTGGCTCCCGGTGAGGAACCACACCTCGAAGTCGGCGAGATTCGGGACGATGCTGGTCATGCCATGCCTCCTTGCGGCGCCTGTCCGTAGACGTTCTGGTAGCGGTCGAAAAGCGAGTCGATGTGCCGCTGCTCGATGGGGACGAGCTCGCCGCCCTGGCGGGCGATGTGCACGGTGCGGGCGACGTCCTCGCACATCACGGCGGCCTTGACCGCGTCGCGGGCGTCCTTGCCGATGGTGAACACGCCGTGGTTGGCCATCAGCACGGCGCGCGAGCGGTGGCCCTCGAGGGTGGCGACGATGCCGCGTCCGATCGACTCGTCGCCGATGATCGCGAAGGGGCCCACGGGGATCTCGCCGCCGAACTCGTCCGCCATGCCGGTGATGACGCACGGGATCGGCTCGCGCCGCGCCGCCCACGCCGTGGCGTAGGTCGAGTGCGTGTGGACCACGCCGCCCACGTGCGGCATCGCGCGGTACACATAGGCGTGCGCCGCCGTATCGCTGGACGGGCTGCGATCCGAGCCCGACGAGCCGGGGATCACGGTGCCGTCGAGGTCGCAGAGGATCATGTTGTCCGGCGTCAGGTCGTCGTAGTCGACGCCCGACGGCTTGATGACGAAGTGCTGGGTCCCGGGCACGCGCTCGGAGACGTTCCCGGCGGTCCAGGCCACCAGGTTGTAGCGGGTCAGTTCCGCATGCAGCCGGGCGACCTTCTCCCGGCTGCGCCGGATCGCCTGGACCTGCTCGGTGGTGAACGTGATCACGAGAGGGCCTCCTTCTGTGTAGTGCGCGGGCCGCCGAATCGCGCCCATCGCGCCGCGGCGGTTGAGGTGCTGCGAGAGCTCGCGCTCCCCGTCGAATCGGTCACGAGGCACGGGCGCGGGGAGGCGCCGTCCCGGCGGTCACCCGCCCGAGGTTGAACCATGGTGGCCCCTTTGCCGCGTCGTTCCGATCAGGGTTTTAACGTTAACATACAGGCCCACCCACCTCGACGACGGGTCGTTGGTCCCGCGGCGACGGGTCAGCGGCCCCGTGACGAGGCCGCATCGCGCCGTCCTCTCCACGCTAGCCCAGCGACGCTCCGGGCGCGCCCGGTCGAGCGGCCCCCAGGGGAGCCTCAGGCCGGCGCCGGCCCGGTCGAATCGCGCACGATCAGCCACGGCTCGACGGGCTCGACCGGTCCCACCGGCTCGTGGTTGATCTGCGCCAGCAACAACGCGACCGCCCGCAGCCCGACCTCGGTGAAGTCCTGGTGCACGGTGGTGAGCCCCGGATGCGTGTACGCGGCCTCGGGGACGTCGTCGAAGCCGGCCACGGAGACGTCGCCCGGGACGTCGAGCCCGCGCTCCTCGAGCGCGTGGATGGCGCCCATCGCCATCGGGTCGTTCGCGCAGAACAGCGCCGTCACGCCGTCCGCCACCTGGAGCCCGGCGCGGTACCCGGCGTCCGCGCTCCAGTCGCCCTCGAGGATCGGCAGGTGGTCGAGCCCGTGCTCGTCGAGGAAGGAGACGAACGTGTCGCGTCGCAGGCCGGCCTCGGTCAGTCCCGTCAGCCCGGTGACGTGCTGGAAGCGGCGATGGCCCAGCTCGTACAGATGGTCGAGCACCAGCCGGGTGCCACGCACCTGGTCCACGGCCACCGAGCGATCGCCGTGCGAGTTGCCCGTGAGCACGAACAGGATCGGCACGTCGGTGATCGCATCGACGGCGTCGAGCACGTCCGGGTGCTGCGCCATCACCACCAACGCGTCCACGGAGCGGCCCAGCAGGAAGTCCAGGGCCTCGCCCATCGAGTCCGCGTCCCACGACGCGGTGGTGATGAGCGGCTTGAAGCCGGCCCGTTTCGCGGCGTGCTCGATCGCGTAGAGCGTGCTGGTGGGCCCGAAGTGGGGAACCTCCGGCATGATCACGCCGATCACCTCGGAGCGCCCGGTGGCGAGCGCGCGGGCCGCCATGTTGCGGCGGTACCCCAGGTCGCGGATGGCCTCGATCACGCGCTCCCGCGTCTCCGGGCGGATTCCCGGGAAGTCGTTGAGCACGCGGGACACCGTCTGATGCGAGACGCCGGCGCGCGCCGCCACGTCATGCATGCTGGGGTTCCGGGCCGCCTTGCTCACTTGCGCCTCCGCACCTCGATCGACGCCGTCAGCGTATCCGACGGCGAGGCGGGACGATGCACCGCCGGCGTCCGCTTCCGGGCCCGCCCGCGCCGCGGGCGACGCCGGGGGCGGCCGGGTGCCGCGCATCGTCCCCACATGGCCGGATGCCCCCATCTCGGCTATCATGTTGACGATAACATCGGGTGCGATCAAGGACGCGAATGCGCGGCCCAGCCGGCCCGACGTCGCCGTGGGAGCATGGGGACAGAAACCTGCAGGAGGCACCGTGATCGACATCCCCTCGCCCGAGTCCACCGCCGATGCGTTCGCGGATCGGTACGGGCGCCGGCCCGACGGCGTGTGGTCCGCCCCGGGTCGGGTCAACCTCATCGGCGAGCACACGGACTACAACGACGGCCTGGTGTTCCCGTTCGCGATCGAGCGCCGCACCTGGGCGGCCGTCGGGCGCCGCGAGGACCGCCTGCTGACGGTCCACTCCGGCGCCATGCCGGAGCCGGCGCAGGCCTCGCTCGACTCTCTCAACCCCGAGGACTTCGACGGCTGGTCCGCCTATGTGTTCGGCGTCCTGTGGGCGATGGAGCAGCGCGGCGTGGACCTCGCTGGCCGCACGGGCTTCGACGTCATGCTCGCCTCGGACGTGCCGCTCGGCGCCGGCCTGTCCTCGAGCGCCGCGATCGAGTGCGCCGTCGCCAGCGCCGTCAACGACGAGTGGGAGCTGGGCCTCAGCCGCCGGGACCTCATCACCATCTGCCAGCTCGCAGAGAACGGCGCGGTGGGCGCCCCCACGGGGAACATGGACCAGACGGCCTCGCTCATGGGCAAGGCGGGACACGGGGTGCTGATCGACGTCCGCGCCGAGACGGCCGAGCCGGTGCCGCTGCACTTCGCCGACGAACACCTGGAGCTCCTGGTCATCGACACCCGCGTCCACCACGAGCACGCGACGGGCGGCTATGGCGCGCGCCGCCGCTCCTGCGAGCTGGGGGCCCAGCTCATGGGGGTCGGCTCGCTGCGGGACCTCGACGAGGCGGACCTGCCGCGTGCGGCCGAGGTGCTCGACGACGAAACGTTCCGCCGGGTCAGGCACGTGATCACGGAGAACGCGCGCGTCGCCCGCACCGCCCAGGTGGTCGCGGCGGACGGGCCCCGAGCGATCGGAGACCTGCTGGTCGCCTCCCACGCCTCGATGCGCGATGACTTCGAGATCTCCGTGCCCGAGCTGGACCTCGCCGTGGAGACCGCTCTCGCCAACGGCGCGATCGGGGCCCGCATGACCGGCGGCGGCTTCGGCGGCGCCGCCATCGCGCTCCTCGACGCGGACCGCGCCGAGGAGGTGGGCGGGGCCATCCAGGCGGCGTTCGCCGCGGCCGAGCTCACCGCCCCCATCGTCTTCGTCGTCAGCCCGTCCGACGGCGCCCACCGCGACCTCTAGAAGGAGACCCATGTCCTGGCTCGTCACCGGAGGCGCCGGCTACATCGGCGCCCATGTGGTCCGCTCGCTCACCGACGCCGGCATCGCGCCGGTGGTGCTCGACGACCTCTCGAGCGGCATCGCCGCGTTCGTCCCCGAGGGCGTGCCGTTCGTGGAGGCCTCGATTCTCGACACCGACGCGGTCGCCGCGGCGCTCACCCAGCACGGGGTCGTGGGCGTGATCCATTGCGCGGGCTACAAGTACGCGGGCGAGTCGGTGAAGTTCCCCGTCCACACCTTCCGCCAGAACGTCGAGGGCACCGGCTGCCTGCTCGAGGCCATGGACCGCGCCGGCGTGACGCGGCTGGTGTTCTCGTCCTCCGCGGGCGTCTACGGGACCCCGCCCACGGACGTGGTGACGGAGTCGACCCCCACCCGGCCGGAGTCGCCGTACGGCGAGTCGAAGCTCATCGGCGAGTGGCTGATCCGCGACCAGGAGCGCGCCACCGCGATCGCGGGCTCGCCGCTGCGCGCCACCAGCCTGCGCTACTTCAACGTGGTGGGATCGGGCCACGCCGACATCTACGACGCCTCGCCGCACAACCTGTTCCCCAAGGTCTTCACCGCGATCCAGGCGGGCAAGGCGCCCCAGGTCAACGGCACCGACTACGCCACGCCGGACGGCACCTGCATCCGCGACTACGTCCACGTCTCCGACCTGGCCGCTGCCCACGTGGTCGCGGCCCAGCGCCTGGACGCGGGCGAGCCGCTGGAGGCGGTCTACAACCTCGGCTCCGGGGCCGGCACCTCGGTGCGGCAGATCGTCGACGCCATCGTCGCGGCGACGGGCACCGACAAGGCGCCCATCGAGGGGCCGCGCCGCGCCGGAGACCCCGCGATCATCGTGGCGCAGGGCGCGCTCGCGGCCCGCGACCTGGGTTGGGCGAACCGCCACGACGTGACCCAGATGGTCGACAGCGCGTGGGCGGCCCACCCGAAGGGCTGAACCCCTCCCCCACCCACCTGACACTGCGCACGGAGTTGAGCCGAACTGCTCGGCGTGTCGGGTCATTTTGCGCGCGTCTCGCGGCGTGTCGTCCGCAACTCCGTGCGGAGTGCCAGAGCCGGAGGGGCGCGAGCACCGGCGGGACCTAGGCTGAAGAGATGGAACCCTTCGCGCTCACGCTCGGCACCCAGGTGCGCACCTTCAGCCTCGAGGACGACGGCGGGACCATCGTGATCACCACCTCGGACACCGCGCACCCCGGCGTCCCCGGGCACGTGGGCTACGAGGTGTGCGAATCCGACGCCGAGGCGCAGGCCGTGCTGGGCAAGCTGGTGTTCGACCTCGAGCGGCAGGGGTGGGAACCGCTCCGGTAAATCCCGCGCGGGGACGATGCGCCGGGACGATGCGCCGGTGGGGTCAGCCCGCCGTAGCGCGGCTGCGCGCGACGAGCCGGCCGAACCACTCCGCCGACGGCTTGGGAGTGCGTGCGAAGGAGACCGGGTCGACGGCGACGAGCCCGAAGGCCGGCTCGAAGCCCATCGCCCACTCGAAGTTATCCAGCAGGCTCCACGCGAAGAAGCCGCGAACGTCCACGCCGTCATCCATCGCCTCCCGCAGCGAGCGCAAGGACGTCGAGTAGTACTCGACGCGCTCGGCATCGTCCTCGGTGGCCACCCCGTTCTCGGTGACGATCACGGGGACCCCGGCGACCCTGTGCGCGAGCCGCACCGAGTGCCCCAGGGCATCCGGCGTGAAGGGCCAGCCCATCTGCGTGACGCGGCCGCCCGCCGGCACCGCGATCACCTGCCCGTCCGGACCCACGTGCTCGGTGAAGTACGTCTGGATCCCGACGTAGTCGTCGTCCCTCGCCGTCTCGAGGTACTGGCCGGCGGCCAGCCACCCCATCTCCCCGCGGGGCCCGTCCGGCCCGAGGTCGTGGACGCGCGCCCCGTCGCCCTCGAGCGTGCCGTCCTCGTGCATCACGGTGTCGGGCAACGCGAGCGTGAGGCCGATGGGGAAGTCGCCCGGCGCGCGCCGCAGCGCCTCGCGCGCCGCCTCGTGGGCCGCCCGGAAATGCGCCGATGCCGCGCGGAAACCGTCCATGTCGCCCGCCCGCCCCGGCGGGAAGATGCCGCCCAGGTAGCCGGCGAGCGCCACCACGTTGGGCTCGTTGATGGTGGCGGCCAGGTCGATCCGGTCGCCCAGGTGCTGTGCCGCGATGTCGACGTAGCGTGCGAAGCGATCGACCACCTCCGGGTTCGCCCATCCGCCCCGCGCCGCCATCCATCGCGGCGTGGTGAAGTGGTGAAACGTGACCGCGGTGGACAGACCCATCTCCCGCGCGGCCAGCAGGATCTGGCGGTAGTGCTCGAGGGCCGCGATCGAGAACTCGCCCTCGGCGGGCTCGATCCGGCTCCACTCGAGGCTGAAGCGGTAGGCGTCGAGTCCCATCCCGCGGATCAGCTCGAGGTCCTCGAACCAGCGATGCCAGGAGTCGCACGCGTCGCCGCTGGACTCCCGCGTGCCGCTGCCGGGCGTGTGCTCGAAGTCCCACCAGTCGTTGTTGGTGTTGCCGCCCTCGATCTGGTGCGCGGCCGTGGCGGCGCCCCACCTCCAGCCCGCGGGAACCGGCCCGAAGTCGCTGAGCTCGAGATGTCCCATGGCGCGCTCCCTACGGTCGCCCCTCGACCTCCAGGCTAAGCCCGTAGAGGCCCGCGCGCCGGGCCGCGAGCGGGTCAGTCCCAGCCGAGCTCGTGCAGGCGGTCGTCGTCGATCCCGAAGTGGTGCGCGATCTCGTGGACCACCGTGATCGCGACCTCGTCGCGCACCTCCTCGGCGTCCGCGCACATCCGCAGGGTGGGGCCCACGTAGATGAAGATCCGGTCCGGAAGGTCGCCGCCCCACAGGTCGCCGCGATCCGTGAGCGCGACGCCGTCGTACAGGCCCAGCAGCTCCTTGTCCTCGCCGTCCGGCTCGTCCTCGATGAGGATCACGCAGTTGTCGATCATGTCGAGCAGCCGGTCGGGGATCGAGTCCAGCGCGTCGTCGACCGCCGCCTCGAACTCCTCCCGGGTCATCCGCACCATGTCCCGATGGTCCCATGCCGCCGCCACGGGACGATGCGGGCGCCCGCCTGGGAGCGCATCGTCCCCCCGCCGGAGGGCGCCCGAGGATTGGATTTTCGTCCCGCCAGCCTCTATTCTTTCGAAGGTCCTCATTGCCCGGTTCGCCGGGGGTGGATGAGCCCTCATCGTCTAGCGGCCTAGGACGCCGCCCTTTCACGGCGGTAGCACGGGTTCGAATCCCGTTGGGGGTACGAGGTGGGGGCCGGCATGGTCTACACTTCATAAGTCTTGCTCGCGGAAGCGAGTTTCAAGGCCCTGTAGCGCAGTTGGTTAGCGCGCCGCCCTGTCACGGCGGAGGTCGCGGGTTCAAGTCCCGTCAGGGTCGCGGAGCGATCGCCCCTTCGATGAAGGGGCTTTCGTCTCAGTGGGGGTCCTTCCCCCGCGAGGCTCTGTAGCTCAGTTGGTAGAGCGCACGACTGAAAATCGTGAGGTCACGGGATCGACGCCCGTCGGAGCCACCACGTGAGAAGCCCCCGAAGGCCGGCCTTCGGGGGCTTGCTGGTTCCCCGGGGACGTCAGCCGGCGCTCGCGCGGATGCCCACGATGGTGTCGAACAGCCGGGCGCCGTCCGCGGGGATCACCATCCACTTCCGGGGGACCGCCCGCCAGCATTGCTCGGCGTCCACTCGGGCACGGTGGCACGCGGCGGAACGCTGAGGCAGACTGTCGCTCATGTCGCGGAACGCGAGGCGCGCTCGGGCCAACACCCGAACGCGACTTCGTGCGCCCGACGATCAACCCGTGACCTTCGTCGAACTCTTCTTCGATCTGGTCTTCGTGTTCGCCATCACTCAAGTCACGAAGGTGGTGGTCGAGGACCTGACCTGGGGAGGTGCGAGCGAGGCTCTTCTGGTGTTCTGGATGATCTGGTGGGCCTGGACCCAATTCACTTGGGCGCTCAACCCCGCTGACACCACCCACGGCATGGTCCGCTCCGTGACGCTCCTGGCCACTGCCGCCGGATTCCTGATGGCGGTCAATGTGCCTGGCGCCTTCGCTGAGACGGGAGGGTGGTTCGCAGCCACCTATGTCCTCGTGCGGGTCCTGGGTCTCGCCATCTACCTGGTCGCCGCGTCCGGAGCGCCGAGCCAACTCGCGGCCGTCCGAGCTTTCGCCATGCGTTCGTCCCTACCGATCGCGGTGGCGCTCGTCGGTGGCTTCTTCGACTCGCCCGTGCGTGCCTGGATCTGGTTGGCCGCCGTCATCCTCGACGTCGTTGCTGCGGGGCGTTCCGGCAACAACGAGGGATGGGACCTGCGCCCGGGCCACTTCGCCGAGCGGCATGGGCTGTTCGTCATCATCGCCCTTGGCGAGTCGCTGATCGTGGCCGGACAGAGTGTGCTGAGCACGGATTCGTCAGCGTTGCTGTTGGGGGTCGCCCTGGGCGCGGTCACGGTCACCTGCCTGATGTGGTGGCTCTATTTCGGCTGGTGGCAACCCGGAATGGAGCACCAACTCACCATCGCGACCGGAAGCGCCCAGTCGCGGCTGGCCCGGGACGCCTACAGCCTGCTGCACTTCGTGCTGCTTGCCGGGGTGATCGCGGTGGCAGCGGGCATCGAGGAGATGGTCCTCCATCCCGACGAACCGTTGCCTACGGTCGTGCGGCTTGCGCTTGCGGTAGGCATCGTGCTGTACCTGGGTGGCACCGATCTTGCCTGGTGGCGCGCCACCCACCGCATTCTCATTGCGCGGACCACCGTCGGGCTGCTTCTCGCGCTGGGGATCGCGCTCATCGAGACTGCTGCGCTCGGTGAGATTGGCCTCGTGGTCGGCGGACTGGGCCTCCTGGTTCTGCTCGAGCAATTCGACCGACTCAGGCCCGGAGTCGCGTCCGAGAACGACCCGGTGGGCCCGGCTACGACCACGTGACGCCGCCCGCGATGCCGTGCCGGAGCCGGCCCGCCGCCGGTCACCGCGCTTGTGGAGGAGCGCGCGCAGCGGTGCGAGCCAAAGATCGAGGGCGGTGTCGGCTTCGGCGACGAGCTGCGCGCGTGGCGTGGCGGCGGATCTCACGCCGACGACGGCAACAAGCCGGCGCATCGTCCCCCTCGACCGGGCCAAACGGGCTCACGCATTTGCGCCCGCGCGCCGATAGACGGTTGACTAGGGGATATTCACCGGGAGGTGCCGCATGCCCGAGAATTTCGGACGCTACTTCTTCAACGCCATGATCGGCGGCATCATCGGCCGATTCATCGAAGTGGTGAGGCACGAGTGGGAAGTCGCCAAGCTCGAGCTCAAGCACAAGGGTGTCGAGCTCGCCAAGGGCGCCGCGATGCTGGCGGTGGCATCGATCCTCGGGTACTTCATGCTGCTGGTGCTGCTGGCCGCCGCGGTGCTGGGCCTCGCCGAGGTCTTCGAGCCGTGGCTCGCCGCGCTGATCGTCGCCGGCGCGATCCTGTTCTGGGTGCTCATCCTGGGCCTGTGGGGCGCCTACAAGGTCAAGAAGAACAAGGACCTCAAGCCGGAGCGCGCGATCACGAACATCAAGGAAGCGCTGCCCTTCGTCGACTGACGGCGCGCCCGCCCGGCGCCGCTCAGTCCGCGGCAGTCACCGGCACCGCGCTCGCCGACGCGCCCGGTCGCGGCCTGCCGGTCCGCTGCGCCAGCCAGACTCCGGCGAGCACCACCACCGCGCCCACCGGCTCGTGCCACCGCATCTCCTCGTGGAGCACCAGGATGCCCAGGGTGGTCGCGACGATGGGCACCACGTAGGTGACCGATGCGGCGGTGGTCGCGCCCGCGAGCTTCACCACGCGCCAGAACAGCACGTACGTGAAGCTGGTGCCCAACACGCCCAGGCCGAGCACGCCCCAGAGCACCTCCGACGACCACGTCAGGGTCCCCGCCTGCGGCGCCGGACCCAGCATGGCGAACGGGAGCAGCATCACCGCGGACAAGGCGATCTGCACCGCGGACAGCCCGGTCGGACCCTCCTTCACGCGCGCCAGAAGCATCCGCGACAGCGTGGAGCCGATGCCATAGAAGGCGGTCGCGCCCAGCATGAAGGCCGCGCCCAGCAGCGGCAGCTCGCTGACGTTCCACGCGCCCAGGAGCACCGCGATGCCCGCGGCTCCCAGCACCAGGCCCACGACCTGGGCACGCGTGGCACGCTCCTGGGGGATCAGGATCGCCACGAACAGCGCGGTCCACAACGGCACGGTGGCGTTGAGGAGGCTCGCGAGGATCGACGTGACGTGCTGCTGCGCGAGGGGGATGAGCACGAACGGCACCGTCGACATGCCCACCGCGATCACGGCGATCGCGCCCACGTCACGCCGGGTGAGCCGCGGGCGCCGGCGGGTGACCAGCAGGATGACCCCGAGCACCACGGCGCCCACCAGGACGCGGCCGAAGCCCACCTGCGCCGGAGTCAGCCCGCGCAGCGCCAACGAGATGAAGAGGAAGCTCGAGCCCCACGAGACGGCAGTGAGCAGGAACGCCGGGAGCCAGGCCCGCAACGGCGCCGCGGTCACCCGCCGGTCCTCGCGGGGCGCTCGCCCTCGAGCACCAGCATGCCGGCCTTCATGGACTCGCCGCCATAGCCGTAGCTGCCGAGCCGCCCTCCCGACTTCACCACCCGGTGGCACGGGACGAACGGCGCGAGGTTGTTACGCGCACACGCCGTCCCGGCGGCGCGCATGGCGCGGGGCCGGCCCGCCATCTCCGCGAGCTCCTGATACGAGACCGACGTGCCCGACGGCACCGTGCGCAGCTGAGCCCACAACTCCTGGAAGAAGGGCCCGCCCTCCTGCGCGGCGGGTATCGCGGTGATCGCGTCGCCGTCGCCGTCCAGCCACGCGCCGATGGCGGCGGCGACGTCCGGCTGGTCGCCCTCGACCCAGCCGCGCGCCTGCAGGCCGGCGGGCAGGGCGGCCACGGAGTCACGCAGGGGCCGAAAGCCCGAGGAGCGCACCGTCCCGTCCTCGGGGGTGAGGAGCACGCGGAGGGTGCCGAAGGGGGTGTCGTACGACGCCGCGACCAGCGGGGGCTCGATCATGGGAGCAGGCTACGCCGGACGCCGGACAGCCAACCAGGGCCAGGCGACGCTCCGGTGGCGCCCCCGGGGCGCATCGTCGCGTCTCAGGTGGTCACGACGGAGATCACCGCGGCGCCGAGGGCGCCCAGGTGCGAACGGTCAGCGGCCCTCTTGGGCCGCGGCGAGCAGCTCGCGGACCTCGGCCTCACGGAAGCGGCGGTGCCCGCCGAGCGTGCGGATCGAGCTCAGCTTGCCCACCTTGGCCCAGCGGGTCACGGTCTTGGGGTCGACACGGAAGATCGCTGCCACCTCGGACGGCGTGAGCAGCTTCTCGGGCTCCTGAATGGTCTCAGTCATGATGTGTATCCCTCAGTCCTCTGTTAATGCGCCTCGGGGAAGGCCTCGATGCCGGGTGAGACGCCCAACGCTTTCGAGTATGGAGGGGAGGCGCGGCGTTTTCACGTATATGCGATTTATGTCACATTTGGGCGTGTCGCGACGCGGACCTAGGTCCTCCTCGCCCATACCCCTCCCCGCTTCGCTCCTCGCGGAACCAGGGGAGTCGCGGGCGGCCGGACGCGCGTTGTAAACTTCACGGCAGGTAACACCACGCGGCGCCCAACAAGCGAGGCGCGCGAGAGCGGAAGGCACGGCGACATGGGGCGAGGCCGTCAGAAGGCGAAGGACGCGAAGATCGCTCGCCAGCTCAAGTACACGAACCACGGGAGCGATATCCGTGAGCTCGAGCGCGAGCTGGTGGCGCGTGAGGAGGCGGCCGCTGCCGCCGGCGCGGCAACCTCCGCGAAGGCCTCATCGTCCGACGACTCCGACGAGTACTACGACCGCTGGGCCGAAGACGAGGACTGAGATCCTCGTCGCCGCGCGCGGCGGGACGCTCTCGAGCGGTCCGCCGACATCCCGGCGTTACGCCCGGTATGCCCCGCTGAGGTAGACCGCTCCCCCGTCGACGCCCTTGGCGCCGCGGACCACGTCCCCGCCTGCCATCCGGCCGTCGTCCTCGACCACGGCGCCCAGGACCCAGGCGGGAACTCCGGCGGCCGCGGACTGCGCGATCAGGGCGTCCGCATCGTCCGGTGCCACCAGCGCCACCATGCCCACGCCCAGGTTGAGCGTGGCCTCGAGATCGTTCCACGGCACGGAGCCCGCGGCCTGCACCAGCGGGAACACGGCCGGCAGGTCCCACGCGGCCCGGTCGACCGTGGCCGCGAGCCCGCGCGGCACCACGCGGGCCACGTTGGCCGCGAGGCCGCCGCCGGTCACGTGCGACAGCGCATGCAGGCCCGGCACCGCGGCGGCCAGCGAGACGCAGAGCTTGGCGTAGATGCGCGTGGGCTCGAGCAGCTCCTCGCCCACGGTGCGGCCTAGCTCGTCCAGGTGGGTGTCGAGGGACCAACCGGCATGGGCCACCACGCGGCGCACCAGCGAGTAGCCGTTGCTGTGCAGGCCGGACGATGCGAGGGCGACCACCACGTCTCCCGCGCGGACCCGATCGGGCCCCAGCAGGGCGGAGGCCTCGACCACGCCGATCGCGGCGCCCGCGACGTCGTAGTCGTCCGGCTCCATGACGCCCGGGTGCTCGGCCGTCTCGCCGCCCACCAGGGCCGTGCCGGCCATCTCACAGCCCACCGCGATGCCGCGCACGATGTCCGCGATCCGCTCGGGGACCACGCGGCCGCACGCGATGTAGTCCGTCATCACCAGCGGCTTCGCCCCGCACACCACGATGTCGTCCACCACCATCGCGACCAGATCCTGGCCGATGGTGTCGTGGATGCCCAGCCGGCGAGCGATGACGATCTTGGTGCCCACGCCGTCCGTGGAGGATGCGAGCAGCGGGCGGTCGTACTCCTTGAGCGCCGAGGCGTCGAACAGCCCCGCGAACGCGCCCACGCCGCCCAGCACCTCCGGGCCGTGCGTGCGCGCCACGGCGTCCTTCATGAGCTCGACCGCGCGGTCGCCGGCGTGAGTGTCGACGCCGGCCGAGGCGTAGGTGATGCCCTCGGACGCCTCCGCGGTCACGGCGCCACCTCCACCGGCTGGGACAGCAGCAGGTGCCGCGCGTCCACCGGAGGCGCAACCGGGTAGGTGCCTGTGAAGCACGCCGTGCACAGCCGCGACTCGGCCTGCTCGGTCGCGGCGAGCATGCCGGCCAGCGAGATGTGGCCCAGCGAGTCCGCACCCAGCTGCGCGCGCACGTCCTCGACCGAGTGACCCACCGCCGCGAGCTCGTCGCGCGTGGGGAAGTCGATGCCATAGAAGCAGGGCCACTGCACCGGCGGCGAGGAGATGCGCACGTGCACCTCCGCCGCCCCCGCCTCCCGCAGCATGGCGACGATCGCGCGCTGCGTGTTCCCGCGCACGATGCTGTCGTCCACCACCACCAGCCGCTTGCCGGCGATGACGTCGCGCAGCGGGTTGAGCTTGAGCCGGATGCCCAGCTGGCGCAGCGTCTGCGACGGCTGGATGAAGGTGCGGCCCACGTAGGAGTTCTTCACGAGCCCCTGGGCGAACGGGATCCCGGACTCCTGCGCGTAGCCCACCGCGGCGGGCGTGCCCGACTCCGGAGTCGGGATCACCAGGTCCGCGTCGACGGGGTGCTCGCGCGCCAGCGCGCGGCCCATCTCGAGGCGAGCGGCCTGCACCGAGCGGCCCGCGATGGTGGTGTCGGGCCGCGCCAGGTAGACGTATTCGAAGATGCAGCCCTTCGGGTCCGCCTCGGCGAAGCGCTGCGAGTACACGCCCGTCTCGTCGATGACCAGCAGCTCGCCGGGCTCGATCTCGCGCTCCTGGCGCGCGCCCACGATGTCCAGGGCCGCGGTCTCGGAGGCGACCACCCAGCCACCGCTCGGGAGCTCACCCAGCACCAGCGGGCGGATGCCCTGCGGGTCGCGCGCGGCGTAGAGCTTCTGCTCGTCCATGAACACGAACGAGAACGCGCCACGCAGCTGAGGGAGCAGGTCGAGCGCCACCTGCTCGAGGCTGTCGAACCCGGTGGCGCCCAGGAGCGCGGTCACGATCGCCGTGTCCGTGCACTTGCCGCCCTTGAGGTCCAGCCGCTTGGCGATGCCCTCGCGCTCGACCAGCAGGTCGAGCAGCTCGGGGACGTTGGTGAGGTTGCCGTTGTGACCGAGCGCGACGGTCCCGTGCGCGGTGGGGCCCAGCGTGGGCTGCGCGTTCGCCCACACGGAGGCGCCGGTGGTGGAGTAGCGCGTGTGGCCCACGGCGATGTGGCCCTGGAGCGCCTCGAGGGCGCCCTCGTCGAACACCTGCGACACCAGTCCCATGTCCTTGAAGACCAGGATGCTGTCGCCGTTCGACGTCGCGATGCCGGCGGACTCCTGGCCCCGGTGCTGCAGCGCGTACAGGCCGAAGTAGGAGAGCTTGGCGACCTCCTCGCCCGGCGCGTACACGCCGAACACGCCGCACGCGTCCTGCGGCGCCTTTTCACCCGGCATGAGCTCGTGGCCCAGGCGGCCGTCTCCGCCGCGACGCGGCGTGAGGGGCGTGCCGTCGGGACGCCGTGCCGTCATCGGGCGCTCCGGGTGCGGTCGAGGCCGGTGGCGAGTGCGCCGCCCACGAGGGCCCCGACCAGGCCGAAGCCGAGCGCCAGGAGCACGAAGACCAGGAACCTGCCGGTGCCGGTCGAGTTGGGCAGCACGATCGCCAGGATCATCGCGACCACGATTCCGGCGCCCACGCCGGTGCCGATGAAGCTGCCGAAGCGAGGCGCCCGGCGCACGTGGGCCGGGGACGCGACGCTCGCGAGATCCTCAGGCACCGGGGGCGCCTCGGGGGCAGCGCTGGTGGTCTCGTGCTCGGGGGCGTCGCTCACGCGACAAGTGTAGGCGTTGCTCGCCGCACGGGTGGACGATGCAGGCGCCGCCCGGGCGGGCGCGGCCGGACGGCGGACGGGCCGTCGGGCGGCCGGCGGGTCACCCGAACGGGAGCGGCAGCAGCGCCGACAGGTCCGACCTCTCCCCCGACGCGTCGACGTCCCCGGCGGCCACCGCATCGTCCCACCGCAGCGCACCGGTGACGAGGCCCAGCCAGGTGTCCGCGCTCACCTCGACCACGGCGGGCGGGGTGCCGCGCCGGTGCACCGAGCCCTCGATGCATTGCACCGCGCCGAAGGGCGGCACCCGCACCTCGAGCGACCGCCCCGGCGCCACGGCTGCGAGCTCCTCGAGGGTGTAGCGGACGGCGGTGGCGGTGGCGGGGCGATCGGCGTCGCCGGCCCGCCAGGCCGCGAGTGCGGCACGGCCGGCCGCGCCAGCGATCCGTCGCCGCGCCGTCATCGCGGTGCCCGTTGAGTCACGCGAAGCGCGCCGGCAGCGGCGCCTCCCACGCCTGGGTGAGCTCGTCGAGTCCCAGCTCGAACTGGCCCTGGACGTCGAGCTCGTGCCCGCCGGTGACCCCCACGCGGGCGAACGGCACGCCGCGCGCCTCGAGCATCGCGGTCAGGCGCGGCTCCTCGGTGCGCGGCACGGCGAGCAGCGCGCGCCCTTGGGACTCGCTGAAGAACGCCTGGGCCGGCGTGAGTCCGGAGGCCTCGCACACCTCGTCGAGGACGATGCGGGCGCCCACGCCGTAGCGCAGCGCGCCGTACGCGGCCGCGGCCGCCAGGCCGCCCTCGGAGACGTCGCGGGCGGCGTCGACCAGGCCGTCGCGCGAGCACGCGACCAGGATCTCCGCGAGCTCGCGCTCGCGATCCATGTCGACCTTCGGCGGCAGGCCGCCCAGGTGGCTGTGGAGCTCCGCAAGCTGGGAGCCGTCGAGCTCCGCGCGGGTCTCGCCCACGAGGAACAGCAGCTGCCCCTCCTCGCGCCAGCCCGAGGGCGTGGCGCGTGACACGTCGTCGAGGAGACCCAGGATGCCCACGATCGCCGTGGGATTGATCGAACTGTCGATGCGGCCGGGCTCGCCGGTGCCGTTGTAGAGGCTGACGTTGCCGCCGGTGACGGGCACGCCGAGCTGCTGGCACGCGTCCGCGAGGCCGCGGATGGCCTCCGCGAACTGCCACATGGAGTCGGGGTCCTCGGGCGAGCCGAAGTTGAGGCCGTCGGTGACCGCCGTGGGGGTCGCGCCCGTGATGGCGACGCCGCGGTAGGCGGCGGCGACGGACTGGCGGGCGCCCTCGTACGGGTCGAGCTTGGTGAAGCGGTCGTTCGAGCGCGTGGCGATGGCGACGCCGCGGCCGGTGGCCTCGTCGATGCGGATCACGCCGGCGGCGTCGGGGCGGGCCGCGGCCGTGTTCCCCTGGACATAGCGATCGTACTGACTCGTGATCCAGGAGCGGGAGGACATGTTGGGGCTGCCGAGCAGCGCGAGGAACGCGTCGCGCAGCTCGTCGCCGGTCGTGGGCAGCGGGAACGACGCGCCGTCCGCCTGGAGCCCGTCCATCCAGGCGGGGCGGTGGAACGGGCGCTCGTACACGGGGCCGTCGTGCGCGACGGTGCGAGGGTCGACGTCCACGATGCGCTCGCCGTGGTGGTCGATGGTGAGGCGGCCCGAGTCGTTGACCTCACCCACCACGGAGCTCTCGATGTCCCACTTGCCGGTGATGGCCATGAACGCGTCGAGCTTCTCCGGCGTCACCACGGCCATCATCCGCTCCTGCGACTCCGACATCAGGATCTCGCCGGCGTTGAGCGTGGGATCGCGCAGCAGCACGTCGTCGAGCCAGACGTGCATGCCGCCGGAGCCGTTGGAGGCGAGCTCGCTCGTGGCGCAGGAGATGCCCGCGGCGCCCAGGTCCTGGATGCCCTGCACCACGTCCGCGGCGAACAGCTCGAGGCAGCACTCGATGAGCACCTTCTCCATGAAGGGGTCGCCCACCTGCACGCTCGGGCGCTTGGCGGGGACGCCGTCCTCGAAGGTCTCCGAGGCGAGGATGCTCGCGCCGCCGATGCCGTCACCGCCGGTGCGGGCGCCGAACAGCACCACCTTGTTGCCCACGCCCTCGGCGGAGGCGAGGTGGATGTCCTCGTGCTTCATCGCTCCCACACACAGCGCGTTGACCAGCGGATTGCCCTGGTAGCAGGAGTCGAAGCGGGCGCCGCCACCCACGTTCGGCAGGCCCAACGAGTTGCCGTAGCCGCCCACGCCGGACACGACCCCGTGGACCACACGGCCGGTGTCGGGATGGTCGATCGCGCCGAACCGCAGCTCGTCCATGACGGCCACCGGGCGCGCGCCCATCGCGAGGATGTCGCGGACGATGCCGCCCACGCCGGTCGCCGCACCCTGGTAGGGCTCGACATAGGAGGGGTGGTTGTGCGACTCGACCTTGAAGGTCACGGCCCAGCCGTCCCCGATGTCGACCACGCCGGCGTTCTCGCCGATCCCCACCATGAGGCGCTCGCGCATCTCCTCCGTGGTCTTCTCGCCGAACTGCTTGAGGTGCACCTTCGAGGACTTGTAACTGCAGTGCTCGGACCACATCACCGAGTACATCGCCAGCTCCGCGTTGGTGGGCCTGCGACCCAGCAGCTCGCGGATGCGCTGGTACTCGCCGGCCTTGAGGCCCAGCTCGCCCCAGGGCTGCGCCTCGTCGGGCGTGACGGCGGCGTGCTCGACGGTGTCGAGGTGGGTGGACGATGCGGGGGCGTCGGTCATGGTGTCCTCTGTGAGCCTGCGATGACGCCGCAATCCTACCGGCG
>NZ_JAHEBP010000031.1 GCF_024642165.1 Demequina sp.
GCGTCGGTGTTGAAGATCTCATCCCACGTGCCCGCGCGGGGCAGCGGCAGCTGGTAGCCCTCGTGTGGGACCCCGGAGAAGTTCACCACCACGGCAACCTCGTTGCCCTCGTCGTCGAACCTCAGATACGCGAGGACGTTGTGGCGGCCGTCGTCCGCCTCGATCCACTGGAAGCCTGCCGGGTCGGCGTCGCGCTCGTACAGCGGCGGGGTGGCCTTGTACAGCGCGTTGAGGTCCGCGACCATGCGCCGCAGCCCCTCGTGGAGGCCGTCCTCGAGGTGCCACCAGTCGAGCGAGCGGCCCTCGGACCACTCGGCGTACTGGCCGAACTCGCATCCCATGAACAGCAGCTGCTTGCCGGGGTGCGTCCACTGATAGGCGAGCAGCGCGCGCATGCCCGCGATGCGCTGCCAGTGGTCGCCGGGCATGCGATCCATGAGCGATCCCTTGCCGTGCACCACCTCGTCGTGGGACAGGGGCAGCATGAACTGCTCGGAGAACGCATACATCAGCGAGAACGTCACCGTGTGGTGGTGATACGAGCGGTGCACGGGCTCCTCGCCCATGTATCGCAGCGTGTCGTTCATCCAGCCCATGTTCCACTTCAGGCCGAATCCCAGGCCGCCACCGTTCGTGGGGGCGGTAACGCCCGGCCAGGCGGTGGACTCCTCTGCGATCATGACGATGCCGGGGGAGTTCCGGTAGGCGGTGGCGTTGGCCTCCTGGAGGAACGCGATCGCGTCGAGGTTCTCGCGGCCGCCGTGAACGTTCGGGCGCCACTGGCCGGCCTCGCGCGAGTAGTCGAGGTACAGCATCGAGGCCACGGCGTCGACGCGCAGGCCGTCCGCGTGGAACTCGTTCAGCCAGTACACCGCGTTGGCGACCAGGAAGTTGCGCACCTCGGCGCGGCCGAAGTCGAAGATGAACGTGCCCCAGTCGGGCTGCTCTCCGCGAAGCGGATCCGGGTGCTCGTACAGCGGAGTCCCGTCGAAGCGTCCCAGCGCCCACTCGTCCTTGGGGAAGTGTCCCGGCACCCAGTCGAGGATCACGCCGATGCCGGCGCGGTGGAGGGTGTCGATGAGGTGGCGGAGCTCGTCGGGCGAGCCGAACCGGGAGGTGGGTGCGTAGTAACCGGACACCTGGTAGCCCCACGAGCCGCCGAACGGATGCTCCATCACGGGCATGAACTCGACGTGGGTGAAGCCCATCTCGGACACGTACTCGACCAGCTGGTAGGCGAGCTCGTGGTAGCTGAGCCCCTGGCGCCACGAGCCCAGGTGCACCTCGTAGACGCTCATGGCGCTGCGGTGCGCCTGGGACTGCGGCCTGGCCGCCATCCACTCATCGTCGCCCCAGGTGTACGCCGATTCGTCCACCACGGATGCGGTCGCCGGCGGCAGCTCGGTGCGCCGGGCCATCGGGTCGGCCTTCTGGCGCCACTGGCCGTTCTTGTCGAGGATCTCGTACTTGTACGGCGTGCCGGCGCCCACGCCGGGCACGAACAGCTCCCAGATGCCGGACGCCCCAAGGGTGCGCATCGCGTGGGTGGCACCCTGCCAGTGGTTGAACTCGCCGACGACGCGCACGGATCGGGCATTCGGGGCCCAGACGGCGAAGTCGGTGCCGACCACCTCGCCCAGCACGGAGTCGAAGCGCCGCACATTGGCGCCGAGCGCGTCCCACAGCCGCTCGTGGCGGCCCTCGCGGATCAGGTGCAGGTCCAGCTCGCCCAGCAGCGGGAGGAACCGGTACGGATCGTCCGAGACGGAGGTGGATTCGCCATAGGTGGTGCTCACCCGATAGTCGGGCACCGCGTCACCGGGGATCTCGGCGGCCCAGACGCCCTGGTGCTCGTGGACGGCCGGTGTCTCGCCGTCCGCCGTCACGATCGAGACCGCGTCCGCCAGCGGACGCAGCACTCGGACCGTCACTCCCGACGGTCCTGGGTGCGGGCCGAGCACCGCATGAGGATCATGATGCGTACCGCGCGCGATGTCTTCGAGCACCGCTGGGTCGACTCTCTTGGCCATTGGTCACCACCTGCCTGGTTGAAGGGGGGATACAGAAGAACCCATCACGGCCTCACTGCCGCGACGTGAACGAGGGAATCCGCGGGATCGAGGCGAACATAGAAGTCTCGCCCCCACGTGTAGGTGTCGGTGCCGATGAGATCGTCCACCACTATCCGGGCGTCGTCCGCCAGGGACAGCGCCTCCATGTCGAGGGACACCACCCCGGACTGGACGTGATACGGGTCGAAGCTCGCGATGACGATGATCGTGTCGGGCCGTCCCGTGGGTGACTCCTCTGCCGTGAGGTGTCGGGAGAAGCACAGGAACTGGGGATTCGTGGTGTGGTGCACCGTCAGCCCGCGCAGCCGACGCAGCGCCGGGTGGCGCCGCCGGGCGTCGTTGAGCGCGGTGAGGAGCGTGACGATGCCGTGCTGATCGGCCTTGTCCCAGTCGCGCGGCTTGTACTCGTACTTCTCGTTGTCGATCTGCTCCTCGGCACCGGGCCGCGGCACGTTCTCCACGAACTCGTAGCCCGTGTAGATCCCAAAGGAGGGCGCGCCCGTCGCCGCCAGGGCGGCACGCATCTTGAACACCGCGGCGCCGCCGCGCTGCAGGTCGGGGGTGAGGATGTCGTGCGTGGTGGGCCAGAAGTTGGGTCGCATGTAGAAGGACGACGGACCCGATACCTCCTCGAGGTACTCACCCATCTCCTCGGCGCTCTGCCGCCACGTGAAGTACGTGTAGCTCTGGTGGAAGCCCACCTTGGCGAGCGTGTGCATCATCGCCGGGCGCGTGAAGGCCTCCGCGAGGAAGATGACCTCGGGGTGGGATGAGGCGACATCCGCGAGGAACCGTTCCCAGAAGTCCAGCGGCTTGGTGTGAGGGTTGTCGACGCGGAAGAGGGTGACGCCCGCGTCGATCCAGACCTGGATCATGTCCCGTACCGCGTGGTAGATGCCCTCGGGGTCGTTGTCGAAGTTGAGCGGATAGATGTCCTGGTACTTCTTGGGCGGATTCTCCGCGTAGGCGATGGTGCCGTCGAGGCGCGTGGTGAACCACTCGGGGTGCTCGGTCACCCAGGGGTGGTCGGGCGAGCACTGCAGCGCGATGTCGAGCGCGACCTCCAGGCCCTCCTCGTTCGCACGCTTGACGAAGGTCTTGAACGTCCGCATCGTCCCCAGGTCGGGATGGATCGCGTCGTGGCCGCCCTCGGCGGCTCCGATCGCGTACGGGCTGCCCGGGTCGCCCGGCTCCGTCTTGAGGGAGTTGTTGCGGCCCTTGCGGTGGGTGGTGCCGATGGGGTGGATCGGAGTCAGGTAGACCACGTCGAAGCCCATGGCCGCGATGGCGGGCAGGCGCTTGGCCGCGGTGGTGAACGTGCCCGACGTCCATTCGCCCGTGCGGCGGTTCTGCCGGGCGCCCTCGGACCGCGGGAAGAACTCGTACCAGGACGATGCCAGCGCCAGTTCGCGCTGGACGAGCACCGGGTACTCCCTCGAGGCGGACACGGAGTCCCGCAGCGGCGCCGCCGTGAGGACCTCGTGGAGCTCCGCGGACGATGCGTGCGCGAGCCGGGATTCGGGGTCGAGCCGGCCATTGAGCAGCGACGCGATCGCCTGCTCGAGCAGAGCCTGCTTCGCGGGGGCCCGGCGCACCTCCTTGAGGGCGCGGGTAAGGATCGCGACGCCCTCGTCGAGCATCAGCTGGACGTCGACGCCGGCGTGGATCTTCACCTCGGCGGCATGCAGCCAGGTCCCGACGGGGTCGGACCAGGCCTCGACCCTGAACGTGTGCAGGCCCTCCTGCCGGGGCGTCCAGTTGGCGCGATAGAGGCTGAGGCCCCAGTTGTCGATCGGCATCGGAAGCCGTTCGCGGCGGCCATCCGGGCGGGTGACCACCACGGTGGCGCCCTCCGAGTCGTGGCCCTCCCGGAAGATGGTGGCCGTCACCGGCACCGACTCTCCCACGACAGCGCGGACGGGCCAGCGGCCCTCTTCAAGCGAAGGTTGCACCCCGACGATGGGGATGCGACCAACCGACAACTCTGGGGAGTGGGCCATGGACCGAACCTACTCGTATCTGCCCGGGATGTGTAACAGGGGAGGGACGGTCGGTTGCGCCGGGCACCGCCGCTCGCCGCCGTGGCACTGCCGGCCGCGGCCACTCGGCAGGGGAGATCACGCGCACTCTGCCATACTGTGAACGGTCCCAGGTTGGGCATTCGGCGAGCGACGACACCGCTCACGCCACCGCCGGCGGGGCCCACGAAGGAGTGTCATGACGGCAGCGACCAGCTGGCCCCGCATCGCGGGCCTCGCCTACGGCGGCGACTACAACCCCGAGCAGTGGCCCCGCGAGACGTGGGACGAGGACGTGCGGCTCATGCGCGAGGCGGGCGTCACCCTGGTCTCCGTGGGCATCTTCTCGTGGGCGATGCTCGAGCCGCGCGAGGGCGAGTACGACTTCGCGTGGATGGACGATCTGCTCGACCTGCTGCACGCCAACGGCGTCGCGGTCGACCTGGGCACGCCGACGGTCGCCCCGCCCGCATGGTTCTTCGCCACCTACCCCGAGGCGCGGGTGGTCACCCGCGACGGGGTCACGCTCGGAGCGGGTTCGCGAGGCATGGCGTCGCATAGCCACCCGGCGTATCAGGACGCCTCCGCCCGGATTGCCGGCGCGCTCGCGAGGCGGTACGGCGACCACCCCGCGGTGGTCATGTGGCACGTGCACAACGAGTACGGCGTGCCGGTGGGCGAGGACTACTCCCCGGCGGCCGTGGACGCGTGGCGCGTGTGGCTCCGCACCCGGTACGTCTCCCTGGACGCGCTCAACGCGGCGTGGGGGACGGCCTTCTGGGGGCAGCGCTACGGGGAGTGGGAGCATGTGGGCGCACCGGCCGCCGCGCCCACCACGCTCAACCCCGCCCAGCGCCTCGACTTCGCGCGCTTCACCGACGATCAGCTGCGGGCGTGCTTCTCACGGGAGAAGGCCGCGATCCGTGAGCACGCGGATCAGCCCGTCACCACCAACTTCATGGCCCACCAGTCGTGGAACGTCGACCTGTGGAAGTGGGCGGCGCTGGTGGACATCGTGTCCGACGATCACTACCTCTGGTCCCCCGACCCCGACGCGCACGTGCTGCTGGCGCTCGCCGCGGACCTCACGCGTTCCGTCGCGGGCGGCAACCCGTGGATCCTCATGGAGCACTCGACGTCGGGCGTGAACTGGCAGGGCCGCAACATCTCGAAGCGGCCCGGCGAGATGCGCCGCAACTCGCTGGCGCACCTGGGTCGGGGGGCCGACGCCATCCTGTTCTTCCAGTGGCGAGCCTCGCGCTCCGGTGCGGAGAAGTTCCACTCGGCGATGCTGCCGCACGCCGGCACCGAGTCCAGGGTGTGGCGGGAGGTGGTGGAGCTCGGTGGGCATCTACGGGACCTCGCCGACGTGCGCGGATCCCGAGTCCGCGCGGACGTGGCCGTGCTCTACGACTGGGAGTCCCTGTGGGCGCAGGAGCTCGACTGGCGGCCCTCCGAGGACGTTCAGTTCCGGGAGCGGATGCGGGCGTTCTACGAGCGCCTGTGGCGGGACCACGTCACGGTGGACTTCGCCCACCCCGGCCACGACCTCTCTGCCTACAAGTTGGTGGTCGCACCCGCGTCCTACCTGCTCACGCGCGACTCGGCGGCCAACCTCACGCGGTACGTCGAGGCCGGCGGCACCCTGCTGGTCAACTTCTTCTCCGCGATCGTGGATGAGAACGATGCGGTCCACGACGGCGGGTTCGGCGCGCCGCTCAAGGACGCGCTCGGGCTCACCGTCGAGGAGTTCCTGCCGATGCGCGAGGGCGACACGGCCGCGGTCCGATGGACGGGTGGCGAAACGGTCGACCTGCCCGTGGACGTGTGGCAGGACCACCTCGCGCTGGCCGGCGCGGAGACCGTCGCCGAATACCTCTCGGGTCCCGCGGCGGGCAAGGCCGCGATCACCCGCCACGAGCACGGCGAGGGAGTGGGCTGGTACGTGGGTACCCGGCTCGACGTGGATGCGCTCGCGACCGTGATGCGCGCGGTCTACGCGGACGCCGGCGTGGAGATCTCCGGGCTGCCCGCGACGCTCGAGGTGGTGACGCGGCACGGCGCGGACGCGGACTTCGTGGTCGCGATCAACCACGGTGACGACGCGGCCCTGCTCCCGGTGGCGGGCGTGAACATGCTGACGGGCGTCGAGACCGACGGCGAACTCGAGGTGCCCGGCGGCGGCGTCGCCGTGGTGCGGACGGCCTGAGCCGTCCCGGTCAGGCCGTCGGGTGGGTGAGGTACACGCGTAGCGAGAGCGCCTCCATCGTCTCCGTCGCGCCCGGCAGCACCGCCGCGTCCCGGCGCTCCGCCACGGAGCCCCAGGCGCTGTCCCAGGCGAGATGCCACGGCGCGCCCTTGTCCTCCGGCACGGTCACGTCGACGGCCTCGTTCGCGCCGTTGATGACCACCAGCGCATCGGCCTCGTTCTCCTGCGACAGCGACCGCATGAACTGCACGACCCGGGTCTCCGGGTCCTCCCACCAGTCGTCGTCCTCGTGCTCGCCGTCCGCGCGGAACCAGGCCGAGTCCGCACGGAACAGCTCGTGCTTCGGGTCCTCTTCCACGCCGTCGTAGAACCGGCCGGGGCGAAGCACCCGGTTCTCCCGCCGCAGGCGGATCAGCTCGGCGATGGACTCGCGCAGGCTCACCTGCCACGGGTCCTGGTTCCAGTCGAACCAGGAGATCTCGTTGTCCTGGCAGTAGGTGTTGTTGTTGCCGCCCTGGCTGCGGCCGAACTCGTCGCCGCCCAGCAGCATGGGTGTCCCGGCGGAGATGAGCAGCGTGCCCAGGAGGTTGCGGATCGAGCGGTGGCGGGCGTGAAGAATCTCCGGATCGTCCGTGGGCCCCTCGACGCCGTGGTTGAAGGACCGGTTGTTGTCCGTGCCGTCGCGGTTGTCCTCGCCGTTGGCCTCGTTGTGCTTGCCGTTGTACGCCGTCAGGTCCGCGGCCGTGAAGCCGTCATGGGCCGTGACGAAGTTGACGGAGGCGATCGGGCCGCGCATCCCGTACGGCTCCGAGTGCCCGAACAGGTCCGAGGAGCCGGCGATCCGGGTCGCGAGCTCGGGTGCGGTGGGATGGTGGCGCGCGCCGGGGGCGGCGGCGCCCCACTGGAGCCAGAAGGAGCGCGTGTAGTCGCGGAAGCGATCGTTCCACTCGGACATGGGCTGCGGGAAGTTGCCCACCTGCCAGCCCCCGAGCCCGAGGTCCCACGGCTCGGCGATCAGCTTGAGGCCGCCCAGCACCGGGTCGGTGGTGAGGCCCACCAGGAACGGGTGGTGCGAGGAGAAGCCCTGCATCGTGCGACCCAGCGTGGCGGCCAGGTCGAAGCGGAACCCGTCGATGTGCATCTCCGTGGCCCAGTAGCGCAGCGAGTCGAGCGCCATCTTCACCACGATCGGGTGGGAGAAGTCGAGCGTGTTGCCCGTGCCCGTGGTGTCGTCGTAATGCTGCGGTGCGTGGGGCTGGCTGCGGTAGTAGGCGCGGTTGTCCAGGCCCTTCCACGACAGCGCCCGGTCCGAGCTGGAGCCCTCGGCGGTGTGGTTGTACACCACGTCGAGGATGACCTCGAGGCCGCCCTGGTGAAGCAGGTCAACCATGCCGCAGAACTCGTCCTGCACGGCTTGCGCACCGGCCGTCCTCGCGGCCTCCGTCGCGTAGGGGGCGTGGGGCGCGAAGAAGCCCAGGGTGGAGTACCCCCAGTACGCGCTGAGCCCGGCGTGCTCGAGGTGGGGCTCGGGCGCGTAGGCGTGGATCGGCAGCAGCTCGACCGCGGTGATGCCGAGCTTCGTCAGGTAGTCGATCGACGCCGGGTGGGCCAGGCCGGCATAGGTGCCGCGCAGCTCGTCCGGAACGCCCGGCATGGTCTTGGTGAACCCCTTGACATGCGCCTCGTAGAGCACCGTATCGGTCCACGGCACGCGCGGGTGCGGCGTCTGCCACGGGCCGGACGGCTTCTCGGTGATGACGGAGCGCGGCATCAGGGGTGCCGAGTCGGTCGCGTCACGGGAGCTCAGCAGCGCGCGTGAGGCGGGCTCGGCCATCGACCCCATGGTGCCCTCGATGCCGCGGCCGTAGGGGTCGAGCAGCAGCTTGGCGGGGTTGTAGCGGTGGCCCTGCTTGGGCAGCCACGGCCCGTTGGCGCGGAACCCGTAGTGCTGGCCCGCGCGCAGGCCCGGCACGAAGGCGTGCCAGATCCCGTTGCGGGGGCCATGGAGCGCGATGCTCGTCTCGGTGGTGCCGTTGTCCTCGAACAGGCAGAGGTCGACGGCGGTCGCATGCGCGGCGAACACGGCGACCGTCGCGCCACCCGCCACCAGGTGGACACCCAGGCGATGCGGGTTCGGGGACGGATCGGCGAGAGGCGTGGTCATGCGCCTATTGTGCCGGACTGCGCTGGCGCATCCCGCAAGGCGGGCCACCGAAACGCCCTGTGGGAGTTGTCGAATCGAACCACAAAAGCCTTGCGTGCGCTAGGGTTTAGAGGCGCGGCCGGCCCGGATCGCCTCCGAGTGTGCCCGGGTGTCGCGAAGGTGAGAGTGTGAGTCGAGGCCGTTCAGGGACGAGCGGCACGGAGGGAGCGAGACCATGGCGACGATGCCCCTGGCGGATGGGTGGACCTGCAGGCCCTTCGAGGGACCGTTCGCGGCATTCGGAGGTGCTCCGGCGGGCGACGACACCGTCACCGTTCCGCACGACGCCCTTCGTGACGCGGTGCGTGACCCGGCCGCGCCCTCCGGCGGCGGAGGCGCCTATCATCCGGGCGCCGCGGTGCGCTACCGACGCACTCTGACCGCGCCGCCCGAATGGGATCAGCGCATCGTCCGGATGGAGGTGCAGGGCGCCTACCGGCACGCCCAGGTCTTCGTGAACGACGAGCTGGCCGGCCACCACGCGGACGGCTACGCGCGATTCATGGTCGACCTCACGCCGTTCCTGCGTCCGGGCGCCGAGAATGAGCTACGGATCGAGACCAGGGCGACGGTGGACTCCCGCTGGTACTCCGGCGCCGGACTGCATCGCCCCGTGCTGCTGCACGTCGACCCTCTCGCCCACATCGCCCCCGACGGCGTGCGCGTCACGACTCTGGGCATCGACCCTGAAGGCGTCGCGGCGCTCGAGGTCGCCGTCACGCTGACCAACCGCGGGCACTCCACCGCCTCCATGCGGGTGCGCACCGCCGTGCACGGGCCGGACGGCGCCCCGCTCGACCAGGACTCGATCCCGGCCACGGTGGCGCCCGGCGCCACCACGGTGGTCCGGCACCGCTTCCACCTCGAGCACGCTGCGCTGTGGAGCCCGGACCACCCACTCCTTCATGAGGCGCGGGTGACGCTCGACGGCGCCGACGACCCGCGCATCGTCCCGTTCGGCGTGCGCACCCTGACCGTCGACGCCCGCCGCGGGCTGCGGATCAACGGTGAGTCCGTGCTGCTGCGCGGCGCCTGCATCCACCACGACAACGGGCCCTTGGGCGCGGTGGCGCTGCCTCGCGCGGAGGAGCGCCGCATCGCGCTGCTGCGGGAGGCGGGCTTCAACGCGATCCGCGCCGCCCACAACCCCCTGTCCGTGGCGATGCTGGACGCCTGCGACCGGCTGGGCATGCTGGTGATGGACGAGCTCGGCGACATGTGGACGCGCGGCAAGACCGCCTACGACCACTCCTTCGACTTCCCGCGCTGGTGGCGCGAGGACCTCGCGGCGCTGGTCGCCAAGGATCAGAATCACCCGAGCGTGATCATGTACTCGATCGGCAACGAGATCATCGAGGTGGGCACGCCCCACGGCGCGGCGCTGGCCCGCGATATGGCCGAGCACCTGCGCGCGCTCGACCCCACCCGGCTGATCACCAACGGTGTGAACGTGGCGCTTGCCGTGCTCGACGAGATGGCGGAGATGCGCGAGTCCGAGGCCGGACTCAACGAGCAGATGGCGGACCCCGCCCAGGGCTTCAACGCGCTCTCTGCGACGGAGTCCGCGACCCGGCGTATCGAGGAGTCCAGCGCGGCGCTCGACGTGCTGGGGCTCAACTACGCGGACTCCCGCTACGAGCTGGACCGCGAGCTCCACCCCCACCGCGTGCTCGTGGGATCCGAGACCTTCCCCGCGCAGATCGGGTCGCTGTGGCCGCAGGTCGAGCGCCACAGCCACGTGATCGGCGACTTCACCTGGACCGGATGGGACTACCTGGGCGAGGTGGGCATCGGTGCGGTGACGTACGCGGAGGACGGCGATGTGCTCAGCGGCCTCGAGCGCGCCTACCCGTACCTCACCGCGTGGTGCGGCGACATCGACATCACGGGCTGGCGCCGGCCCATGTCCTACTACCGCGAGATCGTGTTCGGCCTGCGCACCGAGCCCTACATCGCAGTGCGACGCCCCTCGCGCTCGACCGACACCGTGGCGCTCCAGACGCCGTGGGCGTGGAGCGACACGGTGTCCTCCTGGACCTGGCGCGGGCACGAGGGCCGGGCGGCGGCGGTCGAGGTCTACGCCGACGCCGACGAGGTTGCCCTCGAGCTCGGCGGCGTCGAGGTGGCGCGCGCCGTGGTCGGGGAACGGCTGCCCCGCGTGGCCGACCTGGAGATCGAGTACCAGCCGGGGACGCTGGTCGCGATCGCGCTGCGCGGCGGCGTCGAGACCGGCAGGACGTCGCTGTTCACGGCCGGCGAGGCGGTGCTGACGGTGACCGCCGACCGCGACCGGCTCGTGGCCGGGGTGCGTGACCTGGCCTACGTGGCGATCGAGCTGCGCGACGCGGCCGGGGTGCTGGTGGTCGACGGCGATGTGCCGGTCACGGTCGCGGTGCGGGGAGCGGGACGCCTCGCCGGGATGTGCAGCGCCAACCCGTGCACCGAGGAGAGGTTCGACGCCCGCACGTGGGTCACCTTCGACGGCCGCGCGCTCGCGGTGGTGGAGGCCGGCACGCCGGGGGACGATGCGTCCGGCACCATCGAGGTCACGGTGACGGCGCCGGGGCTGGCCCCGGCGACACTGACGCTCACGGTGGGGGACTGATGGTCGCCGTGCGGTGGGTCACCACCACGCGCGACGATCCGTGGCGGGAGCGCGACGGCGCCACGCTCGCGGCGCCCGCGGGCATGCCGTCCGCGTTCGTCGAGCTCGACCGGCCGCAGCAGGCCGTCGAGGGATTCGGCGCGTCGTTCAACGAGATGGGCTGGGACGCGCTGGCCCTGCTCGACGCCGGGGACCGCGACGCGATCATGCGCGACCTCTTCGAGCCCGGCACGGGTCTCAATCTGAGCCTGTGCCGCATGCCGGTGGCGGCCAACGACTTCTCCCGCGACTGGTACTCGTACGACGAGGTCGAGGGCGACCTGGCGCTGGAGCACTTCTCGATCGACCACGACCACGACACCCTGGTGCCGTTCATCCGGGCGGCGCAGGCGCATCGTCCCGACCTTCGCCTGTGGGCGTCGCCGTGGAGCCCGCCCACCTGGATGAAGACCAACGGCCACTACGCCGCCGCGCGCCCGCACGTGGCGTTCGGCGACGTCGACAACGGCATCCGCGACGATCAACTGGGCCGCGAGGGCACGGACATGTTCCGCCTCGACGCGCCGCATCTCGAGGCGTACGCGCGGTACTTCGGGCGCTTCGTCGACGCGTACGCCGAGCTGGGCATCCCGATCGGCATGGTGATGCCGCAGAACGAGTTCAACTCCGCGCAGCCGTTCCCCAGCTGCACGTGGACGCCCGAGGGCCTCGCGCGGTTCGTGGCGGTGCTGGGGCCGGAGATGGCCGCGCGGGGAGTGGACGTCTTCCTGGGAACGCTCGAGCGGCCGGACGATGCGCTGGTGACGCGGGTGCTCGAGGACCCGTCGGCAGGCTCGTGGGTGCGCGGCGTGGGCGCGCAATGGGCGGGCAAGGGGGCGGTGCCGCACCTCCACCACGATCACCCCGATCTGCCGATCTACCAGACGGAACAGGAGTGCGGCGACGGCCTCAACGACTGGCGCTACGCCCGCCACGCCTGGACGCTGATGAAGACATTCTTCACGCACGGCGCCAGCGCCTACATGTACTGGAACATCGCGCTGCTCACCGGCGGCGTGAGCCGGTGGGGCTGGTCACAGAACTCGCTCGTGGTGGTGGACCCCGCCACGCGGACGCACCGGTTCACCCACGAGTACCAGCTGCTCAAGCACGTCTCCCACTGTGTGGCGACGGGTGCCCGGGTGGTGCCCACGCTCAGCTACACGGGCTTCGAGAACCAGCTCGCGTTCCTCAATCCGGACGGCTCGCTGGTGCTCGTGGTTCACAACGACGGCGCGGATCCCGTGGACGTGTCCTATCTGATCGGCGACCGGGCGCTCGCGGCCACCCTGCCTGCGGACTCCTTCAGCACCTTCGTGGTGCCGGCGGGCTGACCGCCGGCACCGTCGCGTTGGCCAGGACCTCGCCTAGACCAGGTGCGTGGTGAGCTCGCCGACGCCCTCGACGCGGCTCACGAGTGTCTCTCCGGCGCGCAGGAACCGCGGCGGAGTGCGGCGATTGCCGATCCCCGCGGGCGTGCCGGTGAAGATGATGTCGCCCGGCATGAGCGTGAGCACGGCGGAGAGGCGAACGATGAGCTCGGGGATGTCGTAGATCATCCGCGACGTGCGCGAGTCCTGCATGGTCTCGCCGTCGATCGCGCAGGAGATCGCCAGGTCCGCCGGGTCCTCCAGCGCGTCGGGCGTGACCAGCCAGGGGCCCACGGGGGAGAACCCGGGGTGCGACTTCGCCAGCGAGAACTGCGGGAAGCGCCCGTCGAGCTGCGCGACGCGCTCGGAGAGATCCTGGCTCACGGCGAGCCCGGCGACGTGGGACCACGCGTCCTCCCGGGCGATCGCGTGGCCGCCCACGCCGATCGCGACCACCAGCTCGACCTCCCAGTCGACGTTGCCCTCGGGCAGCGCGACCCGCGCCTGGTCGCCCGTCAGCGAGGACGCGAACTTGGTGAACGTCACCGGCAGGCTGTCGGGCGGGTAGCCCGCCTCGTCCGCGTGCTCGCGGTAATTCACGCCGATCGCCAGGATCTGCGGAGGCCGGGGCACGGGCGCCCCCAGCATCGTCCGGTCGATCGTCTTCCGGCGCAGGCCCGGGCGGTCGTCCGCGAGCGTCTCCCGCGCCCAGACCGCGAACCCCCGCCAGTCCGCGAAGGCGGACATCGGGTCGGGGCCGTATCTGCCGCCGGACGCCTCGGCGACGTCGATCGCCCGCTCGTCCTCGGTGACGAGGACGAGCCGGCCCGCGAGGTTCGCCAGCCTCACCAGTCCACCCGCTGCGGCGCCGGCTCGCCGTACGCCTCCTCCCAGGAGATCACCTTGTTGCGCAAGATGCCGAGGCCCTCGATCTCCGCCTCGACCACGTCGCCGGGGTTGAGGTAGAAGTCGAACGGGTTGGGCTGCACGGCGGCGACGCCGGAGATGGTGCCGGTGGTGATGAGGTCGCCCGCGCTGTAGATCTGCGGCGAGTGGTACGCGACCAGGTGCGGCCAGGAGATGCGGGTCTTGTTGGTGTTGCCCTGCTGCCGGACCTCGCCGTTGACACGCAGCTCCATCGCCATGTTGTGCATGTCGGGGATCTCGTCCTTGGTGACGATCCACGGGCCGATGGGGCAGAAGGTGTCGATGCCCTTCGAGAAGGAGAACACGCCCGACTCCATCTCCTTGCGCTGAATGTCGCGCGCGGTGATGTCGTTGAACACGGTGAAGCCGGCGATGTAGTCCTCCGCCTCGTCGGGGCCGAAGAACTTGCCCGACTTGCCGATGACGATGGCGAGCTCGAGCTCGTAGTCCAGCTCCTTGGTGAGCCCCTCGGGGTAGACGATGTTGTCCTCGGGGCCGATGATCGCGTCCAGGTTCTGGAAGAACACGATGCCCTTGTGGACGGGGTGCGACCAGTCGACGGCGGTGAGCTCGTTGTGGTGGTCGATGAAGTTGCCCGCGGTGTGGAAGAACTTCTTGGGGCGGATGGGCGCGCGCAGCGTGACGTCCTCGTAGCGCAGGCGCTCGCCGGTCTCGCCCACGTCGCCGCCGCGCTCGAAGTACTCGCGGGTCGAGGGCACGTCGAGCTCGATGACGGTGCCCTCCTCGAGCTCGAGCCGGCCGACGCGGCCCTGGTCGAAGGTGATGAGCTTCATGGCTTGCCTTTCAGGGGGTGATGTCTGGGATGAGGTCCGCGCTCAGGCGCCGACCATGTTGAAGCCGCCATCGGCGAGCATGTAGCCGCCGGTGAGGTGGGCCGCCTCCTCCGTCGCGAGCCACAGGCATGCGCCGGCGACGAACTCGGGCGGCGGGATGTGGCCCATCGGGGTCTGGGAGATGAGCACCTCGCGGCGCCCGGCCTTCCAGTCCTCGCGGGTGAGGAGGCGCTCGGTCTCCATGAATCCCGGGGCGAACGTGTTGACGCGCACAGCGGGCGCAAACGCCTTGGCATAGGACTTGGTGATCCCGAGGATCCCGTACTTGGCGGCCGCATATTGGGGCGCGCGCGGTGAGCCACGCACGATCACCGTGGAGCCCACGTTGACGATGTTGCCGTGGCCCTGCTCGAGCATGCGCTCGCCGAACTCGTGGGTCATCAGCAGCGTGCCCTTGACGTCGACGTCGATGACGGCGTCCAGCGACTCCTGGGTGAGATCGCGCCACGACATCTGCTCGCTCGAGACGTCGCCCACGTTGTTGACCAGCACGTCGAGCCCGCCGAAGGCCGCCCAGACGGCATCCGCCATCGCCTTGATCTGGTCCCAGCTGCCGATGTCGGCCTGGACCAGGATGCCGTCGGAGCCGGCCTCGCGGATGCGCGCCAGCGTCGCCTCGGCGCCCGCCTTGGAACTCCGGTAGTGCACGGCGACCGTGGCGCCCTCCTGCGCGGCGCGCACGGCGATCTCGGCGCCGAATCCCGTGCCGGCGCCGGTCACCAGGACCGTCTTGCCCGCGAAGCGGGGGTAGATGTCGGTCATGACGTCCCTTCTTCTGGTGGTGGTGAGTGAAGCTCAGACAAGCGTGCGCCCGCCGTCGATGTAGTGCACCTGCCCGGTGATGAACGCGGCCTGGCGCGACGCGAGGAACACCGCCGCGCTCGCCACCTCCTCGGGAACGCCCAGCCGCCCGGCGGGCACCAGACGGGTGAGCTCCTCGCGATGCCCGCCCGCGTCGAGGTGGTGGCTGGTGAGCGCGGTCTCGATGTACCCCGGGGCGAGCGCGTTGACGGTGACCCCATTGGGCGCCCATTCCCGCGCCATGACCCGCAGCAGCTGGTTGATGCCGCCCTTGGAGGCGGCGTACGGGCCGTGGGAGTGGTGGGCGAGCAGGCCCGACACGCTCGACAGCGCGAGCACCCTGCCGTGACCCTGCGCCACCATGCGGCGTCCCGCGGCCTGCGCGAATCCGAAGACGGACAGCAGGTTGACGCGTATCACCCGCTCCCAGTCGTCCTCGGAGATGTCGAGGACGGGCCGGCGATCGTTGACTCCCACCGCGTGGAGCGCCACGTCGAGCCCTCCCAGCGCCTCGGCCGCCTCGTCGACGGCCCGGGCTCCCGCGCCGCGCGCGGTGAGGTCCGTGACGATGCGATGGGCGGGTGCCGGGTCGAGCGCGTTGAGGGCTCCTGGATCACGATCGACCACCGCGACCGTGGCGCCTGCCTCGGCGAAGGCCGCCGCGCAGGCCCCGCCGATGCCGCCGGCGCCCGCGATGAGCACGCGGGCGCCCTCGAGGCCGAGCCAGTCGTTGCCGGCGCTCATGCGGCGTGCTCCGTCAGGTATCGAGAGATGCGGGCGAGTGTACGGTGCCGCGCGGGATCGTCGACCGCGGACAGGAAGCCGTGGAGCGCCGCCGGCTCCTTGACCAGCTCGACGTCCACTCCGGCGCCGGCGAGCTCGGCCGCGTACACCTGGCCGGAGGCGCGCAGGCGGTCCTTGTCGGCGGTGACGATGAGCGTCGGGGGCAGCCCGCGAGGGTCATGGCCGCCGGGGAACGCGTACGCGTCGTCGGGGGAGGCGCCGTCGAGGTAGTTGGCGTTCAGCGCCCGGGTGATGTGCGGCGGGAAGTCGAGCGCCGGGTGAAGGTCCGCGATCCGCTCGAGGAGCTCCTCATCCGCCGCGGGCAACTCGGCGTGGAGCACCGGGTAGATCAGCACCTCCGTGGCCGGGATCGACTCGCCCCGGTCACGCAGTCGCACCGCGGCGCTCGCCGCGAGGTTCCCTCCGGCGCTCGCACCGCCGACGGATACCCGGGCTGGGTCGGCGCCCAGGGACTCGGCGTGCTCGACCGCCCAATCGAACGCCGCCACCACCTGCAGCGAGGCGGCGGGGTAGGGCGCCCGCGGGCCGGCTGCGGCGAGGCTGGCGTGCAGCTCCTCGAGCGACGGCATGCCGTCCACGGGCGGGGGAGGGGGCAGTACCGGCAGCACGTCGAGCGACGCGAGCGTGTAGTCCACCGAGACCACGCTGGTCCCGCGGACCGCGAGGGCGCGCGCCGTGGCGTCCGCCTCGGTCATCTCGAGATCGCCGAAGATGAACGCGCCGCCATGCAGCCAGACCAGCAGCGTGCCGTCGGGCCGCTGCGCCGGGTAGACGCGCACCGTGAAGTCGTAGCCGCCCGCGTGGAGGCCGACGTCCTCGGTATCGCTCGTGATCACCGTTGATCTCGCTTTCATTGGTCAAAAACTACTTTCAATGGTTGAATCTACGACGAGAGCGATGCCGAGTCAACCTCGACCGGACTTCGCGCCCGACGCACAGGGAGGTGCCGATGACGCGGCTGCCAGGACTTCGCCCGGAAGCGCTCGACGAGGATCAGTCCGCGCTCTATCGCGCGATCGCCGGAGGCCCGCGCGCTCAGGGTCCCCAGCACTTCGCGCTCACCCGCGAGGACGGCTCGCTGCGCGGCCCGTTCAACGCGATGCTGCTGGCACCCGCGCTGGGCGCCGCGCTCCAGCGGGTGGGCTCCGAGCTCCGGTACGCCGGATCCCTCACCGACCGCGAGCGGGAGATCGCGATACTGCTCGTTGCCGCGCACTGGGACAGCGAGTTCGAGCGCGAGTCGCACGAGGCGGTGGGCCGTTCGGCGGGCCTGGACGATGCGGAGATCGCCGCGACGCGAGCCCTCGACGCCGACGCGTTCGCCGGGCGCGAGGCGCTTATCGCGAGCTCGGTCATCGCGCTGCTGGGCGGCGACCTCGACGACGGCGCGTGGTCCGCGGCTGTGGCCGAGCTGGGACTCGAGGTGCTGTTCGAGCTCACCACCCTGGTGGGCTACTACGCGACCCTGGCGCTGCAGCTGCGCGTCTTCAGGGTCTCCTAGGACCGTTGTCTCCGCGTTGACGAGAGGATAGAGTTTCACCTTATGAAAGCCGATGTTGAACCGAAGTCCGGCAATCGCTACCGCATCGAGGCGCTCGCGAAGGGCCTCGACGTCCTGAAGCTGTTCGACGAGAACGTGACCGTGCTCAAGCTGCGGGAGATCTGCGACCGCACCGGCATCCCCATGCCCACCGCGTTCCGGGTGGTCGCCACGCTCGAGGAGGGCGGGTTCGTCGAGCGCCTCCAAGACGGCGGCATCCGACCCGGCGTCGCAGTCCTCACGCTGGGCTCCGCCGCACTGCGCGGCTCGAGCCTGGTGCAGGCCAGCGAGCGTCCGCTGCGGCACCTGGCCGAGACCACAGGCGAGACGGTCAACCTCGCGGTGCTGCTCGGCGACCAGGTGCTCTACCTGGCGCGCCTGCGCAACTCCGACCTGGTGACGGCCAACGTGCAGGTGGGATCGACCCTGCCGGCGCCGTACACGTCGATGGGCAAGCTGCTGCTCGCCTACCTGCCGCTCGACGAGCGCCACGCCATGCTCGCGGACCACGACTTCTCCGCGCAGGTGGGCCCCAATGCCGCGCGCTCCCTCGAGGCGCTCGACGCGCTGCTGGAGCCCATCCGGCGCGACGGCTACGCCCTGCAGGACCAGGAGGTCGCCGCGGGATTGCGGTCCGTGTCCGTGCCGGTGTTCGGCCCCGGTGAGCGGCCCGTGGCGGCCATCAACATCGCCGTCGCCGCCAACCGCCACGACGTCGACTCGCTCCGCGGTCCGCTGCTCGAGGCGCTTCGAGCCACGGCGCAGGAGATCTCCGTACGGTTGCGCGCCGGCTGATCCCGTCACGCCGCCGCGCGGGCGCAGAAGTCGATGGCGCTGTCCAGCAGCGCGTCGCGGTCGACGTCTCCGTGCCACATGTGACCGGCGCCTGGCACCAGGGTGAGCTCCGCATCGGCGCCCACCGCGAGCAGCGCCTGTGCGAACGTCACGCTCTGCGCGGCGGGGACCGCCCGGTCCGCCGTGCCGTGGGCGATGTGGAACGGCACCGCTCCGGCCCTGACGTGGCTGAGGGGACTCGCCTCGCGAGCGCGTGACAGATCCGCGCCCACGGCGTGGCCCAGCCATCCCGCCTCCCGCAGGCTCGGGTCGTCGAGTGCATCCTGGCCCTCCGCCACGGCCACCAGGTCGGTGGGGCCGTACCAGTCGACCACGCCGCGGATCCCGGCACGGGTATCGGCGTCGTCGGACAGCGCCACGAGCGACGCGATGGTGGCGCCGGCGGACTCGCCCCAGAGCACGATCCGCGAGGCGTCGACGCCCCACTCGTCCGCCTGAGTGCGAATCCAGTCGAGGGCCGCGCACACGTCCTCGACCTGCGCGGGGAAGTGTGCCTCGCCGCTTAACCGATAGTCCACGGACGCGACGTTGAGGCCCGCCGCGACGATGCGTCGGAACGGCAGATCGCCCGGCATCGTGGGGCACATGGTGCGGCGGCTTCCGAGCCGCCAGCCGCCGCCGTGCACGAACACCACCACCGGCGCGCCGGCCGAGGGGGCGCGGTGCAGGTCCAGGCTGAGCGGCCGGAAGCCGGTCGGCTCCGCGAACACCAGGTCGCGGAGCACGGCCGTTCCCGCGGGCTCAGTCGTCAAGGAAGTTGTAGTCGGGGCGGAAGACGGTGCCGTACATCTCGCCGGCGGCCCGCATCTGGTCGATCGACGGGATGTAGAACTCCTGCGGGGCGGGAATGCCCGGCTTCTCCGTCGGGGTGCCCATCGCGTGGAAGAAGCGGGCGAAGCCCGCGGAGCTGACGCCCATGATCTTCGACGTCGCCTCCATGCGGAAGGCGTGGATGGTGCCCTTGGGCACGTAGCCGAACCCGCCCGAGGTCAGCACCTTGTCGGCCTTGAAGCCCTGCTCGTCGTCCATCCACAGGTGGACGGCGCCGTCGACGATGAAGAAGATCTCGTGGGTGAAGGGGTGGATGTGGGCCGGGATGATGTCGCCGGCGTTGCCCTCGCAACTGAAGACGTCGTACTCGTCGTCCGTCTCGTCGCCTGTGAGCAGGATGGTGAACAGGGTGTCGAACACTACGGACTTCTCGCCCTCGCCGGCGTCGAGGTAGTAGGGCTTGGGCGCGCCGGGAAGGATCCCTGCGTGGGTGGGCGACAGCGCGGGCGCATCGTTCGGGGACATCAAGCCAACCTCCTTGTTGGGCCACCGCCCGCGTATTCGTCGGGCAGTTGAGTACCAGCATCGGGGGAGGGGTGCCGTCGATGCCAGTTCGACATCCCTACGTTTCGTGAGGCGCAGCCTATCGATCCGCGTCAACTGTGCCGCGGGGGGCACCGCCTTCGGCCCACGCGCGCCGGGCCTCCGTTTGCGCGATCTCCGCGAACGCCGCGACCACCGGTTCACGCCGGCGCCGGGTGCACAGCAGGACGGTCGCCGGCTCGATGTCCCGGATGGGGACGAAGGCGAGATCCGCGCGCGGGTAGTGCGCCGCCGCGGAGGCGGCGGCGATGTTGACCCCCATGCCCGCGGACACGAGTTCGAGGAGTCCCTCGATATCGTCCGCGCGCGGTCCCAGGCGCGGGTGGGAGCCGTCGGGGCGTGGGTCCACGGTCCACCACGCGATGGCATCGGCGTGGTCTCCGGACACCGCGACGAAGGTCTCGTCGCCCACCTCGTCGATCGAGATCGACGCACGGGACGCGAGTGGATGGCTGGCGCGCATGATCAGCACGCGCGGCTCGGTCCACAGCGGCGCGGTGGCCAACAGGTCGTCGTCGTGGGGGAGCGGGGCGGGTGCGAGCACGGCGTCGACGCGCCTCGCGACCAGCTCCTCCTGCACGTCGAAGAATCCCACGCGTCGCATCTCGAGCCGCAGGTGCGGGATGTGCGACACGGCCGTCATGATGGCGGCAGTGAGGGGGCCGGCGCCGGCGGCCACCACCCCGAGGCGCAGCGTGGTCTCGCCGGGCGACCGCTGCTCGCTCACCCAGGCGGTGAGGTCGTCGTGCGCCTCGACCACCCGCGTCGCGTGCGGCAGCAGCGCCGCGCCCAAGGGCGTGAGCGCCACGGACCGCGAGGTGCGGTCGAAGAGGCGGCCGCCCACGGTGCGCTCAAGCCCGGCGATCTGCTGGCTGAGCGACGGGGAGGAGATGGTCAGCCGTTCCGCGGCGCGCCCGAAGTGGAGCTCCTGGGCCAGCACCGTGAAGTACCGGAGTGTCGGGATCGCGATCTCCATGGTCCTCCTCGTGGCTCCGGCGCCCGCGCCGGGATCGTGAGGATCAGCCTAACGTGCGGGGAGTCATCCCCGATGTCGCCGTTTAGCGAAAGCCTGGGCCTAACGATCAATAGGTGATGCGAACTTCCTATCCGGCGCAGTGTCGCGGAGTGTGGTGCCCACACTGTCGACGAGGAGGTCGAGCCATGGCGGTCCCCGAGCCCACCACCGCGCCCGTGCGCGGTTCGAATTCCGTGGGCGACGGAGCAGTCCTGCGCCTCTCGGACATCCGGATGCGTGACCCCTTCATCGTCGACGCCGACGGCTCGTTCGTGCTTTTCGGCACCACGGACCACAACCTGTGGGGAGGGCCCGGCACGGGATTCGACTGCTACACCAGCGAGGACCTCGAGACCTGGCACGGGCCGTTCCCCGCGTTCCGGCCGCCGCCCGGGTTCTGGGCGGACACGCAGTTCTGGGCGCCCGAGGTGCATCGCTACCGGGGGCGCTACTTCCTCTTCGCCACCTTCGCCTCGTCCGAGACCCACGTGCGCGGCGTCGCGGTCTTGGTGTCCACCGACCCGACGGGGCCGTACGTTCCCTGGAGCGCCGGGCCCGTGACCCCCACGGACGTCCCGTGCCTGGACGGCACCCTGTACGTCGATGAGAGCGGCCGCCCGTGGCTGGTCTACAGCCGGGGGGCCGAGGGAGCGCTCGGCGGCGCCCCGGGGCTCGCGGACGGCGAGATGTACGCGCGACCACTGAGCGGGGACCTGCGCGAGCCAGCCGGGCCGCCTGCGCTGCTGTTCAGGGCGTCGTCCGCGGCGTGGAGCAAGCCCCTGTGGTTCCCCGACGGTGTGGAGCCGCCCGAGGAGCTCAACCTCGCGAAGGATCCGCTGTTCACGGACGGTCCATTCGTGGTGCGATCGCCCGAGGGTGCGCTGCTGATGCTCTGGTCGAGCTTCGGCGAGGAGGGCTACGCGATGGGCGTGGCGCGGTCCGAGTCGGGCTCGATCCTGGGGCCGTGGGTCCAGCGCCCCGAGCCGCTGTGGCCGCTGAACGGCGGGCACGGCATGATCTTCGCCACCGCGGGTGGCGCTCGACACCTGGTGTTCCATCACCCCAACGAGACTCCACTCGAGCGCGTGAAGGTGGTCGATGTGGTGGTCGC